>NZ_CP141212.1:3047500-3347500 GCF_035610345.1 Sinorhizobium meliloti | reverse complement strand
GCCGTCCGTCGGCGAGCGGCGAGGATGGCGTCTGGTCGCTCGCCACCGGGCTTGCGGTGGTAAAGGCGGCGGCTACCGGCGGTGCCGTCGAGATCGAAACGGGACTTTGATGCGCATGACGGGCAAACATATTTCGCTTGCGGAAGCTGCCGGCTTGATTCCGGACGGCGCAATCGTGTCGGTCTCCTCCTCCAGCGGGCTTGGCTGCCCGGACCTGATGCTGAAGGCGATCGGCGAGCGCTTCGAGGCGACCGGACACCCGCGCGATCTGACGACGCTGCATCCGATCGCCGCCGGCGACATGAGCGGCATCAAGGGCGTGGATCATATCGCCAGGAAGGGCCTCCTGAAAAAGATCATCGGCGGCTCCTATCCCTCAGGCCCGTCGAGCGCCGAACCGCCGCTGATCTGGCAGATGATCGGCGCGAACGAGGTGGCCGCCTATAATATTCCCTCGGGCATTCTCTTCGACATGCATCGCGAGGCGGCGGCCAAGCGCCCGGGCGTCATGACCAAGGTGGGGCTCGACACCTTCGTCGACCCGTCGCGCGAAGGCTGCGCTATGAATGCGTCAGCCGCCGCCGAACCGGTGGTGAAGAAGATCTCCTTCGAGGGAGAGGACTGGCTTTATTTCAAGGCGATCGCGCCTCAGGTGGCGATCATCCGCGCGACGACCGCCGACGAATGCGGCAATCTCACCTATGAGCACGAGGGCGCCTATCTAGGTGGCCTCGATCAGGCGCTTGCCGCCCGCAACAATGGCGGCATCGTCATTGCCCAGGTGAAACGCATTGCCAAAGAAGGCTCGCTGAAGCCCCATGATGTGCGTGTACCGGGCGTTCTGGTCGACTATGTCGTCGTGGATCCCGAACAGAAGCAGACGACGCAGACGCTCTACGACCCCGCCATTTCCGGCGAGATATTCCGTCCGCTCGACAGCTTCCGACTGCCGGAATTCAATATCCAGAAAGTGATCGCGCGCCGCGTCGCCAAGGAGCTCGAGGCGGGCAGTGCGGTCAATCTCGGTTTCGGCATTTCCGCAAACGTCCCGCGCATCCTCATCGAAGAGGGTCTGCACGGCGCAGTGACCTGGGTCATCGAACAGGGCGCCGTCGGCGGCGTGCCGCTCCTCGATTTCGCCTTCGGCTGCGCCTCGAATGCGGACGCCTTCATGCCGTCGCCATACCAGTTCACCTATTTCCAGGGCGCAGGCTTCGATGCTTCTCTGCTCTCCTTCCTGGAGATCGACCGCACCGGCTCCGTCAACGTCTCGAAGCTCAGCTTCCGGCCGCATGTAACGGCGGGGGCGGGCGGATTCGTCGACATAACCGCGCGGGCGAAGAAGATCGTCTTCTCCGGCATGTTCAATGCGGGTGCGAAGCTGGCGGTCGGCGACGGGCGGCTCGTGATCGAGAAGGAAGGCAAGCTCAGGAAGCTCGTCAACACGGTCGAGCACGTCACTTTCTCCGGCCGCCGGGCCGTCGAACAGGGGCAGGACATCACCTATGTCACCGAGCGCTGCGTGATGAAACTGACCCCGGAAGGCGTGGTGCTCACCGAAATCGCCCCGGGCGTCGATCTCGAAACGGATATCCTTGGTCAGTCGGAGTTTCCGCTGATCGTCTCCGACGCGCTGAAGCCGATGGATCCGGCGCTGTTCGGCGAGGGGCCGATCGGCCTGACGCTGCCCGCCAAGGCGCCGCGCCGGCTCACGGGAGGCGACGATGGCTGACGAACGCATCCGCATCGATTTCGACGGTCCCATAGCGATCATGACGGTCGCGCGGCCGGAAAAGCTCAACGCCTTCGACATCGGCATGCTGAAGGCGCTAGACGCGGCCTGCGATACGGCCGAGGCGAAGCGCGACGTGCGCGTCCTGATCCTTACCGGCGAGGGCAAGGCCTTTTCCGCCGGCGGCGACATCAAGGCCTGGGGCGGCATGGAGCCAGCCGCCTTCGGCCATGACTGGGTCCGTTTCGGCCACCGCGTTTTCGAACGGCTCGCCACGCTGCGCATGCCGGTGATCGCGGCACTCAACGGCCATGCGCTTGGCGGCGGTCTGGAGCTTGCGGCGGCGGCGGATATACGTCTGGCCGAAAAACAGGTGAAGATCGGCCTGCCGGAGACGAGCCTCGGCATGGTTCCGGGCTGGTCGGGCACGCAGCGCCTGGTCGCGCGCTTCGGCGCGCAGATCGTTCGCCGCATGGTGCTCGGCGGCGAGATGTTCTCGGCGGCGGAAGCCAAGGCCGAGGGGCTTATCGACGCAGTGGTCGAGACCGGCGCGGTCATGCAGGCGGCGCGCGACTACGCTGCGCGGGTCGCCGGCCGCGGGCCGGCGGCGCTCGAAATATCGAAGCTGATGATCGCCTCGGCCAGCGGCGAAGACAAGGGCGCGGCGGTGGAAGCGTTGGGATCGATCCTCGTCGCCAAGACCGGCGATCTCAAGGAAGGCGTAGCCGCCTTCAGTGAAAAGCGTGAAGCTCGCTTCAAGGGAGAATGGTGATGACGGCGGTGGTGAGGCCGAAGGCGCTCGGCGATTACGAGATCCGCGAATTCCGGATGCTGATCGACGGTCAGTGGGTGGATGGCGCCGAGGGCCGCTCGATCGAGCGCGTGGCGCCGGGTCACGGCGTCGTCGTCAGCCGCTATCAGGCGGCCGCGAAAGCGGATGCCGAACGGGCGATCGCCGCCGCACGGCGCGCCTTCGACGAGGGTCCGTGGCCGCGCATGACAGCCTCGGAACGGTCGCTGATCCTGCTCAGGGCCGCCGACATGATTGCCGCGCGCGCGGATGAGCTCGCTTTTCTCGATGCGGTCGAATCCGGCAAGCCGATCAGCCAGGCGAAGGGCGAATTGGCGGGCGCCGCCGACATCTGGCGCTATGCGGCGGCACTTGCCCGCGAACTCTCGGGCGAAAGCTACAACACGCTCGGGGAGGGTACGCTCGGCGTCGTGCTGCGCGAGCCGATCGGCGTCGTATCGATCATCACGCCGTGGAACTTCCCTTTCCTGATCGTCAGCCAGAAGCTTCCCTTCGCCCTTGCCGCCGGCTGCACGACGGTGGTGAAGCCGTCCGAACTCACCTCGGCCTCGACGCTGGTTCTCGGCGAAATCCTGGAAGCGGCCGGCGTGCCCCAGGGCGTCGTGAACATCATCGTCGGCACGGGGCCGGAGGCCGGCGCGCCGCTCACCACCCACCCGCATGTCGACATGGTCTCCTTTACCGGCTCGACCGGAATCGGCCGGCTGACCATGGCCAATGCGGCGCAGACCTTGAAGAAGGTCTCGCTGGAACTCGGCGGCAAGAATCCGCAGATCGTCTTTCCGGACGCAAACCTGGACGAATTCATCGATGCGGCCGTCTTCGGCGCCTATTTCAATGCCGGCGAATGCTGCAATGCCGGCTCGCGGCTGATCCTGCATCGCGATATCGCCGAGGAGGTGACGGCGCGCATCGCCAGCCTCTCGGCCAAGGTCAAGGTCGGAGATCCGCTTGACCCTGAAACGCAGGTTGGCGCAATCATCACGCCGCAGCATCTGCAAAAGATCGCCGGCTATGTTTCTTCGGCGTCGAACGAAGGCGCGAGAATAGCCCATGGCGGCACCACGCTCGATCTCGGCATGGGACAGTTCATGGCCCCGACCATTCTGTCGGCCGTTCGGCCCGAAATGGCCGTGGCCCGGGAGGAAGTCTTCGGGCCGGTTCTCTCCGTTCTGACTTTCGAGAAGACGGAAGAGGCGATCCGGATCGCCAATTCGATCGATTACGGGCTTTCCGCCGGGGTCTGGAGCCGCGACTTCGACACCTGCCTGACGATCGGGCGGCGCGTACGCGCCGGCACGGTCTGGATGAACACCTTCATGGATGGCGCATCGGAGCTGCCTTTCGGCGGCTATCGGCAATCCGGTCTCGGCCGCGAGCTCGGTCGCCATGCGGTCGAGGACTATACGGAGACGAAGACGCTCAACATGCATATCGGCCGGCGCAGCAACTGGTGGATGCCGCGCTGAAGAAGGGAAGGGGCGAGGTTTCGTAATCGCCGAAAGGGTGTAACGTCTTGAATTGGCCGGGTGACGTCAGTCGCAGGCCAGCCGTCCGCGGGAACCGGGCGGCACCGGAAAAGAGCGGAGGAGGTTCCGCTTCGGAAACTTGCAAACGGGAGGATAACGATGCGCAAGTTCATGACGACGACTGCTGTTGCAGCACTGATGTTGGCGGCGACAGCTGCGGAGGCAGCCGAGAATGTGGAAGTACTGCACTGGTGGACGTCCGGCGGCGAAGCCGCGGCCCTCGACGTCCTCAAGAAGGACCTAGAGAGCAAGGGCATCAGCTGGACCGACATGCCGGTCGCCGGCGGCGGCGGCACCGAAGCGATGACGGTGCTTCGTGCCCGCGTCACCGCTGGCAACGCGCCGACGGCCGTGCAGATGCTCGGCTTCGACATTCTCGACTGGGCCAAGGAAGGCGCGCTGGGCAATCTGGACGAGGTCGCCTCCAAGGAGGGCTGGGACAAGGTCATTCCGGCGGCACTGCAGCAGTTCTCGAAATATGACGGACACTGGATCGCCGCGCCGGTCAACGTCCATTCGACCAACTGGGTCTGGATCAACAAGGCCGCCCTCGACAAGGCCGGCGGCAAGGAACCGACCACCTGGGAAGAGCTGATCGCACTGCTCGACAAGTTCAAGGAGCAGGGCATCACGCCGGTCGCCCATGGCGGCCAGCCCTGGCAGGACGCGACGATCTTCGACGCCGTCGTTCTTTCGCTGGGCAACGACTTCTACAAGCAGGCTTTCATCGATCTCGATCCGGCGGCGCTCGGCGGCGACAAGATGAAGGAAGCCTTCGACCGCATGACGAAGCTGCGCTCCTATGTGGACGACAACTTCTCCGGCCGCGACTGGAACCTCGCCTCGGCAATGGTCATCGAGAACAAGGCCGGCCTGCAGTTCATGGGTGACTGGGCGAAGGGCGAGTTCCTGAAGGCGAAGAAGGTGCCCGGCACTGATTTTGTCTGCATGCGCTTCCCCGGAACGCAAGGTTCGGTCACCTTCAATTCCGACCAGTTCGCGATGTTCAAGGTTTCGGAAGACAAGGTTCCGGCACAGCTGCAGATGGCCTCGGCAATCGAGAGCCCGGCCTTCCAGTCGGCCTTCAACGTCGTCAAGGGTTCCGTTCCCGCCCGCACCGACGTTCCGGATACCGACTTCGACGCCTGCGGCAAGAAGGGCATCAAGGACCTCGCGGAAGCAAATACCAACGGCACGCTCTTCGGCTCCATGGCCCACGGCCATGCCAATCCGGCTGCCGTCAAGAACGCGATCTACGACGTGGTCACACGCCAGTTCAACGGCGAACTCGACTCGGAAGAGGCGGTGACGGAACTCGTGGCGGCGGTCGAGGCTGCGAAGTAGAGGCACCGAGGAGGGGAAAAGCCCCTCATCCCGCTGCCGCGACCTTCTCCCCGCGTGCGGGGAGAAGGGACAAGCGGTGAGCTCCGGCGTCCTCTCGCCTTGAGATGAGGGCTTGAGCCGCTACGCCTCAGTCCCCTCTCCCCGCATGCGGGGAGAGGGCTAGGGTGAGGGGCAATCCCCTCCACGAACGAAACATACGGTGGTAGCAAACATGGATAGCCGCAACCGGCTGCAGGAGCTTTTGCCAAAGCTCGTGCTCGCCCCCAGCTTTCTCATAGTTCTGGTGTTCGTCTACGGCTTCATAGCCTATACGGGCTTCCTGTCGATGACGGACAGTAAGATGCTGCCGTCCTACAACTTCGTGGGTTTGAGCAATTACAGCCGGTTATGGGCCCTGCCGCACTGGTGGCGCGCGGTCAGCAATCTGGCGATCTTCGCGACTCTCTATATCGTGGTCTGCTCGGTGCTGGGTCTCGGGCTGGCGATCCTGCTCGACCAGAAGATCCGCGCCGAAGGTTTCCTTCGTCCGATCTATCTCTATCCGATGGCGCTTTCCTTCATCGTCACCGGCACCGCGTGGAAGTGGTTCCTCGATCCCGGTATCGGGCTTGAGAACACCATGCATCTCTGGGGCTGGGAAAGCTTCTCGTTCAACTGGATCAAGGACCGCAACTACGCCATCTACTGCGTCGTCATCGCGGCCGTCTGGCAGTCGACCGGCTTCATCATGGCGATGTTCCTGGCGGGCCTGCGCGGCGTCGACAACGAGATCATCAAGGCCGCCCAGATCGACGGGGCGACCACCCCAACCATCTATCGGCGGATCATCATTCCCCTGATGCGGCCGGTCTTCCTTTCGGCCTTTGTCGTACTCGCCCATCTTGCCATCAAGGCCTACGATCTGATCATCGCATTGACGGGCGGCGGGCCGGGGCAGGCGACCGAGCTGCCGGCGACCTTCATGTATTCTTACACCTTCACCCGAAACCAGATGGCGATCGGCGCCTCGTCGGCGATCGTGATGCTGGTGATGATCTTCTCGATCATCGTTCCCTATCTCTATTCCGAAGTCCGGGGAGGAAAACGCTGATGGGCGCTCCCAATTCCGAAAACGTCATCTCGCACAACCGGCTGACGCGCGCTCTGATCTATTCGGCGCTGATCCTCTTCGCACTCTATTCGCTGCTGCCGCTCTATGTGATGCTGGTGAATTCCCTGAAGCCGCTGGATGAGATCCGGCAGGGCGGCATGTTGAACCTGCCTCGGACCTGGACCGTCGAGCCATGGCTTTCTGCCTGGTCGACCGCCCAGATCGGCGTGCAGCCCACCGGCCTTCGGCCTTTCTTCATCAATTCGATCCTGATGGTCGTCCCGGCCGTGGCGATTTCCACGATCATCGGCGCGCTCAACGGCTACGTGCTGACGAAATGGCGCTTCCCCGGGGCGAACATCTTCTTCGGCATGCTGCTTCTCTCGTGCTTCATTCCCTTCCAGATCGTGCTGATCCCGATGGCGCGCATTCTCGGCATTCTCGGCATCGCCGGTTCGATCTGGGGTCTGATCCTGGTGCATGTGGTCTACGGTATCGGCTTCACGACGCTCTATTTCCGCAACTACTACGAGGCCTTCCCGACCGAGCTGGTGCGTGCGGCACAGATCGACGGCGCCAGCTTCTTCCAGATCTTCCGGCGGATATTGCTGCCATCGTCAGGGCCGATCATCGTCGTCTCGGTCATCTGGCAGTTCACCAATATCTGGAACGACTTCCTGTTCGGGGCCTCGTTCTCCGGGCCGTATTCGACGCCGATGACGGTGGCTCTCAACAATCTCGTGAGCTCGTCCACGGGGGTCAAGGAATACAATGTCCACTTCGCGGGCGCGATCCTCGCCGCCCTGCCAACGCTCATCGTCTACATCGTGTCCGGCCGCTATTTCGTCCGCGGACTGATGTCCGGCGCCGTGAAAGGATAAGCCATGTCGTTTCTGAAGATCACCAATCTGCGCAAATCCTACGGCGCTCTCGAGATCTTGAAGGACATCAACCTGGAGATCGAAGAAGGCGGCTTCCTCGTGCTCGTGGGCCCCTCCGGTTGCGGCAAGTCGACGCTTCTGAACACGATCGCCGGCCTGGAGCCGATCACCTCGGGCGACATCGCCATCAACGGCCGCTCGGTTTCGGGGCTGCACCCGTCGAAGCGCGACATTGCCATGGTATTCCAGTCCTATGCGCTCTATCCGAACATGACGGTGGCCGGGAACATCGCCTTCGGCATGGAGATCCGCGGCGTGCCGAAGGAGGAACGCGAGAAGGCGATCAAGCAGGTGGCCGACATGCTGCAGATCGGCCATCTACTCGACCGCAAGCCGAGCCAGCTTTCCGGCGGCCAGCGCCAGCGCGTCGCCATGGGCCGGGCGCTGGTGCGCAATCCCCAGGTCTTCCTCTTCGACGAGCCGCTCTCGAACCTCGACGCGAAGCTACGCGTAGACATGCGCACCGAGATCAAGCGGCTGCATCACCGCATGAAGACGACCATCGTCTATGTGACGCACGACCAGATCGAGGCGATGACGCTCGCGACCAAGATCGCCGTCCTGAAGGACGGCGTCCTGCAGCAATTCGGAACGCCGGCGGAGATCTACAACAACCCCGCCAATATGTTCGTCGCCGATTTCATGGGATCGCCTGCGATGAACCTGCTCAAAGCGCAGATAGAAACCGCAGGCTCTCAAGTCTCGGTGACGCTGGCGCGGCCGAATGCCGAACCCCTGAGACTAGCCGTGCCGCATAACGGCGCGCTCTCCGCCTATGCCGGCAGGGAGGTGGTCTTCGGCATCCGTCCGGAAGCGCTCACCGACCCGGACGGGGCGGATCGCAATGCGCAATTCGTCGCCGAAGGCGAATGCCTGATCGAGGTGGTCGAGCCGGCCGGCTCCGATACCTTTGCCGTCACGAGGCTCGGCGGCAAGGAAATCGTCGCAAGGCTCAGGGCCGATGCGCGCATTGCGCCCGGACAGACGTCACGGCTGGCCTTCAATCTCGACAAGGCCGTCTTCTTCGACCCGCAAAGCGAAAAGCGGATTGCATGAGGAAGACGATGGAGAGCCAGCCGGATATCGTCATTATCGGATCAGGGGTCGGCGGCGCAACCGTCGCTGCGGGCCTTGCCGCCTCGGGCGCCGAGATCCTGATCCTCGAAGCGGGCTCACATATCGAGGACCTGCCGGTCAATCGCGACCAGCGGGCGATCTTCCAGCGCGGCCATTTCCGCCCGAAGGAGACCTGGTACGAGGCGGGCGGCCCCGGCTTCAATCCCGGCAACTACTACAATGTCGGCGGCAATTCGAAATTCTACGGCGCGGTGCTGACCCGCTACCGCCGCGAGGATTTCGAGGAAATGCAGCACCGGGACGGCGTCTCCCCGGCCTGGCCCTTCTCCTATGAGGAGCTCGAGCCGTGGTACTCCAAGGCAGAGCAGCTTTACCAGGTGCGAGGCAAATTGGGCGAGGACCCGACGGAACCCGCTCATTCGAGCGGCTATCCCCATGGCCCGGTGCCGGACGAGCCTGCGATCGCCATGGTCCGTGAGCGCCTGGCCGAGATCGGCCTCCATCCCTATTCGCTGCCGCTCGGCGTCGATATCGAGCGCTGGCTCGCCAAGGGCAAGACGCCGTGGGACGCGCATCCGAACTCATCCGACGGCAAGATGGATGCCGAAACGGCGGCGCTGGCGGCGGCGCTGAAATTCCCGAACGTGCGGCTGCAGACCGGCTCGCGGGTGACGCGGCTCGCAACCGGGCCGGACGGAAAGGCGATCGGAACCGTGCTCTACGCCAAGGACGGGGCGGAGCACCGTCTTTCGCCGAAGCTCGTCATTCTCAGTGCCGGCGCGGTGCAGTCGGCCGTACTGCTCCTGCGCTCTGCCGACGACAGCAACCCGACCGGACTTGCCAACCGGTCCGATCAGGTCGGCCGCAATTTCATGAACCATAATTCGAGCGCCGTCATCGCGCTCAGCCCCTGGTACCGCAACGATTCGGTCTATCAGAAGACCTTCGGTCTCAACGACTTCTATCTCTCCGACGGT
This sequence comes from Sinorhizobium meliloti, assembly GCF_035610345.1. Next base: position 3,337,999 of record NZ_CP141212.1, on the reverse strand, counting down.
GCGGGCGGGCCGCCGCTCGGCAATATCCAGCTTCTCGGCCGCATCTCCGGCGCGATCCTGAAGGCGAACATGCCGGCCATGCCGGAATGGCTGCTGAACCGGATGTCCGCCCGCGGCATCGACTTCTATGCCATGAGCGAGGACCTGCCGTCACCGGAGAGCCGCGTCACGGTCGACGGCGAGCGCGTCGTGCTGAAATGGGTGCGCACCAATTGGCAGGCCCATCTCGATCTCGTCGCCAAGCTGAAGGCGGTGCTGAAGAAAGCCGGCTTCCCGGTCGTGCTTGCGCGGGCCTTCGACAAGCGGACGCCCTCGCATCAGTGCGGCACGGTCCGGATCGGCAATGATCCCGGCCAGGCGCCGCTCGACGTTTATTGCCGCGCCTTCGATCATCCGAATCTCTTCGTGGTCGATGCCGGCTTCCTGCCGACCTCCGCCGCCGTCAATCCGGCGCTGACCGTCGCCGCCCAGGCGCTGCGTGTCGCCGATCATATCGTAAAACAGGATCTGCGGTCATGACCGATAAGGCACGCCCCGTCGCGATCGTCACCGGCGGCCGCCGCGGCATCGGGCTGGGGATCGCCCGGGCACTCGCGGCGAGCGGCTTCGACATCGCCATCACCGGCATTGGCGATGCGGAGGGTGTCGCTCCCGTAATCGCCGAACTCAACGGGCTCGGCGCCCGGGTGATCTTCCTGCGCGCCGATCTGGCCGACCTTGCGAGCCATCAGACGACCGTCGACGCGGCCGTCGCGGAATTCGGCCGGATCGACTGCCTTGTCAACAATGCCGGCATCGCCTCCATCGTGCGTGGCGATTTTCTCGATCTGAAGCCGGAGAATTTCGACACGATCGTCGGCGTCAATCTGCGCGGCACGGTGTTTTTCACGCAGGCCGTGCTGAAGGCGATGCTCGCGAGCGAGGCTCAAGCGCGGCGCTCAATCATCAACATCACCTCGGTCTCGGCGGCGATGACGTCGCCCGAGCGGCTCGACTATTGCATGAGCAAGGCAGGCCTTGCGGCCTTCAGCCAGGGCCTGGCGCTGAGGCTCGCCGAGACCGGCATCGCGGTCTTCGAAGTCCGTCCCGGCATCGTCCGCTCGGACATGACGGCTGCGGTTTCCGGCAAATACGACGGGTTGATCGCGAGTGGCCTGGTGCCGATGCGGCGCTGGGGCGAACCCGAGGATATCGGCAATATCGTCGCCGGGCTTGCCGGCGGGCAGTTCGGTTTCGCCACGGGCTCGGTGATCCAGGCGGATGGGGGATTGTCGATCGGGCGCTTGTGAAGTGTGTGCGGGCGTTTCCCGTCACCCGGTCGTCGAGATTTGCCCCTCACCCTAACCCTCTCCCTGCGTGCGGGGAGAGGGGACGTGCCCACCGAAAAGCCGGCGGTCATGGTTGCGAATGCGGCCACCGCGAGTCCCTTCTCCCCGCCTGCGGGGAGAAGGCGCCGGCAGGCGGATGAGGGGCATGACGAGACAGCTGATACCGCGCCTGAAGCGCGTGACATTGAGGACATGTGAATGACCTACGACTACATCATCACCGGGGCCGGTCCGGCCGGCTGCGTGCTTGCCAATCGTCTGAGCGAGGATCCGGACGTCAGGGTGCTGCTGCTTGAAGCCGGCGGCGGCGACTGGAATCCGCTGTTCCACATGCCGGCCGGCTTCGCCAAGATGACGAAGGGGGTCGCCAGTTGGGGCTGGCACACGGTGCCGCAGAAGCACATGAAGGGCAGGGTGCTGCGCTACACCCAGGCCAAGGTGATCGGCGGCGGTTCTTCCATCAATGCGCAGCTCTATACTCGCGGCAATGCGGCCGATTACGACCTCTGGGCGAGTGAGGAGGGCTGCGCCGGCTGGGACTATCGCAGCGTGCTTCCCTATTTCAAGCGCGCCGAGGACAATCAGCGCTTCGCCGACGACTATCATTCCTATGGTGGCCCGCTCGGCGTTTCCATGCCGGTTTCGGCGCTGCCGATCTGCGACGCCTATATCCGAGCCGGGCAGGAACTCGGCATTCCCTACAACCACGACTTCAATGGCAAACAGCAGGCGGGCGTCGGCTTCTATCAGCTGACGCAGCGCAACCGCCGCCGGTCCTCCGCCTCGCTCGCCTATCTCTCGCCGATCAGGGATCGCCCGAATCTGACGGTGCGCACCGGTGCCCGCGTCGCGCGCATCGTGCTCGAGGGCAGGCGCGCCGTCGGGGTGGAAGTCGCGACGGGGAGGGGCGTCGAGATCATCCGCGCCGATCGCGAGGTGCTGGTCTCGTCGGGTGCGATCGGCTCGCCGAAGCTGCTGTTGCAGTCCGGTATCGGTCCGGCCGATCACCTTCGTTCCGTCGGCGTCGAGGTCAGGCACGATCTCGCCGGTGTGGGCGGCAATCTCCAGGATCATCTGGATCTCTTCGTCATCTCCGAATGCACCGGCGATCACACTTATGACGGCGTCGCCAGGCTGCACCGCACGCTCTGGGCCGGGCTGCAATATGTGCTCTTCCGCTCCGGCCCGGTTGCCTCGTCTCTCTTCGAGACCGGCGGCTTCTGGTATGCCGATCCGAATGCCCGCTCGCCGGACATCCAGTTCCATCTCGGCCTCGGTTCGGGCATCGAGGCCGGCGTCGCGCGGCTCAAGAATGCCGGGGTCACACTCAATTCCGCCTATCTGCACCCGCGCTCGCGCGGTACCGTCCGGCTCTCCTCGGCCGACCCGGCGGCCGCGCCCCTGATCGATCCGAACTACTGGGAGGATCCGCACGATCGGCAGATGTCGCTCGAAGGTTTGAAGATTGCGCGGGAAATCATGCAGCAGCCTGCGCTGAAGCCCTTCGTCCTAGACGAACGTTTGCCGGGCAAGGATGTGCGCACCGAGGAGCAGCTCTTCGACTATGGCTGCGCCAACGCCAAGACCGACCACCACCCGGTCGGCACCTGCAGGATGGGGACCGACGCGGCGGCGGTGGTCGACCTGGAGCTCAGGGTTCGCGGGATCGAGGGGCTGCGCGTCTGCGACAGCTCGGTGATGCCGCGGGTCCCGTCCTGCAACACCAACGGCCCGACGATCATGATGGGCGAGAAGGGGGCCGACATCATCCGCGGATTGCCGCCGCTGCCCCCGGCAGTGTTCCAGCACGAGCGTAACGACGCGCGCCCCCGGGCGCGCGCGGAGGTCCGCTGAAGGAGCGATCGGGCGTTGCAGTTTCGGGCGGCCGGTCGAAAAACGTTGCGGCGGCCGAAGGCGGCGTTCAAGGTGCCTCCCTATCTAGAAACTTCGGTCTGATTCCATGACGTCAATAGAGCCGCGCCCTTTTCTCATATCGCTTTTCGAGGCCGCCGTTGCCGCGGCCGATCCTGAAGCCGCCATTCGGGCGCACCTTCCGGCGCGGCCGAAGGGCCGCACGATCGTGGTCGGCGCCGGCAAGGCCGCAAGCCAGATGGCGGCCGCTTTCGAGCGGCTCTGGGACGGGCCGCTTGCAGGCGCCGTCGTTGCCCGCCACGGTCCCGTCGAGAAATGCGAGCGGATCAGGGTCCTGCAATCGGCTCACCCGGTGCCGGACGAGGCGGGGCTTGCCGCGTCCTCGGCGCTCCTCGAAACCGTCGGGGGACTGACGGCGGATGATCTCGTAGTGGCGCTCATTTCCGGCGGAGGCTCCGCACTTTTGCCGGCCCCGCCCGGCGGCTTGACCCTGGAGGACGAGATCGCCGTGAACAAGGCGCTGCTTGCCTCCGGAGCGCCGATTTCCGCCATGAATGTGGTGCGCAAGCATGCCTCGCGGATCAAGGGCGGGCGGCTTGCACTTGCCGCCGCCCCGGCGCGAGTCGTGAGCCTCGTCGTCTCCGACGTGCCCGGCGACAATCCGGCCTTCGTCGCCTCCGGCCCGACGGTGGCCGATCGGTCCAGTCTCGAAGAAGCGCGCGAGATCGTCGCACGATACGCCATCGCCCTGCCCGAGCGGGTGACGGCGCATCTCGCTTCCGAGGCGGCGCGGGCACCCCGGCCCGACTATCCTTCATTCGGCGGCAACGAAGTGCACGTCATCGCCTCGGCGGCCGTTTCGCTGGAAGCGGCGGCGGCACGGGCGCGGGAAAGCGGCATCGAGGCGATGATCCTGTCGGATGCGATCGAGGGCGAGGCGCGCGACATCGGCCGTATGCATGCGGCGCTCGCGCGGGAAGTGGCCTCGCGCAACCGTCCCTTTTCGAAGCCGGTCGTGCTGCTTTCCGGCGGCGAGACGACGGTGACGATCTCCGGCGAAAGTTACGGAAAGGGCGGACGCAACAGCGAATTCCTCCTGTCGCTCGCGCTCGACATCGACGGCATCGGCGGTATCGATGCGCTTGCCGCCGACACCGACGGCATCGACGGATCCGAGGACAATGCCGGCGCCTTTGCCGACGGCGCAAGCGTCGGCCGGATGCGGGCGGCAGGCGCCGATCCCCGCGCTCACCTCGCGCGCCATGACGCCTGGACGGCCTTCGCGGCCAGCGGCGACCTGTTCGTACCCGGGCCGACGGGGACGAATGTCAATGATCTGCGGGCGATCCTGATACGCTGAAGCGACGCCTGGATGAATGCGAGAATGCCCCCTCCAAGGCGTCGGGAGGGGGCATTTAAACTATCTCAAGCGCCGTTATTTCACCCGCTTCAACGCATCGGCAAGGATCGAGACGATCTCGCCGAAATGCTGCTTCTCCGCGATCAGAGGCGGCGAGAAGGCGATGATGTCGCCGGTGACGCGGATCAGCAGGCCCCGCTCGAAGCAATCGACGAAAACGTCATAGGCGCGAGCGCCGGGCGCGCCGTCGCGCGACTGGAGCTCGATACCGGCGATGAGGCCGATGGTGCGGATGTCGATGACATGCGGCAGGCCTTTCATGGAATGCATCGCCTCGTGCCAGTCGCCCTCGATTTCGGCGGCGCGCGTCATCAGGCCTTCGTCTCGATAGATGTCGAGTGTGGCGATGCCGGCGGCACAGGCGGCCGGATGTCCGGAATAGGTATAGCCGTGGAAGAGCTCGATCTGGCCTTCCGGGCCGTGCATCAGGGCGTCGTGCACCTTGCGGCTGGCAAAGACAGCGCCCATCGGGATCGCGCCGTTGGTAAGCCCCTTGGCGGTGGTGACGATGTCCGGCGTGACGCCGAAATAGTCGGTCGCGAAGGCCGCACCGAGCCGGCCGAAACCGGTGATCACCTCGTCGAAAATCAGGAGAATGCCGTGCTTGTCGCAGATCGCGCGCAGCCGCTCGAGATAGCCCTTCGGCGGGATCAGCACGCCGGTCGAGCCGGCGACGGGCTCGACGATGCAGGCGGCGATCGTCTCGGCGCCGTGGAGCGCCACGAGCCTTTCGAGGTCGTCGGCAAGCTCAGCCCCATGCTCCGGCTGCCCTTTGACGAAGGCGTTCTTCGCCGGGTCATGGGTGTGGCGCAGATGGTCGGACCCGGGAAGCTGCGGGAAGACGCGGCGGTTGTTGACGATGCCGCCGACGGAGATGCCGCCGAAGCCGACGCCGTGATAACCGCGTTCGCGGCCGATGAGGCGGGTGCGCGTGCCTTGGCCGATCGAACGTTGATAGGCAAGTGCGATCTTCAGCGCTGTGTCCACGGATTCCGAGCCCGAGCCGGTGAAGAACACCCGGTCGAGCTTGGCGCCGGCCGGGCCGGGCGCGATCTCGGCCAGCCGCTCGGCGAAGTCGAAGGCGATCGGATGTCCCATCTGGAAGGACGGCGCGAAGTCCATGGTCGAAAGCTGCCGCTCGACCGCGGCGGCGATCTGCCGGCGGCCGTGCCCGGCATTCACGCACCAGAGGCCGGCGGTGCCGTCGAGAACCGTCCGGCCGTCGACGCTGGTGTAGTGCATGCCCTCAGCGGCGGCGAGCAGCCGGGGCGCCGCCTTGAACTGACGGTTGGCGGTGAAGGGCATCCAGTAGCTGTCGAGAACCGGAGCGTTGGGCTTGTTGTGGGCGTTCATGGCATCCTCCTGTCGTTAGCTGATTGACGCCATGATTTGGATTTCCGAACAAGTCCTTTTCTAGGTCCATCTAAGCCATTGTATTTACATAGGTCAGTTTGCTAGAATTTCGCTATTTCAAACAAGGTCAACACCGGGGTTCGCTATGAGCGTCGATATCGGCAACCGTCTGCGGCATGTTCGGCTGAGGCACAAGCTTTCCCAGCGCGAACTCGCCAAGCGGGCGGGGGTTACCAACTCCACCATCTCGTTGATCGAATCGAATGCATCGAACCCCTCGGTCGGCGCGTTGAAGCGAATCCTCGACGGCATTCCGATCGGCCTTGCGGAGTTCTTCTCCTTCGAGCCGGAGAAGCCGCGCAGGGCTTTCTATGCGGCGGAGGAGCTGGTGGAGATCGGCAAGGGACCGATTTCCTACCGCCAGATCGGCGACAACCTTTTCGGCCGCAGCCTTCAGATCCTGAAGGAGTGCTACCAGCCGGGCGCGGATACCGGCAAGGTGCCGCTGGTGCATGAGGGCGAGGAAGGCGGGATCGTGCTTTCAGGCCGGCTGGAAGTGACCGTGGACGACGAGAGGCGCATCCTCGGACCGGGCGATGCCTATTATTTCGAAAGCCGGCGCCCGCACCGCTTTCGCTGTATCGGGCCGGTGCCCTGCGAAGTGATCAGCGCCTGTACGCCGCCGACGTTTTGACCGGGAGAGAACGCCCCTCCCACCTGTGGGGAGGGGTTGGGGAGGGGGCCTTCTGAGGCGACTCCCGCCCTTCGCTTACGCAAGCCGCTCGCAGGCCGCCGCGATACGTTCGAGCGCCTCTTTCAGCTCCGCCTCCGAGGTTGCATAGGAAATGCGGAAAAAGGGTGAGAGGCCGAAAGCCGAGCCCGGGACCACGGCGACATGGGCGTCTTCCAGAAGATAGGCGCAGAAATCCGTATCCGTCTCGATCCTCTTGCCCGATGGCGTCACCTTGCCGAGAACGCCGGCGCAGCCGGAGAAAGTGTAGAAGGCGCCCTCGGGAACGCGGCAGTCGAGGCCGTCGATCGCGTTCAGGCCGTCGACCACGAGATCGCGGCGGCTCTGGAAGCTGGCTGTCCGTTCTTTCAGAAAGTCCTGCGGTCCGTTCAGCGCCGCGACCGAAGCCGCCTGGCTTATCGAAGAGGGGCAGGAGGTCGCCTGGCTCTGGACGACAGCCATCGCCTTGATGAGCTCGCGCGGGCCGCCGGCATAGCCGATCCGCCAGCCGGTCATCGCATAGGCCTTCGAAACGCCGTTTACGGTCAGCGTGCGGTTCTTCAGGCCCGGCTCCAGCTGCGCCGGGGTGACGAAGCGGAAACCGTCATAGACGATGTGCTCATACATGTCGTCGACGAGCAGCCAGACATGCGGGTGCCTCAGAAGTACCTCGAGCAGCGGCCGGTAGTCGGCCGCACTGTAGGCGGCGCCCGACGGGTTGGAGGGCGAGTTCAAGAGCACCCATCGGGTCCGCGGCGTGATGGCCGCCTCCAGCTTCTCCGCCGTCAGGCGGAAGCCGGAAGAGGCGTCGCAGGCGATCAGAACGGGCTTGCCCTCGCAGATCTGGACAATGTCCGAATAGGAGGTCCAATAGGGCGTCGGAATGATGACCTCGTCGCCCGGATCGAGCGACGCCATCATGGCGTTGAAGAGGATCTGCTTGGCGCCGGTCGCGACCGTGATCTCGTCCAGCTCGTAGGCCAGCGCGTTCTCGCGCTGGAATTTCTCGCGGATCGCCTTCTTCAATTCCGGCGTGCCGTCGAGTGCGGTGTATTTCGTTTCGCCGCGGTGGATCGCATCCGAGGCGGCCTGCTTCACGTGTTCCGGCGTGTCGAAATCCGGCTCACCGGCGCCGAGGATGATCACCGGCTTGCCTTCGCGCTTCATGGCGGCGGCGCGGGCGCCGATCTTCAGGATTTCCGAAACGCCGATCGAGGAAATCCGCGAGGCGGGCTGAAAGCCCGCCTCCTTGACCGTTGCATTGATGGTCATGGCCGATCCTGTTCGATTATTCGATGTCGAAAGAGACGCCCTGCGCCAGCGGCAGAGCCTTCGAATAGTTCACCGTGTTGGTGGCGCGCCGCATATAGGCCTTCCAGGCGTCGGAGCCGGATTCGCGGCCGCCGCCGGTCTCCTTTTCACCGCCGAACGCGCCGCCGATCTCGGCGCCGGAGGTACCGATATTGACGTTGGCGATGCCGCAATCCGAGCCGTCGGCTGCGAGGAAACGTTCCGATTCCTGCATGTCACGGGTGAAGATCGAGGAGGAAAGCCCGGCCGCAACCGCATTGTGCTCGGCGAGCACCGCGTCGAAGTCGCTGTACTTCATGACGTAGAGGATCGGCGCGAAGGTTTCTTCGAGAACCGGGCCTTCCTGCTTCGGCATTTCGACCAGTGCCGGCTTGACGTAATAGCCGTTCTCGTGGCCGAGCTCGACGCGCTCGCCGCCGGTGACGGCACCGCCATGGCTCTTTGCCTCGGCGATCGCCTTCTGCATCCCGTCGAAGGCCGCCTTGTCGACGAGCGGCCCGACGAGTGCGGCCGATTCCAGCGGGTTGCCGACGGAGACCGACTGATAGGCCTTCTTCAGGCGCGGCACGAGCTGATCGTAGACGCTTTCATGGACGAAGAGGCGGCGCAGGGTCGTGCAGCGCTGGCCGGCGGTGCCCATGGCCCCGAAAGCAATGGCGCGCAGCGCCATGTCGAGGTCGGCGGACGGGCAGACGATGCCCGCATTGTTGCCGCCGAGTTCCAGGATCGCACGGGCGAAGCGCTTGGCAAGCCGCGGACCGACCTCGCGGCCCATGCGGGTGGAGCCGGTCGCCGAGACCAGCGGCACCTTCGGATGGTCGACGAGGGCCTCGCCGATTGCACGGTCGCCGATCAGGACCTGCGACAGGCCTTCCGGAGCGTCGCCGAAACGGGCGATGGCGCGTTCCAGGATCGCCTGGCAGGCGAGCGCGGTGAGCGGCGTCTTTTCCGACGGCTTCCAGACGACGGCGTCGCCGCAGACGAGCGCGAGCGCCGCATTCCACGACCAGACCGCGACGGGGAAGTTGAAGGCGGAAATGATGCCGACGACACCGAGCGGGTGCCAGGTTTCCATCATCCGGTGACCGGGACGCTCGGTGGCGATCGTCAGGCCGTAGAGCTGGCGGGAAAGGCCGACGGCGAAATCGCAGATATCGATCATCTCCTGCACTTCGCCGAGGCCCTCGGACGGGATCTTGCCGGCTTCGATCGAGACGAGGCGGCCGAGATCGGCCTTGAAGGCGCGCAGTTCCTCGCCGAGAAGCCGGACGAGCTCGCCGCGCTTCGGCGCCGGCACGAGACGCCAGACGCGGAAAGCCTCGTCGGCCTTCTCGATCTTCCTGGCGGCTTCAGCGGCAGACACGGTCTTGAGACTGGCGATCTTCTCGCCGGTGACCGGGCTGAAGGACGGCATGTCGCCGCCGGTGTAGAGGTCCTTGGCGACGCCCATTTTATCGAGGAGCGCGGCTGCCTCGCTCGCGACGTCGATTTTCTTGGCTGCAATGTTCATGTGGTGACTCCCGTCTTGTAGCTGGCGCGATGACCTAACCGAAGCGCACGCTGCCGAGCTTGCCCGGCGAGGTGAGCGTCTTGAGGCCGGCCGCCATGTTCTTCAATTTCTCCGGCGTGTAGAGATCGTAATAAGCCTGATTGCGGCGGCCGAGCGCATGTTCCGCGCTGAAGCTGCCGTGATATTGCTCGACCGCGACCGCAAAGACCCAATCGCGCAGACGCTGCTCGAAGGTCGCATCGGCCAGTAGCGGACTATCCTTCGCGACGACCAGGTTGAAGTGAACGCCGCCGTCGCCGATATGGCCGAAATCGCAGACCGTGACGCCCGGAAATTTTTCCGGCATTTCCGCCTTCATATGGTCGCAGAAGACCATGATGTCACCCCTGCGGAAGGAGAGATCGAAGGCGATCAGCTTGCCGAGGTGTTTTACGCCCTCCGAAAGCGCATGGCGCAGCGCCCAGATCTCGTGCGGCGGGCCGACGAGTGCATCGGCGAGCGGCGCCTCTTCCATCTCCCATATCTCCGCGAGCACGCTTTCGAGAACCGCGTCGAGCGGCTGCTCGCCCTCGCGCGGGCTCGAGGTGCGGGAGATTTCGGCAAGGATGACGTAGTCGGGGACCTTGCCGCCCTGGAAGGGGTTCTTCAGCGCCGGCACATGGGCGAAGGCCGCGGCGATCGCGTTCCCCGACATTCCCTCGAAGGCCGAGAGATAGGCGCCGAGCCGCTCTTCCATGGCCTTCAGGAGCGGCAGGACATGCGCGCCGCTCGCCGGCACCAGGAAGGCGGTCGCCGTCTGCTTCGGCAGGCGCTCGAGATTGAGCACGCATTCGGTGACGATGCCGAAGGCGCCCGAGGTGCCGATGAAGATCTGCTTCCAGTCGATGCCGGTATTGTTCTTGCGCAGGTCCGAGCCGAGGTCGAGCACCGTGCCCGCTTCGTCGGCGAGGACCACTTTCAGACCCAGCATGTTGCGGCGCACGTCGCCATATTTGAGGAAGCGCGAGCCGCCGGTATTGGTGGCGGCCATGCCGCCGATCCGAGGGTCGGCGCCGAGATCGATCGGGAAGAACAGGCCGTGTTCCTCCAGCCGCCGGTTGAGCTCGGACAGGCGAAAGCCGGCGTCGACGCGCACGGAGCGATTGTCGACGTCGAGCGCAAACTGGCGGGTCAGCCGGTCGAGGCTGACGACGACCTCGCTGCCCGACTCGTCCGGCGTCGACCCCGAGACCAGACCCGTATTGCCCGACTGGGGGATGAGGGCGATGCCGCTGCGGACGCAGTAACCGACGGCGGCCGAGACCTCTTCCGTCGTTGCCGGACGCAGAACGGCCGCCGCGCGGCCGCGGTCGTAGCGTGCGCCGGTCTCGTAAGCCTCCATGTCCTCCCGACGCGTGACGACGCCCTTGTCGCCAAGGAGCTTCGTCAATGCGTCGATATGGTGCTCGTCAATCATCGCCGGCGTATCACTCCGCTGCCATGGCGGCGGTAAGCGCCTTGAGGCAGCCTTCGATCGATGCCTGCTCGATGCCGGCATAGTGGTCGAATTCGTTGAGTACGGCGACGCCGAGATCGGTCTCGAAGCGCTTCTGGTTCGGGCTCGCCTCGAATTCCTGCTGCGCACCGTCGCCGAGGTTCGACTGGAAGATACCGGCGGCGCTGACGGGAAGGAAGTCCTCATAGACGATCGGATCGAACCGAATGAGGCCGTCGGCGATCAGGGAATTGAGATCGCGCCGGCCCGGCAGCTTCGTCCGCCGGCCCTTCTCCGTCAGGGAGTAGCTGAAATAGCCGAGGCCCGCCTCGCGGATTTCCGCCCAGCTGTCGGGGAAGGCCTCGAAGACCTGGGTCAAGGCCGCTTCGTATTCCCTGGCGTTTGAACCATCGGCGGCCGGACGTACGATCTTGCGCGATTCGTCGAGCAGCCGGTCGTAGAGACCGCGGCCCTTCGGCGTCAAGGCGATGCCGCGCTGCTCGATCTCGCCGAAGCGGGCGGTATGCGAGCCGGTCTTCCAGCCGCCATCGGCGCTACGGAAGGAAACCGGCTCTTCGAGCGCCTTGAAGGAGGTCTGGCGAAGCAGGACCGGGCACTTGCGTGTCGGCGGCCCTTCGACCACGGCCTTCGGGGCAATGCCATATTCCGGCATCAGCGCCTGGACGCGGTCGATGTCGAGCGTACGTGGCGTCAGATGGTTGATATGCGGCCCCTTGAAGGAGACCACGTCGGCGATCAGCCGGTGCGCATCGTGCAGGCGCTCGTACATATCGGCGCCGACATTCGCCTCGTCGTGCCAGCGGAAGGTCTCGAGCACTTCGGCGACGAAACGCTCGGCATCGGCCTTGTCGAGGCCGCCGTCGCGCTCGGCCTTTTCGGTAAGATCGACCGCACCGGATGTGAAGATCCGGCGCTCTTTCAGGATCGCCTCCGCCTCGGCGCGAAGGACCTCGTCGGCAATGAGATCGAGCCTCAGAAGCGAGGTGAAGACGCGGAAGGGGTTGCGCTTCAGGGCCGCGTCTCCAACCGGCCGGAAGGCCGTGGAGTGGACCGGCACCCCGGCGGTCGACAGATCGTAGTAGCCGACCGGATACATGCCCATCACGGCAAATACACGGCGCATCATCGAAAGCTCCGCCGGCGTGCCGAGGCGGATCGCGCCGTGACGCTCCTCGGAAATGCGTTCGAGCGAATCCGTCGCCTCCAGCCTCTCCTTGAGGATGGAGTCGGCCGAGAGCGTTTCGCCATTGACCCTCGCGACGAGCTCCATCAGCGTGCCGTAGGCCGGTACTTCTTCGCGGTACATCAACGACATCGCAGCGGAAAAGGCCGAGCGGATATCGTCGGCGGATACGAAACTATTCTCTTTCACTGGGGCTCGCCTCGCGCTATGGATGAAGGACAAGGTCATTCTTAATTCTGATCATATCGGAAGGCTGTGAGCTTGGATCGCGCTGCTTCTGACTATGTTGATGCGAGGCTGGAATGAAGTTGAGCCGCCGACTGGTTCCCGACGTGACGACGCTGCAGGCCTTCGAATGCGCGGCGCGCCATGGCAGTTTCACCCAGGCCGCCGCGGAGCTCAATCTCACCCAGAGCGCCGTCAGCCGGCAGATCAAGGATCTCGAAAACCAGCTGGGCGTGCTGCTCTTCGAGCGGGTTCGCCAGCGGGTCATTCTTTCCGATGCGGGGCAGAAATTCCTGCCCGAGGTGCGCCGGCTTCTGAACCAGACCGAAGAGCTGATGGTGCGCGCCATGGCGTCGGCGCGGGCCGACTCGAGCCTCTCCATCGCATCGCTTCCGACCTTCGGCAGCCGCTGGCTGGTGCCGCGCCTGCCCGATTTCCTGAGGCGCCATCCGGGCACCGTCGTCAATATCGCCTCCCGTTCGGAGCCGTTCGACTTCGAAGAGCAGAACTTCGACCTGGCGATCCATTACGGCCAGCCCGTCTGGGCGCGCGCCATTTGCAACTATCTCTGCAGCGAAGTCATCGTGCCGGCCGCCAGCCCGACCCTTCTTTCGATGCATCCGGTGGAGGCGCCTGCGGACATCGGCGGCGGCCCGCTGCTGCATCTGGCGACGCGGCCCAAGCTCTGGGCGCAATGGTTCGAGGTAAACGGCGTCGAGCAGGACGGCGCCTATCGCGGCAACCGCTTCGATCAATTCTCGATGGTAATCGAGGCGGCGACTGCAGGTCTCGGTTTTGCCCTTTTGCCTCGCTATCTGATCGAGCAGGAACTTACCGCAGGCACCCTGCGGATCGTTCTCGATCGACCGATGCAGACGGAGAACAGCTATTATCTCGCCATTCCGGAAGGCAAGCTCGAAAATCCGATCAGTCGCGCTTTCCGGGAGTGGATCACCGAACAGGTCGGTGATCGGTCGCAGTAGCAAGTCCGGTTGAGGGCCTACGATCTCAGCCTGCGGATAGGCTTACACCAGGAAGGGGCGGACTTTGACAGAGATATCCATCGAATCGGGGGAGCTCGCCGGCAAGCCCGGCCCCTCGCGCTACGGGTCTCCGGAGCCGGCTGCGGGCGATGCTCGCATTCCTTGCAAGCTGCTGACATCACGGCTAAAAAATGCCATCTTCATGCACCACGCGGCCGTGAAATCCAGCGCGCCGCCGGCTTTGCGTTCGGCGCCTGCCTTCACCGATACTCTCTTCCCGGGACAATGACGGCGAAGGAGGGCACATGACCGTGTCTAGAAACGCGCCGGCGCCGTCTGCATCCTCGGGGTCGCAGCCACACCGGCAGAACAACGACAACCGGGCCGATCAGTCCCGAGTGGAACCAGAATCCGTACCCATGCTCCAGAACACAACGCAGCCCAATTTACCGCGCGAACCGGAAGCGAAGCAGATCGACTACAACGATTCGATCCGCTCGACCTATTTCTCGATCGACGACCTGCGAGCATGCGGCGCGAGCCTCGCCGAACACGGCACTTCCGCTCTGCCGGGCTTCTTTCCGTTCGAATTTCGCGTCCGCCACCGGGAGAACGAGAAGGAAATCCTGCGCGTCTACCGGGCGACCGCGGCCGACGTGGAAGCCGGCGCCTCGATCACGCCTGCAGCCGAATGGCTGCTCGACAACCACCACGTCGTCGAAGAGGCGATCCAGGAGGTACGGCGGGACTTTCCACGCCGTTTCTACCGGCAACTGCCGACGCTATCGGTCTCCGGAACCGTCATCCCGCGCACGATGGCCCTTGCCTGGCTTTACGTCGCCCATACCCACAGTACCGTCACGCGGGAAAGCATCACCGCGATGGTGGAGGGCTTCCAGGAGCACGAGACCCTCAAGATCGGCGAATTGTGGGCGTTGCCGTCGATCCTGCGTTTCGTCCTCATCGAAAATCTGAGGCGCATCGCCATCCGCGTCGAGCGCTCGCGCGGCATGCGGCGGAAAGCGAACGAGGTCGCTGACCAGCTCATCCGGCTGAACGATCCGGAAGGCTGCCGGACGCTTCTGGTGGAGTCCGAGGCGCTTGCCGCCGACAACACTTTCATCGCACAGCTCCTTTACCGCATGCGTGACGGTTCCCAGAGTTCGGGTGCCGTGATCGCTTGGATCGAGGAGAGGCTGGAGAGGCGTGGCACCGACGTCGAGGAGGCGCTGGTAGCGGAGCAGAACCGCCTTTCGTCCGGCAACGCGACGATGAGCAATATCATCCGCAGCCTGCGCGAGATCGACGACACGGACTGGGCCGTCTGGTTCGAAAGCGTCAGCAAGATCGATGCGACGCTGCGCGAAGGATCCGACTATGCGGCGCTCGATTTCGGATCGCGCAACACGTATCGCGACACGATCGAGAAGCTTGCCCGCCGGTCCGGTCACAGCGAGCATGAAGTCACGAAGATCGCGATCGAGATGGTCGAGGAGGCAAAAGCCGCCGCGGCCGTCGAAGCGCCTCTGCAGGAGCCGAATGTCGGCTCCTTCCTCGTCGGCAAGCAGCGCCTGGCCCTCGAGAAGAGGATCGGCTATTCGCCCTCGATCTTCCAGCACCTCATCCGGTCGGTCCGCAAGCTCGACTGGTTCGCCATAGCCGGGCCGAACATTCTCTTGACGATCCTGGCGATGATCGTCGTCTATGCCTTCGTCAGCCCGATGGATATTCCGAGCGGCGCGAAGCTGATCATGCTCCTGCTCTTCGCGCTGCCTGCCTCCGAAGGCGCGATGGGCCTGTTCAACACGGTCTTCACGCTGTTTGCCAAACCCTCGCGGCTGGTCGGTTACGAGTTTCTCGACGGAATACCCGAGGATGGACGCACGCTGGTCGTGGTGCCTTGCCTGATTGCCAAGCGCGATCATGTAGACGAGCTCGTGCGCAACCTCGAGGTTCACTATCTCGCCAATCCGCGCGGCGAGATCTATTTCGCGCTCCTGAGCGATTGGGCCGACAGCAAGTCGGAGGAGGCACCTGCCGACACGGATGTTCTCGAATATGCCAAGCGCGAGATCGCGTCTCTCTCGGCCCGCTATGCCTATGACGGCAAGACGCGCTTCTTCCTGCTGCACCGCCGCCGCCTCTACAACGAGGCCGAGGGCGTGTGGATGGGATGGGAGCGCAAGCGCGGCAAGCTGCACGAGTTGAATCTGCTGCTTCGCGGCGACCGCGATACCTCCTTCCTTCAGGGCGCCAACACGGTGCCGGAGGGCGTGCAATATGTGATGACGCTCGACTCCGACACGCGTCTCATGCGCGACGCGGTGACCAAGCTCGTCGGCAAGCTGTATCACCCGATCAACCGGCCGGTCGTCAATCCGAGGACACAGGAGGTCGTGACCGGCTACAGCCTCCTGCAGCCGCGCGTGACGCCGTCGCTCACCACCGGCAGCGAGGCCTCGGCCTTCCAGCGCATCTTCACCATCAATCGCGGCATCGACCCTTACGTCTTCACCGTGTCGGACGTCTATCAGGACATTGCCGGCGAAGGCAGCTTCACCGGCAAGGGCCTCTATCATGTCGACGCCTTCGAGGCTGCTCTCAAGAGCAGGATCGAAGAAAATGCGGTGCTCAGCCACGACCTTCTCGAAGGTTCCTATGCGCGTTGCGCGCTGGTGACCGACATCGAGCTCGTCGAGGATTTTCCGACCCGCTACGAGGTCGAGATGTCGCGTCAGCATCGTTGGGCGCGAGGCGACTGGCAGCTCCTGCCGTATATCTTCAATCCGAAGAACGGCCTTTCGATGCTCGGGCGCTGGAAGATGTACGACAACCTGCGCCGCTCGCTCATTCCCGTCGCCTGGCTCGCCGCTTCGGTCATGGGCTGGTACTACATGGAGCCGACCCCGGCGCTGATCTGGCAGCTCGTGCTGATTTTCAGCCTGTTCGTCGCGCCGACGCTGTCGCTGATCTCCGGGATCATGCCGCGGCGCAACGACATCGTCGCGCGTGCGCATCTCCACACGGTGCTGTCGGACATCCGCGCCGCCAACGCGCAGGTCGCGTTGCGCATCGTCTTCATCGCGCACAACGCGGCGATGATGGCGGATGCGATCGTGCGCTCGCTCTATCGCACCTTCGTCAGCCGCAAGCTGATGCTCGAATGGCGCACCGCCGCGCAGGTGCAGAGCGCCGGCCACGGTTCGATCGGCGACTACTTCCGCGCGATGTGGACGGCACCGGCGCTTGCACTGGTGTCGCTGGCGCTTGCCGCCATCTCCGATACGGGGCTGCCCTTCATCGGGCTGCCCTTTGCCCTTATCTGGGCCGCCTCGCCTGCGGTCGCCTGGTTCGTGAGCCAGTCCGCCGAGACCGAAGACCAGCTCGCCGTTTCCGAGGAGGCGATCGAGGAGATGCGCAAGATCGCCCGGCGGACATGGCGCTACTTCGAGGCGTTCGTCACCGCCGAGCAGAACTTCCTGCCGCCGGACAACTTCCAGGAAACGCCGCAGCCGGTACTCGCGGAGCGTACTTCGCCGACGAATATCGGCGTCTATCTCCTGTCGGTCATGTCGGCGCGCTCCTTCGGCTGGATCGGTTTCGAGGAGACGATCACGCGCCTCGAGCAGACGATCGCCACGATCGACCGCATGCCGAAATATCGCGGCCATCTCTTCAACTGGTATCGCACGCGCGGGCTCGAACCGATGGAGCCGCGTTATGTCTCCTCGGTCGACAGCGGCAACCTCGCCGGACACCTGATCGCGGTCTCCTCCATGTGCCGCGAATGGGCCGAAGCGCCATCCGCCCACGTCCAGGGCAATCTCGACGGCATCGGCGACGTCGCCGCGATCCTCAAGGAGGTGTTGAGCGAGCTTCCCGACGACCGCAAGACCGTACGGCCGCTGAGGCGCCTGATCGAGGAGCGCATCGCCGGCTTCCAGAATGCGCTTGCGGCGGTCAAGCGCGAGCGCGAATTCGCCTCCATCCGGGTGATCAACCTCGCGGTGCTCGCACGCGACATGCACAAGCTGACGGTCAATCTCGACCATGAGGTGCGCACCGTCCCCAGCGGCGAAGTGGCGACATGGGCGGGCTCGCTGGTGGCCGCCTGCGAGGCACATATCGCCGACGGCGTCTTCGACCTCGGTGCCATCGAGGCTCTGCGCCAGCGTCTGCTGGTGCTCAAGGAGCGCGCACGCGACATCGCCTTCTCCATGGACTTCAGCTTCCTGTTCCGGCCGGAGCGGCGGCTGCTGTCGATCGGCTACCGGGTCAACGCCAACGAGCTCGACGAGGCCTGCTACGATCTGCTCGCCTCCGAGGCGCGGCTGACGAGCCTTTTCGCGATCGCCAAGGGGGATCTGCCGACCGAGCACTGGTACAAGCTCGGCCGTCCGATCGTGCCGATCGGCGCGCGCGGTGCGCTCGTCTCCTGGTCGGGTTCGATGTTCGAATATCTGATGCCGCCGCTGGTCATGCAGGAGCGGCAGGGCGGCATCCTCAACCAGACCAACAATCTGGTGGTCCAGGAGCAGATCAATCACGGCCGTCGGCTCGGGACGCCATGGGGCATTTCCGAGGCGGCGTTCAATGCGCGCGACCACGAGCTGACCTACCAGTATACGAACTTCGGCGTGCCGACGCTGGGTCTGAAGCGCGGCCTCGGGCAGAATGCCGTCATCGCACCTTACGCGTCCATTCTCGCCTGCATGTACGATCCGAAATCGGCGCTCGCCAACCTGGCGCGGCTCCGGGAGGTCGGCGCCCTTGGGGCCTACGGCTATCACGACGCCGTCGACTTCACGCCGACGCGCGTGCCGGAAGGGCAGAAATGCGCCGTCGTGCGCAACTATTATGCCCATCATCACGGCATGTCGGTCGCCGCGGTCGCAAATGTCGTCTTCAACGGGCAGCTGCGCGAGTGGTTCCATGCCGACCCCGTCATCGAGGCCGCCGAACTCCTCCTGCAGGAGAAGGCGCCGCGCGACATCCCGGTCATGGCCGCCAAGCGCGAGCCGGAAGCGCTGGGCAAGGGCCAGGCCGATCTCCTGCGCCCCGAAGTCCGCGTCGTCGAAGACCCGATCAACCAGGATCGCGAGACGGTTCTGCTGTCGAACGGTCACTACTCCGTCATGCTGACGGCGACAGGGGCGGGCTATGCCCGCTGGAACGGCCAGGCGGTCACGAGATGGACTCCGGACCCGGTCGAGGACAGGACGGGGACCTTCATCTTCCTTCGCGACACGGTGACGGGCGACTGGTGGTCGGCGACGGCCGAACCCCGGCGTGCGCCGGGCGAAAAGACCGTTACCCGCTTCGGCGACGACAAGGCCGAATACGTCAAGACCGTCGGCGATCTGACAAGCGAGGTGGAATGCATCGTCGCCACCGAGCACGATGCCGAAGGCCGTCGGGTTATCCTGCTCAACACGGGTACGGAAGACCGGTTCATCGAGGTGACGTCTTATGCCGAGCCCGTGCTTGCCATGGACGATGCCGACAGCTCGCACCCGACCTTCTCGAAGATGTTCATCCGCACCGAGATCAGCCGTCACGGAGACGTGATATGGGTCTCGCGCAACAAGCGCAGCCCCGGCGATCCGGACATCGAGGTCGCCCATCTCGTCACCGACAATGCCGGCAGCGAGCGCCACACGCAGGCGGAGACCGATCGCCGGCGCTTCCTCGGCCAGGGCCGCACGATTGCCGAGGCGGCCGCATTCGACCCGGGCGCCACGCTTTCCGGCACCGACGGCTTCACGCTCGATCCGATCGTGTCGCTCCGTCGCGTCGTACGCGTGCCGGCGGGCAAGAAGGTGAGCGTCATCTTCTGGACGATCGCCGCCCCGGACAGGGAAGGCGTCGATCGGGCGATCGACCGTTACCGGCATCCGGAAACCTTCAATCACGAGCTCATCCATGCCTGGACCCGCAGCCAGGTGCAGATGCGCCATGTCGGGATCACCTCGAAGGAGGCCGCGAGCTTCCAGATGCTCGGCCGCTATCTCGTCTATCCGGATATGCACCTTCGGGCCGACGCGGAGACCGTCAAGACCGGGCTTGCCTCGCAATCGGCGCTGTGGCCGCTGGCGATCTCCGGCGATTTCCCGATCTTCTGCCTCAGGATCAACGACGACGGCGATCTGGGCATCGCCCGCGAGGCCTTGCGGGCGCAGGAATATCTGAGAGCTCGCGGCATCACCGCCGATCTGGTGGTGGTCAACGAGCGCGCCTCCTCCTATGCGCAGGATCTGCAGCACACGCTCGACTCCATGTGCGAGAATTTGAGGCTTCGCGGCCTTTCGGACGGCCCGCGCCAGCACATCTTTGCGGTGCGCCGGGACCTGATGGAACCGGAAACCTGGTCGACGCTGATCTCGGCATCGCGGGCCGTCTTCCATGCCCGCAACGGCACGATCTCGGATCAGATAGCCCGCGCCACATCGCTCTACTCCAAACCTTCCGAAAAGAAGGAGGAGGGCGCCGAGATGCTGCTGCCGGTGATACGGGAGACCGACGAGCCGGTGGCGGTCGAACTCGACGGCGGCGACCTGGATTACTGGAACGGTTTCGGCGGCTTTGCCGAGGACGGCCGCGAATATGCCGTGCGGCTGCGCGGAGGCGAGGCGACGCCGCAACCCTGGATCAACGTCATCTCCAACGAGCAATTCGGCTTCCATATCTCCGCCGAAGGTGCGGCCTTCTCCTGGAGCCGCAATTCGCGCGACTATCAGTTGACGCCCTGGACCAACGACGCGGTCGTAAATCGTCCGGGCGAGGCGATCTTCGTGCGCGACATGGCAAGCGGCGCGGTGCTGACGCCCTATGCCGCACTATCGCGACGCAAGTCCGCCCAGTTCGAGACCCGTCACGGCCTCGGCTATTCGCGCTTTCTCAGCACGCAGGACGAGCTCGAGATCGAGGCCATGCATACGGTCCACAGGAGCCTTCCGGCCAAGCTCATCCGGCTGACGATCCGCAACCGCAGTTCGGCCGCGCGCAAGTTGCGCATCTACGGCTACGCGGAATGGGTGCTCGGCAACAATCGCAGCCGTACCGCGCCCTTCGTCCTCAGTGAGTGGGACGAAAGCGCGAAGACGCTCGTCGCCACCAATCCCCACAGCATCGACTATCCGGGCCGGTGCGCGTTCTTCGCCAGCGACGGCGATATCGCCGGCTATACGGCGAGCCGGCGGGAATTCCTTGGCCGGGCCGGAGGAATCCTCGCCCCGCAGGCAGTGATCGCCGGCGCCGAGCTCACCGGATCGACGGATGTGGACGGGGATGCCTGCGCGGCGCTCGCCACGGATCTCACCATCGAGGCGGGCGTGGAGCGACAGGTCACCTTCTTCCTCGGTGATGCCGACAATTCCGATCAGGTGCAGGCGATGCTGGAGGAACTCAGGGCGGACAGTTTCGACGCTGCGCTCGAAGCGGCGAAGGCGTTCTGGGGTGATTTCACCGGAGTCGTGAAGGTGGAGACGCCCGATCGCGCCTTCAACCACATGATCAACCACTGGCTTCCCTATCAGGCGCTCGGCTGCCGGATCATGGCACGCTCGGCCTTCTACCAGGCAAGCGGTGCCTTCGGTTTCCGCGATCAGCTGCAGGATACGCTTGCCTTCCTCATCCATCGGCCGGCGCTTGCCCGTGCGCAGATCCTCAATGCCGCGGCGCGGCAGTTCGTCGAAGGCGACGTGCAGCATTGGTGGCTGCCCGGCACGGACGCGGGCGTCCGCACGATGATCTCGGACGACGTGGTCTGGCTCGCTCACGCGGTTGCGCATTATTGCGCCGTCACCGGCGAGGAAGAGATACTCAAGGAGAAAGTTCCTTTCATCACCGGGCCGGCTCTGGAAGAAGGCCAGCACGACAGCTTCTACAAGCCGGATGTGGCCGACGAGGTGGGCGACGTCTACGAGCATTGCGCCCGTGCGGTCGATCTCGCCATCCGCCGGACCGGCGCCAACGGTCTGCCGCTCATTCTCGGCGGCGACTGGAACGACGGCATGAACCGTGTCGGGGAGGGCGGGAAGGGCACGAGCGTCTGGCTCGGCTGGTTCCTGGCAGGCACCCTGCGCGCGTTCCTGCCCTATGCCCGTGCCCGCAAGGACAAGCCGCGCCTGGCCCTATGGGAGCGGCATCTCGAAGCACTGAAGGATGCGCTGGAACAGGCAGGCTGGGACGGCGATTACTATCGCCGCGGCTATTACGACGACGGCACGCCGCTCGGATCGGCGGAGAACGGCGAGTGCCGCATCGATTCGATCGCGCAATCCTGGAGCACGCTTTCGGGAGAGGGCGACAAGGAGCGTTCTCTGCGCGCAATGGACGCGGTGATGGCGGAGCTCGTAGATCCCGAAAAGCGCATTGTCCGGCTGTTCACGCCGCCGCTCGAGACGACGAAGCAGGACCCGGGCTACATCAAGGCCTATCCCCCGGGCGTGCGGGAGAATGGCGGGCAATATACCCACGCGGCCACCTGGGTGGTGCTGGCATTCGCCGCCCAGGAGCGGGCGGAAGAGGCCTGGCGCACCTTCAGCATGCTCAACCCCGTGTCGCATGCTCTCAGCCAGGAGGACGCCGAACATTATCGTGTCGAGCCCTATGTGGTTGCTGCCGATATTTATGGAGAAGGCGCGCTTGCCGGCCGCGGCGGCTGGACCTGGTACACGGGCTCCGCCGGCTGGCTCTACCGCGCCGGTGTCGAGGGGATTCTCGGCATCCGCAAGCGGGGTGACAAGCTCTTGATCCGGCCCGTCCTACCCTCCGAATGGCCGGGCTTTTCGGCCGAAGTGCGCGTGAACGGCGCCACGCACCGGATTTCCGTCAGCCGCGATCCAAAAAGTGGCGAACCGGTCGTAAGCGTAAATAATAGTGTCACAGAAAACGCGCATGAAGGGGTTTTGCTGTAGCTGCCGGCTTGAAGCACGAGCTGAACCGGCTTTGTTTTCCTGGATCACGATGGCTTGGATCGAACGACCCAAAGCAATCGTGATCCGATCCAACAAGTCGAGCGGAATGCAGGGCGTAAAACGGTACACACATTTCCTCGTCCCGCTCGGAGGCAAGGCCGGCTTTTCTTTGCCGTGTCAGGTTCGCCATTCATTCATGGCGTCGGCGCCGCCCGCATCGGGGCGGCACGACGGCGCCGGTTTCAACAGGGGTGGGGCGGGGCGCCAAATCCCGGATATCAACGCGCATGCTGCAGAAGACCTTTGAGGGCGGCACCGATCAGAGAGGGGTCGCCCCTCCGGTGCCGACCGGGCGCGACACACGCCTCGACGTTTTTCGGGCACTTTGCCTGCTGACCATCTTCGTCAACCATGTACCGGGCCAGTATCTCGAATATCTGACCCACAAGAATTTCGGCTTTTCCGATTCGGCGGAGGCCTTCGTGCTGATCTCCGGCCTGTCGGTGGGAGCGGCCTATTCCGGCAAGTTCCTGGCCGGCGGCCGGCTCGCCCTCACGCTGAAGATATGGCGGCGCGCCTTGGCGCTCTATGTTGCGCACATCATGACGAGCGTGGTGACGCTTGCGATCTTCGCCGGCGGCGCCCTCTATTTCGGCCGTCAGGAACTGATCGGCGAGATCAACATCCGGCCGATCGTCGAGCAGACGGAGCAAGGGATCGTCGCGATGGTGCTGCTCGGGCACCAGCTCGGCTACAACAACATTCTGTCAATGTATGCGGTGCTGTTCCTGCTGCTGCCCGGGTTTCTGTGGCTGAATGCCGTGCGCCCCCGATTGCTGTTCGCATTTTCCGCGACGCTCTGGCTCGCTGCCGGCTGCTTCAAAATGGTGCCCTATAACTTTCTCGACGACGGCTACTGGTTCCTCAATCCCTGGTCCTGGCAGTTCCTGTTCGTGATCGGCATTCTGTGCATGAGCCATGTGCGGCGGGGCGGGAGTCTCCCGCGGAGCCCCTGGCTTCTCGGCCTTTCCGTCGCCTATCTCGCGATTTCCGCCTTCTGGGTGCTGTTTTCCTGGTGGAACATCGATCTCTCCTTCGGCCTGCCTGCGGTGCTGACCGGCTTCGACAAGACCTTCCTGTCGCTGACGCGGCTGCTGCATGTGCTGGCGCTTGCCTATATTCTCGCAACCGTCCCCGTCTTCAGCCGGCTGACGCGAGTGGGGAGCAACCATCCCCTGGTGATGATCGGGCGCCATTCGCTTGCCGTCTTCATTTTCGGGACGATCCTCGCAATGGCGGGCCAGGTGCTGCTTCTCGTCACCGACCGGGACCGGACCATCGGCACGATCTTCGTCATCGGCGGCATCGGCCTGCACTTCGCCTATGCCTATTACCTCGAATGGCTGAAGGAGGTCTCCGTGGCGCCGCCGCTGAAGGCGGCGTGAGGGACTTATCCGCACGCCGGGAGGAGAGTCGCCCCCTCCCGGCGGGGCGCCGGTCATCACAGACCGCACAACCGTTCGATGATTTGCCCTGGCGCTCATGACGCTCGCGGATGTCGCGACCTTCCCGGTCACATAGAAATGCCCCGGAATCCGGGGCATTTCGTTGTAGATCATCCGGTGACCGGTGAGGCGATCACGCTGCCGTAAGGCTCTTGCGGACATCCTCGTCCGTGAGGATACCGCTGGCGCGAAGCAGTGCCGCGAAGCGGCCGTTGCTCTGGCTGAGTTCATGGAAGCCGCCCATTTCCACGATCCGGCCCTGATCCATGAAGATGACCAGATCGGCTTCCCGCACCGTCGACAGGCGGTGGGCGATGATGAAGGTCGTCCGGTCCTTGCGCAAGGCGTCGATGGCATCCTTGACGCGGGCCTCGGTCTCGACGTCGAGCGCGCTGGTCGCCTCGTCGAGCACCAGGATCGGCGCGTTCTTCAGGATCGCGCGGGCAATCGCGACGCGCTGGCGTTCGCCGCCCGACAGCCGGTTGCCGCGTTCGCCGACGACCGTGTCGTAGCCGTTGAGACGGTCCTCGATGAAGTCGCTCGCGGCGGCGGCCTCGGCGGCTGCCATCACCTCGTCCAAAGAGGCGTCGTCACGGCCGAGGCGGATATTTTCGCCGATCGAGCGGTTCATGAGGCCGGCATCCTGGAAGACCGTGGCGATCGACCGGCGCAGCGATTTGCGGGTGACGGTCGCGATGTCCACGCCATCGATGAGGATCTGGCCGTGCTTCGGCTCATGGACCCGCTGCAGGAGGTTGACGAGCGTGGTCTTCCCGGCACCGGTCGGGCCGACGATGGCGATCGTCTGGCCGGCCTTGGCCTTGAACGAGACGTTGCGCACGCCTTGGGCGGAGTTTGCGAAGTCGAAGGAAATGTCCTTGAATTCGACCTCGCCGACGACACCCTTCAGTTCCCCGGCATCGGACGGCTCCTCGCGGTCCTGCACGGAATCCTCGAGCTGGAAGAAATCTTCGAGTTTGGCGCGCGCTTCGAAGATCTGGGTGGCGAAGGCCTTCATCTGGTCGAGGCGGCCGATCAGCAGATTGGCGAAGCCGATGAAAGCGATCACCTCGCCGACGCCGAGCTCGCCGCGCTGCACCAGAACGGTGCCGATGACGAGGATCGCCATCATCGAGATGGTCGAGGCAATACGGTTGAGGCCGCTCGCCAGAGCCCACCAGTCGAGCACCGGATACTGGGCCGACAGCAGGCGCTGCGTGAACTTCTTCAGCTCGCGCGTTTCAGCTTCGATGCGGTTGTAGCTGTGAACCACCGAAACGTTGCTGATCGAGTCGGACACGTGCGAGAAGACCGTGTGGTAATGGCCCTCGACGGCAGCCTGACCCTCCTTCGTGCGGCTCATCACGACCTTGCTGATCATCACATAGGCAGCACCGAGCACGACGAGGATGAGCGACAGACGGACGTCCATGGCAAAGGCGGTCGGAATGAGAAGCACGAGCGCCACTGCCGTCGCCAGATGCTGCCGCATGAATTCGAGCCAGAGGCCGAAGAGCGTCTCGCAGGCCCGCAGCAGCGTGTGCAGCGCGTTCGAAGTGCCGCGCTGGCTGTGCCAGGAGAGAGGCATCGAGACGATCCGGCCGAAGGCTTCGGTCAGGAGCGAAGCGCGGCGACCGTGGGCGAGACGGTCCGCCTCGCGGGAAACGAGCACGAAGGCGATCGTATTGAAGACGCCGAAGCCCGCCCACAGGAGCAGCATCGGCGCGACGTCCTTCTGTGAGGAGATCGCGTCGATGATTCGGCCGAACAGAATCGGCTCCGCAATGGTGATGGCAGCCAGGACGATATTGGCTATGACGATCGCCCCGACGCGAAACTTGTGGACAGCAAGATACTGAAGCGCTCTTGCATACACCTGAAACAAGGACACTGTCTCACCCCTTTCGGGTATCGGAATTGGCGCCGCAACGGCACGATGCGGCGATGCGTTGCGTCTTGAACCGACGGCAAGAGGATTTTCATCCACCTTGCGTGCCGGCAAAGCCGCGGGTGACGGCCTTTGCGTTCTTCCCAAAAAAACGCGGTAGACGGGGCGGATCAGCGAGAAGGATCATCCGATACCATGGGAGGGTTGGCGGGATGATCCATCGTTAGCTATCTTGATGCCTCGACTCCGAGTTTTTGCAGGTTTCCTGCAAGACCGGGCGTGATATGAAGAATTATCGCGGTTGCAACATGAATGGCTTCTGAACGGCGTATTCATATGGCCTGGCGGGTTGCGCGGCGCGTTTTTGATTCGAGGATGCTCTATGAATATTACGTAGCTCGTACAGTTTCTGGCGCTACTGGAAGAGATGAAGACGCGCGAGGAGATCCTGCCTGAGTTCGAGCGGCTGCTCGACCGGTGCGGTTTCGACTTCTACGGCATCGTGCGTCAGCCGAAACCGCACGAGAATCCGCTGAGACTTCTTCTGGCCGGACGCTGGCCGGAGGGCTGGCCGCAGATCTACATCCGCAAGAAATACGTCGTCATTGATCCGACTATCCGCTTCCTCGGGCATGCCCAGCGCGGCTTCCGCTGGCGCGACACGCTCGTGGCCTTCCGCTCGGACCCGCACCGCAAGCGCATGGAAAGCATGATGGTCGAGGCCCGCAATCACGGCCTCTTCGACGGCTATATCTTTCCGGTGCACGGCCGGCGCGGGCTCATGGGCAACCTGACCGTGGGCGGCCGGGTGGTCGACCTGAGCCCGGTGGAGTTGAGCCTTTTCGACGCCATCGCCAAGCGGCTGTTCTGGAAGCTGCTCGAACTCACCGATCCGGAGATCATGGCGGAACTCGTCTCGCGCGTCGAAGTCCAGATGACGCGGCGCGAAATGGAGGCGCTCCACTATCTCGCCGACGGCATGACATCGAACGACATCGGCAAGGTCCTCGACATTTCCAGCCACACGGTCGACTGGTACATGAACGGCATCCAGGAAAAGTTGAAGGCGAAGAACCGGCATCACGTCGTGGCGATCGCCTTCCGCCTGGGACTGATCTCCTGACGACCCGCGCTCCTGACCGAATGGGTCAGCATTCGTGTCGCATCTGAAATTGCGCTTCATTCCTTGACTCGCTAATAGTTCTTTTCGCGGGTGCAGCATTCCCGCGTGTCCAAGTCTATGAGGAGTCCGACTTGTCCATTTCCAAGATCCTTGTTGCCAACCGTTCCGAAATCGCCATCCGCGTCTTCCGCGCGGCCAATGAGCTGGGGCTTAAAACGGTCGCGATATGGGCTGAGGAGGATAAGCTGGCGCTGCACCGCTTCAAGGCGGACGAGAGTTATCAGGTCGGGCGCGGACCGCACCTTCCCCGCGACCTCGGCCCGATCGAGAGCTACCTGTCGATCGACGAGGTGATCCGCGTCGCCAAGCTGTCCGGCGCCGACGCCATACACCCGGGCTATGGCCTGCTCTCCGAAAGCCCGGAATTCGCCGAAGCCTGCGCTCAGAACGGCATCACCTTCATCGGCCCCAAGCCGGAGACGATGCGCCAGCTCGGTAACAAGGTCGCGGCCCGCAACCTGGCGATCTCGATCGGCGTGCCGGTCGTACCGGCGACCGAGCCTCTGCCGGACGATCCGGAAGAGATCAAGCGACTGGCCGAGGAGATCGGCTATCCGGTCATGCTCAAGGCGTCCTGGGGCGGCGGCGGCCGCGGCATGCGGGCGATCCGCGACCCCAAGGACCTGATCCGCGAGGTGACCGAGGCCAAGCGCGAGGCCAAGGCCGCCTTCGGCAAGGACGAGGTCTATCTCGAAAAGCTGGTCGAGCGCGCCCGTCACGTCGAAAGCCAGGTCCTCGGCGACACGCACGGCAACGTCGTCCACCTTTTCGAGCGCGACTGCTCGATCCAGCGTCGCAACCAGAAGGTCGTGGAGCGGGCGCCGGCGCCCTATCTCGATGATGCGCAGCGCCAGGAACTCGCGGATTATTCGCTGAAGATCGCCCGGGCGACCAACTATATCGGCGCCGGCACCGTCGAGTATCTGATGGATTCCGACACCGGCAAGTTCTACTTCATCGAGGTCAATCCGCGCATCCAGGTCGAGCATACGGTCACCGAGGTCGTAACCGGCATCGATATCGTCAAGGCGCAGATCCACATCCTCGACGGCTTCGCCATCGGCGCGCCGGAATCGGGCGTGCCGCGCCAGGAGGACATCCGCCTCAACGGCCATGCGCTGCAGTGCCGCATCACGACGGAAGACCCGGAGCAGAATTTCATTCCGGATTATGGCCGCATCACCGCCTATCGCGGCGCCACCGGCTTCGGCATCCGCCTCGACGGCGGCACTGCCTATTCCGGGGCGGTGATCACCCGTTACTACGATCCGCTGCTCGAGAAGGTCACCGCCTGGGCGCCGAATCCGGGCGAAGCGATCCAGCGGATGATCCGTGCGCTGAGAGAATTCCGCATCCGCGGCGTGGCGACCAACCTCACCTTCCTCGAGGCTATCATCAGCCACCCGAAGTTCCAGGACAACAGCTATACGACGCGCTTCATCGACACGACGCCGGAATTGTTCCAGCAGGTCAAGCGCCAGGACCGCGCCACCAAGCTTCTCACCTACCTCGCCGACGTCACCGTCAACGGCCATCCGGAAGTCAAGGGCCGGCCGAAGCCCTCCGACGATATCGCCGCGCCGGTCGTGCCGTTCATCGGCGGCGAGGTGAAGCCCGGTACGAAGCAGCGCCTCGATCAGCTCGGCCCCAAGAAATTCGCCGAATGGGTGAAGGCGCAGCCGGAGGTGCTGATTACCGACACGACGATGCGCGACGGCCACCAGTCGCTGCTCGCCACCCGCATGCGCACCTACGATATCGCCCGCATCGCCGGCACCTATGCGCGGGCGCTGCCGAGCCTCTTCTCGCTCGAATGCTGGGGCGGCGCGACCTTCGACGTCTCGATGCGCTTCCTGACAGAGGACCCGTGGGAGCGGCTGGCGATGGTGCGCGAAGGTGCGCCGAACCTGCTCCTGCAGATGCTTCTGCGCGGCGCCAACGGCGTCGGCTACAAGAACTATCCGGACAATGTCGTCAAATATTTCGTCCGCCAGGCCGCGAAGGGCGGCATCGACGTCTTCCGCGTCTTCGACTGCCTGAACTGGGTCGAGAACATGCGCGTCGCGATGGATGCGGTGGCCGAGGAGGACAGGATCTGCGAGGCGGCGATCTGCTATACCGGCGACATCCTCAATTCCGCCCGGCCGAAATACGACCTGAAATACTACACGGCGCTCGCCGCCGAACTGGAAAAGGCCGGCGCCCATATCATCGCCGTCAAGGACATGGCCGGGCTATTGAAGCCGGCCGCCGCCCGGGTGCTGTTCAAGGCGCTGAAGGAAGCGACCGATCTGCCGATCCATTTCCACACCCACGACACTTCGGGCATTGCCGCGGCCACCGTGCTCGCGGCGGTCGAATCCGGCGTCGACATCGTCGATGCGGCGATGGACGCGCTCTCCGGCAACACCTCTCAGCCCTGCCTCGGCTCGATCGTCGAGGCGCTGTCCGGCTCGGAGCGCGACCCGGGCCTCGATCCGGAATGGATCCGCCGCATCTCCTTCTACTGGGAGGCGGTACGCCATCAATATGCGGCCTTCGAAAGCGACCTCAAGGGACCGGCTTCGGAAGTCTATCTGCACGAGATGCCGGGCGGCCAGTTCACCAATCTGAAGGAACAGGCCCGCTCGCTCGGGCTCGAGACCCGCTGGCACGAGGTGGCGCAGGCCTATGCCGACGCCAACCGGATGTTCGGCGATATCGTCAAGGTGACGCCGTCTTCCAAGGTCGTCGGCGACATGGCGCTGATGATGGTCTCCCAGGATCTGACGGTCGCCGATGTCGAGAATCCGGGCAAGGACATCGCCTTCCCGGAATCGGTCGTCTCCATGCTCAAGGGCGATCTCGGCCAACCGCCGGGCGGCTGGCCGGAGGCGCTGCAGAAGAAGGCGCTCAAGGGCGAAGAGCCCTATGACGCGCGTCCGGGCTCGCTGCTCGAAGACGCGGATCTCGACGCCGAGCGCAAGGGCATCGAGGAGAAGCTCGGCCGTGAAGTGACCGATTTCGAGTTCGCCTCCTACCTCATGTATCCGAAGGTCTTCACCGATTATGCGGTGGCCTGCGAAACCTACGGCCCGGTCAGCGTGCTGCCGACGCCCGCCTATTTCTACGGCATGGCGCCGGGTGAGGAACTCTTCGCCGACATCGAAAAGGGCAAGACGCTCGTCATCCTCAATCAGGCGCAGGGCGAGATCGACGAGAAGGGCATGGTCAAGATGTTCTTCGAAATGAACGGTCAGCCGCGGTCCATCAAGGTACCCGACCGCAATCGCGGCGCCTCGGCCGCCGTCCGCCGCAAGGCGGAAGCCGGCAACGCCGCCCATCTCGGCGCGCCGATGCCCGGCGTGATCTCGACCGTCGCGGTGGTCTCCGGCCAATCGGTCAAGGCCGGCGACGTGCTGCTCTCGATCGAGGCGATGAAGATGGAGACGGCGCTTCATGCCGAGAAGGACGGCGTGATTTCCGAGGTGCTGGTAAGGGCCGGCGATCAGATCGATGCGAAAGATCTGCTGGTCGTGTTCGGGGGTTAATCACCGCCCGATGCCTCAAATGTCATAGCTCATCGGCGCGCTCAGGGAGGCGATGAATCGCTTCGTCCGCTCGCGCTCCGGCGTCGAGAAGATCTTGCGCGGGGGACCGCTTTCGACGACGACGCCGCCATCCAGGAAGACGACGTGATCGGCGACGCGGGAGGCGAGGCGAAGGTCGTGGGTCGCCATGATCATCGTGGTGCCTTCCCGCGCAAGGCGGCTCAGGACCTCCACCACTTCTTCCGCCAGTTCCGGATCCAGCGCCGAGGTCGGCTCGTCGCAAAGGAGCACGCGCGGCGAGGGAGCAAGTGCCCGGGCGATCGCGACGCGTTGCTGCTGGCCGCCGGATAGCGTGGCCGGCCAGGCATCCGCCTTATGCGCCATTCCGACCTTCTCCAGCAGCTCGAGCGCCCGGGTGCGGGCCCGGTCGGCCGGCCACTTGAGGACGGTGACGAGGCCTTCCATCACATTGCCGATCGCCGTCTGGTGCGGGAAAAGCTGGAAGTTCTGGAACACCATTCCCGTCTGACGGCGCAGTCTCTGGATCGCCTGCCAGCCGACCTTCCGGCCTTCCGCGAATTCGAGCCGGTCGTCGCCGAGGCGGATTGCCCCCGCCGTCGGGATCTCCAACAGGTTGACGCAGCGCAGCAGCGTGCTCTTGCCGCCGCCGGACGGTCCAACGAGCGCAGTCACGCTGCCTTCCGCGAGCGAGACGCTGATGTCGTTCAGCACGGTGTTGGTGCCGAAGCGCTTGACGATGTGGGAGAGCTCGATCATGCGCGCGCCTCCAGGAAGCCGCCATAGCGGGCGAAGCGCTGCTCCAGTTTCCCCTGCAGCGCCGAAAGGACGGAACTCATGACAAGATAGATCAGGGCGGCTTCGATGTAGAGGATCAAGGGTTCATAACTGGTGGCGACGATGCGCTGCGCCGTCTGGAATAGCTCCGGCACCGTGATCGCGGCGGCGAGCGAGGTGTCCTTGACGAGCGAGATGAAGGTGTTCGACAGCGGCGGAACGGCGACGCGGCCCGCCTGCGGAAGGATCGTCCGGCGCATCGCCTGGCTCCAGCTCATGCCGATCGAATAGGCCGCTTCCCACTGCCCCCTCGGAACCGACGAGATCACCGCGCGGATGATTTCGGAACTGTAGGCGCCGATATTGAGCGTGAAGCCGATCAGCGCTGCGGGAAAGGCGTCGAGCAGTATGCCCATGCTCGGCAGGCCGTAGAAGATGACGAAGAGCTGCACGAGCAGCGGCGTGCCGCGGATCACCCACACATAAAACCGGGCCACCGCCGCGAAAGGAGCCGGAGCAAACAGCCGGACGACGGCGGTGACGAGGCCGAGAGCCAGGCCGAGGGTGAAGGAGAGGAGCGTTAGCGGGATCGTGAAGATCAGCCCCGCCCAGAGCAGGGCCGGCAACGAATCCGCCATCAGTTGAAGCCAGTGGGGCAAGGGAGAACCTTTCAAAACGCGCGATCCGTCCCGGATGCCGGGACGGATCGCGATTCATAAGCAGGATGGGGAAAGGTGTGAAGCCCACATCCGTGCAACTTGAAGAGCGGGGGCGGTTGTTCGACCGGTCGCGCTTCCGCAGGCCCTATTTCGAAACGTCGGCGCCGAAATATTTCTGCGAGATCTTCTCATAGGTGCCGTCGGCCTTGATCTCGGCCAGCGCCTTGTTGATCGCTTCGAGCAGCTCCGGCTCGCCCTTGCGGATGATGATGCCCGAATAATCGGCATCGGGCTTTTCGGCGGCGATCTTCACATTCGCATCCGGCTTCTGCTTCTTGAAGTCGAGGAAGGAAAGGCTGTCATTGATGGTCGCGTCGGCCCGGCCCGTCAGCACGAGCTGGATCGACTGATCGAAACCGTCGGTTCCGACGAGCTCGGCGCCCGAGGCTTGCGCGAGCTTGCCGAAGTTGCTGGTCAGCGACTGTGCCGACTTCTTGCCCTTCAGGTCGGCGAAGTCCTTGATCTCCTCGTCGTCGCCGCGGACGATCAGCACCGCCTTGGAGGCGATATAGGGTTCGGAGAAGTCGTATTTCTTCTTGCGTTCCTCGGTGATGCCGACCTGGTTGATGACCGCGTCATAACGGTTTGCGTCGAGGCCGGCGATCAGGCCATCCCACTTGCCTTCCAGGAATTCCGGCTTGACGCCGAGGCGTTTGGCGACTTCCTGACCGATCTCGACGTCGAAGCCGACGAGAGCGCCGCTCGCGTCATGATAGGTGAAGGGGGCGTAAGTGCCCTCGGTGCCGATCTTCAGCACGCCTGCGGACTTGACCTCGTCCAGGTTCTGCCCCGCCTCAGCGGGAACGAAGGCGGCGAGTTGCAGGAGGGCGGCAGCAAAAAGCGTCGGAAGGAGTTTCATGGTTGTTTTCCAGTTCTGGTTCTCCGGCCGTCATCCGGATTGCAGCGAATTTCGCATAAACCCGCCAGTTTCCAAGCGTATAAAGACCAATTCCGAACGGTTTCGATGAAGATTTTTCCTCAGATGGCCGATTCCCCCCGAAAACGCTGCGGCGTGAAATGTTCCGTTGCATGCCTGCCGTTTTGCGGCAGGCGGGATTGAAAGCCGTGGTTGGGAGTGATAATCACGTTTCCATCGATTCATGCACGATTATGCACGGTTTCAGGATGTCCATCGATCTGCTGCTGCGAGAGAGAAAGAGTCTGATCCAGGAAAGGCTCAGAACCGAGGGCCGGGTGCTTGCGGCCGATCTCGCGCGCGAATTCGGCGTGTCGGAAGACACGATCCGCCGCGACCTGCGCGAAATGGCCGCCGCCGGCCTTTGCGAGCGCGTCTATGGCGGAGCGTTGCCGGTTGCGCCCGACGCAGGCTCGCTCGTGGCCCGGATATCGCGCGCGCCCGAACGGAAGGCGGCGCTGGCGCGGGCTGCGGTCGCCTTTCTGAGGCCGCGCATGACCGTGTTCCTCGACGCCGGCTCCGCCAATCTGGCGATTGCGCAGGCGATCGGACCGGACCTCCCCGCGACGATCATCACCAATACGCCGCCGGTCGCGGCGGCCTTGATGGAGAAGCCGGGCATCGAAGTCATTCTGGTGGGCGGGCCGCTGAACCGCGCTGTCGGCGCGGCGGTCGGTGCGCGGGCGCAGCGCGATGCCGAGCTCTTGCGGCCCGATCTCGCGATACTCGGAACCTGCGGTGCGGATGCCGAAGCAGGGCTGACCGCGTTCCACTTCGAGGATGCGGAATTCAAGCGGCTGATCGCTTCCAGGAGCCGCGCCCTGCTTGCGGCCGTCACGACCGACAAGCTCGGTACCGCTGCGCCGCATCCGGTGGTCGCCATAGACGGTGCCTCCACGCTCGTTCTCGAGGCGGATGCGCCGGAAGCCCATGTCGCGGCCTTCACGGCGCGGGGGGCGAACGTCGTTCTCGCGAAGGAGCCCATCCGGTGATCCGCGATCCCGACGGCAATCTCATCGAAATCACCAATTGAGCCGGACGATCCGGCAGCGGAAGGTTAACCCATGGATCAGCGTACAGATTCCGCCCAGAAAGCCGTTGGCCGGCAGGGCTATATGTCGAAAAACCGGCTAGCCGTGTCTCTCCTGTTTTTGATGAACGGCTTCGTCACCGGAAGCTGGGCGCCGAAAATCCCGGAGTTCAAGGAGCGCCTCGGCATCGGCGAGAGCGTTCTCGGCCTCCTCATCCTCGGTTTCGGCATCGGCTCGCTGGTGCTGATGCCTATTGCCGGCGGCTTCATCGCCCGTCTCGGCTCGCAGAAGGTGGTCAAGGTCACGGCGATCATCCTTTCACCGCTGCTTCTCCTCCTGACGCTTCTGCCGAATCTGTGGACGGCAGCACTCGGCATGTTCCTGCTCGGCGGCTTCGTCGGCGCGATGGATGTGGCAATGAATGCCAATGCCGTCGAGGTCGAGAAGTCGATGCGCCGTGCAATCATGTCCTCGTGCCATGCCTATTGGAGCCTCGGCGGGCTGATCGGCGCCGGGATCGGCGGCTTTCTGATGGCCCGCTTCGGCGTGCTGCCGCATGCGATCGTCGTGACCTGTCTATGCCTTGCGATACTCGCGGTTGCCTGGCCGATGATCCTTGCCGACCGGCCGCATCCTGCGGCAACCAAAGAGAAGCTCAGGCTGCCGATGACACCGCTGCCCTGGCTGATCGGCATCATGGCGCTTTTCTCGATGGTGCCCGAGGGTGCCGTTCTCGACTGGGGTGCACTTTATCTGAAGGATGAACTCGGCGCCTCCGTCGAGCTTTCAGGCTTCGGTTTTGCGGCCTTCTCGGCGACCATGGCGGCGATGCGCTTTGCCGGCGATCACGTGCGCGACCGGCTCGGCGCCACTCTGACCCTGCGCATCTGCACCGTGACCGCTCTCTTCGGCATGGTGCTGGCCGGTCTCGCTCCCAATGCCGTTCTCGCGATCCTCGGTTTTGCGCTTGCAGGCATCGGCATTTCCAACATGGTGCCGATCGCCTTTTCGGCCGCCGGCAATATGCCGGGTCTGCAGCCGGGCATCGGGCTGTCGGTCGCGACCACCATGGGCTATTCCGGCATGCTGTTTGCGCCCTCATTGATCGGCTTCATCGCGGAACACAGCGGCTTCGCGATCATCTTCGCCTGTGTCCCCGTGCTGTTCATCGTGGTGCTGCTGCTTTCGCATCACGCCGTTCATGCGGATCATGGCAAGGGGTGATCGTCCTTCGGGCGGGGCGCAGACTGGCGCAAGCGACTGCTCGCGTAGCCGCTGCCATCAATTCGCCGTCAGCGCGTGATGTTGCCGTTGACAAGCGGGCGTTCCTTCGCCACCTGAAAAGTGAAAGTATCGGGCGGTCCGTGCGCGTTCCGCTCTGCAGCAACGGACCCAAGAAGAGGCCTTCATGTCTTCTGCCTTCGATTTCGA
Source organism: Sinorhizobium meliloti (assembly GCF_035610345.1). Next base: position 3,302,673 of record NZ_CP141212.1, on the reverse strand, counting down.
GCCACAGCCGCGCCGCGCCTCGGTCGCCGTCGATGTCGGCGGCGTGATCGTCGGTGGCGGTGCTCCGGTCGTCGTCCAGTCGATGACGAACACCGATACGGCCGATATCGATGCGACGGTGGCGCAGGTGGCCGCACTCCACAAGGCAGGTTCGGAGCTGGTGCGCATCACGGTCGATCGCGACGAGAGCGCCGCGGCCGTGCCGAAGATCCGCGAGCGGCTCCTGCGCCTCGGCATGGACGTGCCGCTCGTCGGCGATTTTCATTATATCGGTCACAAGCTGCTCGCCGATCATCCGGCCTGTGCCGAGGCGCTTGCCAAATACCGCATCAATCCCGGCAATGTCGGTTTCAAGGACAAGAAGGACAAGCAGTTCGCCGAAATCATCGAGATGGCGATCCGCTACGACAAACCGGTGCGCATCGGGGTGAACTGGGGCTCGCTCGATCAGGAACTGCTGACGCGCCTGATGGACGCGAACCAGGCGAATGGCTCCCCTCTGACGGCACAGCAGGTGATGCGCGAGACGATCGTGCAATCGGCGCTTCTCTCGGCGGAACTTGCAGAGGAGCTGGGCCTGCCGCGCAACCGCATCATCCTGTCCGCCAAGGTCTCGGGCGTGCAGGACCTGATCGCCGTCTATGCGATGCTCGCCGCCCGTTCCGACCATGCGCTTCATCTCGGCCTCACCGAGGCAGGCATGGGCACCAAGGGCATCGTCGCCTCTTCCGCCTCGCTCGGCATTCTGATGCAGCAGGGCATCGGCGACACCATCCGCATTTCCCTGACGCCCGAGCCCGGCGGCGACCGCACGCGCGAGGTGCAGGTGGCGCAGGAGCTACTGCAGGTGATGGGCTTCCGTCAGTTCATTCCGGTGGTCGCGGCCTGTCCGGGCTGCGGCCGCACCACCTCGACCGTGTTCCAGGAACTGGCCCAGAAGATCCAGGAGGATATCCGCGCGAGCATGCCGGTCTGGCGTGAGAAATATCCGGGCGTCGAGGCGCTGAAGGTCGCCGTGATGGGCTGCATCGTCAACGGCCCCGGCGAGAGCAAGCATGCCGATATCGGTATTTCGCTTCCTGGAACCGGCGAAATGCCGGCCGCACCCGTCTTTATCGACGGGCAGAAGGCGCTGACGCTGCGCGGACCGAAGATCGCCGAGGACTTTCAGCTTCTCGTCGCCGATTATATCGAGAAACGCTTCGGCCACGGCCAGGCGGCCGCCGAGTAGTATCGAGGATCAAAGCCGCGCCGTCAAAAGCTTGAAGCCGGCAAAGGCGAAGAAGCCCGCCATCAGGCTCTCGATGATCCGCCGCGATTTCAGATAGGCCCGATGGACCGGCGCGAGCGAGAAGACGATCGCGAAGCCGCAGAAGGTCACGAGACCGATCAGCATGCAGCCGACGATGAAGGCGGCGGTGACGCCGACCGGCGCTCCCGCCGGCATCCCGAGCGAAACCAGCATCATCCAGGCGAAGATCGCCTTCGGATTGGTCAGGTGGATCCCGAGACCTTTGAGGTAAAGCTTCTTCAGCGAGGAAGTCGGGGGCACACGAAGGGCGGACGGTCGGGCGTCGCCCCGCATCGCCGCTCTGAGCGCATTATAGGCAAGCCAGAACAGGTAGCAGGCGCCGGCGATCTTCAGGACGATGATCGCCTGGCCATAGGTCCGGATAAGGGCCGACAGGCCGGAAGCCGTCAGCATCGCCCAGGTGTAGCTGCCGCTCAGCACGCCGAAGGCGAGCGCGAGGCCTGCGCTTCTCCCCCGGCTGATCGAGGTGGCGATGATCGCCAGAACCGCGGGCCCCGGCGAGGCAACAGCGATGACATAGGCCGTCCAGGCGACGAGGAGCTGCGGCAGATAGGGCGCAAGGTCCAGCATGACGGCGTCCGATTGTCCCTGCGGGGACAGTAGCCGAGGTCTCCGTCGATGCCAATGGGAGGTTTGGCCGTAGCCACCTGTAGCATTTTGCGGCAGCACCCGATTCTGTGCTGCCTTACAGAATCTCGTCGAGTGCCGCGACCAGCTTGGCGCATTCCGCGTCGGTGCCGATGGTGATGCGCAGGAAATCCGCGATTCGGGGCTTGGCGAAATGGCGGACGATCACAGCTCTTTCGCGCAGTTTCGCCGCCAGCGTCTGGCCCGCATGTCGGGGGTGGCGGGCGAAGACGAAGTTTGCCTGCGACGGCAGGACCTCGAAGCCGCGCTTTTCGAGTTGGCTCGTCAGCTTCGCCCGCGAGGCGATGATCTTGCCGCGGGTAGCCTCGAACCATGCCTCGTCTTTCATCGCAGCCGTTGCACCCGCCTGGGCGGTGCGTCCGAGCGGATAGGAGTTGAAGCTGTCCTTGACGCGCTCCAGCGCCTCGACCAGCGGGCGCTGGCCGATCGCGAAGCCGACGCGCAGGCCGGCCAGGGCGCGTGACTTGGAGAAGGTCTGAACGACGAGCAGATTGTCGTATTTCGGAACGAGCGCGATTGCGGATGCGCCGCCGAAATCGATATAGGCCTCGTCGATCACCACCGGCTGATCGGGATGCTCGGCCACCAGCCTTTCGATATCGGCAAGCGGCAGGCCGATGCCGGTCGGGGCGTTCGGGTTCGGCAGGATGACCGCGCCCGAGGGACGGCGATAATCGGCGATGTCGATGCGGAATGCGGCGTCGAGCGGCACCTCCACCGCCTCGATGCCGAAAAGGCCCGCATAGGTCGTGTAGAAGCTGTAGGAGATGTCCGGGAAAAGCAGCGGCCTGTCGTGCTTCAGCAGCGCGGCGAAAGCGTGTGCCAGGACCTCGTCGGAACCGTTGCCGACGAAGACCTCCCCGACCGATACCTTGTGGCGCGCGGCGATCGTCTCCCGCAGCCCGAGAGCGACGGGATCCGGATAGAGGCGGAGATCCTTGTCCGCCGCCGCCCGGATCGCCTCCAGCGCCTTTTCCGAGGGGCCATAGGGGCTCTCATTGGTGTTGAGCTTGACGAGATCGGCCATGCGCGGCTGTTCACCGGGAACGTAGGGTTTCAGCGCGGCCACGATCGGCGACCAGAATTTGCTCATGAGCTCAGTTCCTGCGATTGGCGATGAAGCGGGCGGTTTCGGCAAGGATCGCCGAGCTTGGCCCGTATGGTTCGAGCAGGCCTTCCGCCTCGGCCACCAGGCTTTCGAGCCGGCGCTCGGCCCAGGGCTGGCCGTGCAGGGAGACAAGCGTACCCTTCCCCCGTGCCGCATCCTTGCCGGTCGCCTTGCCGACGATTGCTGCATCGGCGGTGAGGTCGAGAAGGTCGTCGGCGAGCTGAAAGGCGAGGCCGATCTTCTCTCCGAAGGCGCGCAGGCGTCGGCGGTCCTCTGCCGGCGCATCGGCGATGATTGCGCCCGCCTCGCAGGCGAAGCGGATGAGGGCCCCTGTCTTCATCGACTGCAAGAGGACGATGCCGGCTTCGTCGGGAGCACTCTTTTCGGCGGCAAGGTCGAGCGCCTGACCGCCGGCCATGCCGCCATGCCCGGCCGCGCGCGCGAGCGCCAGCACGAGCGTCGTCTTCTGGCGGTCGGAAAGCGCCGTTTCCGGCGCCGCGATGATGTCGAAGGCGAAGGTCAGCAGGCTGTCGCCCGCGAGGATCGCCGTCGCCTCGTCGAAGGCGACGTGCACCGTCGGCTTTCCGCGGCGCATGTCGTCGTCGTCCATGGCCGGGAGGTCGTCATGGACGAGCGAGTAGCAGTGGATGCATTCGAGCGCGGCGCCTGTTCTGAGCGCCGCTTCCGCATCGCCGCCGAGGAGGGCCGCGCTTTCGGCAACGAGAAAAGGCCTCAGCCGCTTGCCGCCGTTGAGCACGCCATGGCGCATGGCGCCGAGCAGGTTTTCCGGGCGGGCGATTTCGCCCGCGCCCGGGGCCGGGCCGAGCAACGTCTCGAGCAGCGCTTCGACTGCGGCCGCGTTGGTCCTGAGGCGCGCCGGAAAGGATGATCTTTCGTCTGTCATAGAGGCTCTTTGACATGCGGCGGAGCGGCTTTCAACGGGGTTTTGCGTCGCGCGCACAGGGCCGGTCCCGGGACGACGGCGCTGCAGAGCCTTGCCTTTTGCGAGAAAGGCCGTTCAACTTTCGCTCGCCATCGCATATGAGAGGGTGAATGGGACAAGAGGCGGGCGGAAAAGAGGTGGACGGACGGGGCGTGGAGATCGTTTCGGAAGAACGCGAGGAGGCGGAGTTGCCCGCCGGTCGCCGGGCAGCCACGCGCAGGACGTGGCGCTCGCGGTGGCGTCGGCTCGTTCTCGTCGTCCTCTCCGTTCTCATCCTGCCTTATGCCTTGATCGTCCTCTATCTCCTGGAGTTCATTCACCCGGTCTCGACACTGATGCTGCGCGACCTCGTGCTGCTGCGCGGCTATGACCGGCAGTGGGTGGAATTCGACGACATCGCGCCGGTGCTCGTCCAGTCGGTGATGATGTCGGAGGACGGGCAGTTCTGCGCTCATGCCGGCATCGATTGGGCGCAGATGCGTGGCGTCGTCGAGGACGCGCTCGACGGCGAACAGACGCGTGGCGCCAGCACGATCCCGATGCAGACGGTCAAGAACCTGTTCCTCTGGAACGGCCGCTCCTTCGTGCGCAAGGCGATGGAACTGCCGCTGGCGATCGCAGCCGATTTCGCCTGGAGCAAGCGGCGCCTGATGGAGATTTACCTGAACGTCGCCGAATGGGGCGAGGGCATCTACGGGATCGAGGCCGCCGCCCGTCATCATTTCGGCGTTTCGGCGGCGAAGCTTTCGCGCCGGCAGGCCGCTCTCCTCGCCGTTTCGCTGCCCAACCCGATCGACCGCAATGCGGGAAAGCCGGGGCGCGGTCTCAGGCGCCTCGCCGGCGTGATCGAGCGCCGTGCCAGCCGCTCCGGCGGTTACATCACCTGCCTTTATGATTAAGATGAAACCAATTCATTGGTTTGTCCGGTGCCGATGTGGCAAGTCTGCCCCCGGTTTCAGCGGAGACAGATCATGACCAAGCTCGTCCTCTATGTCGGCAACAAGAACTATTCGTCCTGGTCGATGCGCCCCTGGCTCGCGCTCACGGCTTGCGGCATTCCGTTCGAGGATGTCGTTATTCCTTTCGATTTCGCGGCCGGCAATCCGCGGTTCCGCGAAATCTCGCCGACAGGGCGCGTTCCGGTGCTCCACCATGGCGAAAACCGCGTTTGGGAGTCGCTCGCGATCATCGAATACGCGGCGGAGCTTTTCCCGGATGCAGGTCTCTGGCCGGAGGAGCGCGCGGATCGTGCCCGTGCGCGCAGCTACTCGATGGAGATGCTCTCCGGCTTCCGGGCGCTGCGCGGCGCCTGCCCGATGAATATCCGCCGGCCGAGAAAGTCGATCGCTCTGCCGGATGGCGTCAGCGAGGATGTGGCGCGGATCGAGACGATCTGGCGGGAGTCGGTCGAGCGATCAGGGGGTCCGTTCCTTTTCGGCCGGTTCACCGCGGCCGACGCGATGTTCGCTCCGGTCGTCAACCGTTTCGAGACCTATGAGCTCGTGACGGACCCGGCGACGCTCGCCTATATGGATGCCGTCAAGGCGCATCCGGCCTTCCGCAGATGGGAGGTGGCCGCAAGAGCCGAACCCTGGATCGTGCCGGAGGACGAGGCCTGAAGCGGATCGAGGCTTCCCGAGGGGAGTCGAAAATTTGCGCGCGGGGACTGGTCAAAGTGCGGTTCGACATGTATAAGCGCGCGAAATTCCGAGATCGACATCTGTTTGACCCGGCCATTTTCGGCTGCTGAACAGTGTTTTGCCCGATAAGTGGAGAATGAAATGGCTGTACCGAAAAGAAAAACGAGCCCGTCCAAGCGTGGCATGCGCCGTTCCGCTGACGCCCTCAAGGCTCCGACCTACATCGAAGACAAGAACTCCGGCGAACTGCGCCGCCCGCATCATATCGACCTGAAGACCGGCATGTATCGCGGCCGCCAGGTCCTGACGCCGAAGGAAAACGCATAAGCGTTTCCGCCTGCGGATGAAGTTCGAAGGGTCGGCATTGCCGGCCCTTTTTCTTTTGGTGCGAATGTCTGATGGCTTTGGACGAGCGCGCCTCTCATCCGGCCTGCCGCCCACCTTCTCCCTGCAAGCGGGGCGAGGGGCTGGAGCCCCTGCCATCACGGAGAAGCATCGCGGAAGTTCAGCCCAGATTGTCCAGTTTCGTCTGAAGGGCGCGAAGCTGTTCCTTCAGTTCGTCGATGTCCTTCGCCTCGGCCTTCCTGGTTTCCTTGGCCGGCGGGGCGGCCATGAAGGGCGAAAACATCTGCATGGCCTGATGGAACATTTCGGTGTTGCGCCGGACCTGTTCCTCGACGAGCTGCAACGGCACCTTCAGGTTCTTGCCGATCGGCGTGTCGCCGAAGGCCTTGGTGATCTGCTCGCGCATCTGCGCCTGCTGTTCGGTGAAGGCCTGCATCGAGTGCTCGAGATAGCTCGGTACGACCATCTGCATCTGGTCGCCATAAAAGGAGATCAACTGGCGGAGAAAGGAAATCGGCAGAAGCGTGTTGCCGGTCTTCGACTCCTGCTCGAAGATGATCTGCGTCAGCACGGAATGGGTTATGTCTTCGCCGGACTTGGCATCCTGCACGATGAAGTCCTCGCCCCTCTTCACCATGACAGCCAGGTCGTCGAGGGTCACGTAAGTGCTCGTACCGGTATTGTAGAGGCGCCGGTTCGCATATTTCTTGATGACGATCTGGCCTTCGTTTTTCCCCATCAGGGTCTCCTCTTACCCATGGTCCCGTCTTTATTGTATTTTTCAGAGTATCCGCAAAAGAGCGCCACTGACAATCTCTTTGTGCAATGCGGCGACGCAGCTGCGAACAAGCGCCGACAAGCCACCGTGAAGCTTTTGCGGCAGTGCAACTAGCCGTTTGACTCACGCTCCTCCCTTTGCCAGTCTGCCTCCATCAGGCAAAGCAAATATGAGGAACGTCCCATGAGCAATCCCTCGATCGTCATCGCCAGCGCGGCCCGCACGGCCGTGGGCTCCTTCAATGGCGCCTTCGGCAACACTCCCGCGCACGAACTGGGCGCGGCCGCCATCAAGGCGGTGCTCGAGCGGGCGGGCGTCGAAGCGGGCGAGGTGGACGAGGTGATCCTCGGCCAGGTGCTGCCGGCAGGCGAGGGGCAGAATCCTGCACGGCAAGCGGCGATGAAGGCGGGCCTCCCGCAGGAAAAGACCGCCTGGGGCATGAACCAGCTTTGCGGCTCGGGCCTGCGCGCCGTGGCGCTCGGCATGCAGCAGATCGCAACCGGCGATGCGAAGGTCATCGTTGCCGGCGGCATGGAGTCGATGTCCATGGCGCCGCATTGCGCGCACCTGCGCGGCGGCGTGAAGATGGGCGACTACAAGATGATCGACACGATGATCAAGGACGGCCTGACGGATGCCTTCTACGGCTACCACATGGGCATCACCGCCGAGAACGTTGCGCGGAAATGGCAGCTGACGCGCGAGGAACAGGACGAATTCGCGCTTGCCTCCCAGAACAAGGCGGAAGCGGCCCAGAAGGCCGGGCGTTTTGCCGACGAGATCGTGCCTTTCGTCGTGAAGACGCGCAAGGGCGACGTAACCGTGGATCAGGACGAGTACATCCGCCACGGTGCCACGCTCGATTCGATCGCAAAGCTCCGCCCGGCCTTCGACAAGGAAGGTACCGTGACCGCGGGCAATGCTTCGGGTCTCAACGACGGCGCCGCCGCGGCGCTCTTGATGACCGAGGCCGAGGCGACCCGGCGCGGCATCCTGCCGCTTGCCCGCATCGTCTCCTGGGCCACGGCAGGCGTCGACCCGCAGATCATGGGCACCGGCCCCATCCCCGCATCGCGCAAGGCCCTCGAAAAAGCCGGCTGGTCGGTCGCCGACATCGAGCTCGTGGAAGCGAACGAGGCTTTCGCGGCTCAGGCCTGCGCCGTCAACAAGGACCTCGGCTGGGATCCTTCGATCGTCAACGTCAATGGCGGAGCGATCGCCATCGGCCATCCGATCGGTGCCTCCGGTGCCCGCGTGCTGAACACGCTTCTTTTCGAAATGAAGCGGCGCGGCGTCTCCAAGGGGCTTGCCACCCTGTGCATCGGCGGCGGCATGGGCGTCGCCATGTGCGTGGAACGCCTGTAACCGGCCGCCTGCAATGCGGGCAAGTTTCGGATCAGACGATGGAGATCAGCGGCCCGGGCTCGCCGGGCTGCAGGGGTGTGCTTTTGCGAATTTGAATCAACCGAGCGGGAGGCGAGTATGAGCAGGGTAGCACTGGTAACGGGCGGATCCCGCGGCATTGGCGCCGCAATTTGCGTGGCGTTGAAGGCTGCGGGCTACAAGGTGGCCGCAAACTATGCCGGAAATGACGAGAGGGCCAAAGCCTTCGAGCAGGAAAGCGGCATTCCCGTCTACAAATGGGACGTATCGAGTTATCAGGCCTGCGTCGATGGCATCGCCAGGGTCGAGGCGGACCTCGGACCGGTCGACATCCTCGTCAACAATGCCGGCATCACCCGTGACGCCATGTTCCACAAGATGACGCCGGAACAGTGGGGCGAAGTGATCGGCACCAATCTCACCGGCGTGTTCAACATGACGCATCCGGTCTGGTCGGGCATGCGCGACCGCGGTTTCGGGCGCATCGTCAACATCTCGTCGATCAACGGCCAGAAGGGGCAGATGGGCCAGGTGAACTATTCCGCCGCCAAGGCCGGCGATCTCGGCCTGACCAAGGCGCTGGCCCAGGAAGGGGCGGCGAAGGGGATCACCGTCAACGCGATTTGCCCCGGCTATATCGGCACCGAGATGGTGCGCGCCGTTCCGGAAAAGGTGCTCAACGAGCGGATCATTCCACAGATACCGGTGGGACGCCTGGGCGAGCCGGAGGAAGTGGCACGCTGCGTCGTGTTTCTCGCTTCCGACGACGCGGGCTTCATCACCGGCTCGACGATTTCGGCCAATGGGGGCCAGTACTTCGCCTGAGGCGTGGTGCCTGCGGCTTTTTTTCGGCGTCCTTCGGGGCGCCGGATTCCGTTTTGGCCCTCGGATCTCGCATCCGTGTCCATGCTGAAGCCTGCCCCCGATGTCTATAGGTGCCACTAGATATTGTGGCGAACGAAAGGGGAAAACGTTCCTCCGGGCGAGTCGGCGCCGCTCTGCCCATGCGGGAGCGGGTGCCTGTGAAGCGATTCCTATTTCCGGACTCGGCCGATCGGCGGCGAATCCCGTTAAAATTTTTCAATCTTTCCAGACTCTTGGATTCGGAATCCTTTGCGTGGTCAAAGGCTGCAATGACGACAATGGAAGCCGATCGGCGACTTCCGAGGGATGATCCTCCCTTGGAATCAGCATCTGGTGCGTAACTAGATGTTGAAATCTATATGTAGCCGTGAACATAAAGTGAATCAGCGGGAGTCAGCGATTCGTCTCTGATTCGTTCCGTCGCTGTTCCAGAATCCTGAACTGCAGTTGAAAGGGGAGCCGCAAGATATGGTTCGCCGCTTGGTGCATTTATTCCCCGTGAACCCTTGCGTTTGGCATGTCGCATAGGCATCTGTTTCCCGCCGGAGCGTGAACGCGCGCCGGCTCACCATACGTGTTCCTTAAATCGGAGCCGTTTTAAGGATAATACATACGCCAAATCAGCACTGCAGCGAGCTTTGCGCGACCAAGGAAGCGCGGTGCTGTAGAGACTGTCCGGGATCGAGACCTTGTCTTTTCAATCCATGATCCTGAGCGGCCGCGGCGTGACCGCGGTGCTCGGACCCACCAATACCGGCAAGACCCATTATGCGATCGAGCGCATGATCGCGCATGACAGCGGCGTCATAGGGCTGCCGCTGAGATTGCTCGCACGCGAGGTCTATACGCGTCTCGTGGAGAAGGTCGGCCACCACAATGTCGCGCTGATCACGGGCGAGGAAAAGATCGCCCCGCATCGCGCCCGCTTTTCGGTCTGCACGGTGGAAGCGATGCCGCGCGAGACCACGGCCTCCTTCGTGGCGATCGACGAGGTTCAGCTCGCGGGCGATCTCGAACGCGGCCATATCTTCACGGACCGGATACTGCACTTGCGCGGCCGCGGCGAGACGCTGCTGCTCGGCGCCGCGACGATGCGGCCGATCCTCGAATATCTGCTGCCCGGCATCACCGTCGTCGAGCGGCCGCGCATGTCGCAGCTTCTCTATGCCGGCTCCAAGAAAATCACCCGCCTGCCGAACCGCTCGGCAATCGTCGCCTTTTCGGCCGACGAGGTCTATGCGATCGCGGAGCTCATCCGGCGCCAGCGCGGCGGCGCGGCCGTCGTACTGGGCGCGCTTTCGCCGCGAACGCGCAATGCCCAGGTGGCGCTCTATCAGGAGGGGGACGTCGACTACCTCGTGGCGACCGACGCGATCGGCATGGGGCTGAACCTCGACGTCGATCATGTCGCCTTCGCTCAGGACCGCAAGTTCGACGGCTACCAGTACCGTAACCTCAATCCGGCGGAGCTCGCCCAGGTCGCGGGGCGCGCGGGCAGGCACGTCCGGGACGGGACCTTCGGCGTGACCGGACGCGTCGATCCGTTCGACGAGGAGCTGGTGCACCGCATCGAATCGCATGAGTTCGACCCGGTCCGCGTGCTGCAATGGCGCTCCAAGGCGCTCGACTTTTCTTCGCTGAAGGCACTGAAAAAGAGCCTCGAGGCCGCACCGGCGGTATCCGGCCTGGCGCGGGCGCTCCCGGCCGTCGATCAGCAGGCGCTCGAGCATCTGACCCGCTACCCGGAGATCGTCGACGTCGCCACGGCGTCCGAGCGCGTCGAGAAGCTCTGGGAAGCCTGCGCGCTCCCGGATTATCGTCGCATCACGCCGGCTCAGCATGCGGATCTGATCTCGACCATCTATGCGGACCTCGTTCGCCATGGCACGGTCAACGAAGATTTCATGGCCGAACAGGTCCGGCGCGCCGATCATACGGACGGCGAAATCGACACACTTTCGGCGCGAATTGCGCAGATCAGGACCTGGACCTATGTATCCAACCGGCCCGGGTGGCTTGCCGATCCGACACACTGGCAAGAAAAGACGCGGGAAATCGAAGATCGATTGTCCGACGCGCTACATGAAAGGTTGACGAAACGCTTTGTTGATCGCAGGACATCTGTGCTCATGAAGCGCCTGAGAGAGAATGCGATGCTGGAAGCAGAAATCAGTGTGAATGGTGATGTCTTCGTCGAGGGACACCATGTGGGTCAGCTAGCCGGTTTCCGGTTCACGCTCGCCGCGGGCAGCGAGGGAACGGACGCGAAGGCCGTTCAGGGTGCCGCCCATAAGGCGCTCGCGCTGGAATTCGAAGCGCGCGCCGCTCGTCTCCATGCGGCCGGCAATGGCGACCTGGCTCTGTCGTCGGACGGTCTTGTCCGTTGGCTCGGCGATCCGGTCGCGCGGCTCACGGCGAGCGACCACGTCATGCGTCCCCGCGTCATCCTGCTTGCCGACGACCAGCTTCAGGCTAATGCCCGCGAACATGTCCTGGCGCGGATCGAGCGTTTCGTGAACCATCACATCAGCACGGTGCTGAAGCCGCTGGACGACATTTCGCGCGCCGAGGATCTGGAGGGTCTCGCCAAGGGTCTCGCCTTCCAGATCGTCGAGAATCTCGGCGTGCTCTTCCGTCGCGACGTCGCCGAAGACGTGAAGTCGCTCGATCAGGAGAGCCGCGCGTCGATTCGCAGATACGGTGTACGCTTCGGCGCCTATCACATCTTCCTCCCCGCGCTTTTGAAGCCGGCTCCGGCGGAGCTGATCACGCTTCTCTGGGCACTGAAGAATGACGGGCTGGACAAGCCCGGTTACGGCGAGCTCATCCCGATGCTTGCCGCCGGCCGTACCTCGGTCGTCACCGATCCGTCTTTCGAGCGGACCTTCTACAAGCTCGCGGGCTTCCGCTTCCTCGGCAAGCGCGCTGTGCGGATCGATATCCTCGAGCGGCTTGCCGATCTCATCCGTCCGCTCCTGCAGTGGAAGCCGGGGACGTCGCCCCGTCCGGAAGGCGCCTATGACGGCCGCCGTTTCGTCGCGACGACGTCGATGTTGTCCATTCTCGGGGCGACGCCGGATGACATGGAGGAAATCCTCAAGGGTCTCGGCTATCGCGCCGACGCCGTGCCGGCCGAAGAGGCGGCAGCTTTCCTGGCAAGCCAGAACGGGGACACGGCGTCTGCCGAAGAGGCCGGTGCGAGCGTAGCGGATACGGGCGCCGAGGCCGAGGCCGCGGATGCGCCTGCCGCAGAGACGGAAACGGCCGGAACCGCGGCTGCCGAGACGCCTGCCGCAGAGACGGAAGCAGAGACGGAAGCCGCCGTCGATACCGCCACTGCAACGACGCCGGTGGCGCCGGCAAGCGACGATGCAGCGGCACCGGCTGAGCCGGAGGCCCCGGTTGAAGCCAAGCCGGTGCTCCTGTGGCGTCCGGGCACCCGTCAGGACAATCAGCGACAGGGCGGCCGCCAGGGCGAACAGCGCCGAGGGGGCCAGCGCCATGGCCAGACCGAAGGCCGCGAGGGCGGTCGCAGGCAGGCTCCTCATGGCAAGTCGCAGGGCAAGCCCTGGGAAGGCAAGCCGCAGGAAGGCAAGGGGTCCGAAGGAAGGCCGGGCGGTCAGCGAAAGGACCGCGGCGACCGGCACGATCGAAACAAGTCGTCTCCCTCCAAGTTCGAAGGGCGCCCGCCCCGCAAGGAAAAGCCGATCGATCCGGATTCGCCTTTCGCCAAACTCGCTGCTCTGAAGGAGCAGATGAAGAAGTAGGTCAAGCCCATGGAAAAGCAGCCGCCGTCCGCCCCTGCAATGCGCCAGCGGCTCGACAAGTGGCTGTTCTTCGCCCGGCTGATCAAATCGCGCTCGCTCGCTCAGAAGGCGATCGAGGCGGGCCATGTGGCCGTCAACGGCAAGCGTGAGACGCAATCGTCCGCCCAGATCAGGGCCGGCGACATGCTCGAGGTGTCGCTGGAGCGGCGCGATCTCGTCGTGCGCGTGCTGCTGCCCGGTTCCCGCCGCGGCCCCTATGAGGAAGCGCGCCTCCTCTACGAGGATCTGACTCCCGCCGTGCCCGCCGGCAGACCCACGCTTTTCGAGCAGGCGACGCGCGACCGCGGCGCGGGGCGGCCGACAAAGCGGGAGCGCCGCGAGACGGACCGCCTGCGGCCGGGGCCGGACCCCGAAGACGACTGATTTTCAGACTTTGGACCCGGCGCCGTAGACCGTCGCACGCGGCCTGCAACCGATTTCGGCACGCCCGTCCCGAGGCTGGAAAACTGTGCCCCCAGAGGGGCAAATCGCGCATGGATAATTCTTGCAAAGGCCCGTCAAAGCCTTTACGTGACAAGCAACGCTACAGTGCCGAACGTCCAGTTCGAAGGGCGAAGGGTGGTGTAGCAGCTTGAACCGATGTGTGGTTTCACCGGATCGATTCCGATCCACGAAGCCATGCAGAGGATGGCATTCGGGTCTGCATCGGCAGCTATGCGCGCCGGACATGCCTAGCATGCGCGGGCGATCGAGTATCACCGTTGATTGCCGTCTGCCATCAAATGTGAGCATTGGCTGGAGTACCTCATGACGTATGTCGTGACCGATAACTGCATTCGCTGCAAGTACACGGACTGCGTTGAAGTCTGCCCGGTGGATTGTTTCTATGAGGGGGAGAACTTCCTCGTCATCCATCCGGATGAATGCATCGACTGCGGCGTATGCGAGCCGGAATGTCCCGCGGGTGCAATCAAGCCGGATACCGAGCCGGGTCTCGATATGTGGTTGAAACTGAACGCGGAATTTTCCACGCAGTGGCCGAACATCACCGTTAAGCGCGACCCGCTGCCGGAGGCCAAGGAGATGGATGGCGTAGAAGAAAAATACGAGAAGTATTTTTCTCCCGAACCGGGACAGGGCGACTGAGACGGGTTTCGGTCGCTCGGTTCTTCGCTGCTGACGGACGACAGATGGCGAGGCCGGAAAGCTGGGGAAATCCTGCCGGCACTTCGCGCTTGCGAGCGCGGCGACTTGATCGTTGCCGTGCAGCAAATTATTGATTTCCGCTCTTTTTTGTGATAGTTTTCACGCACTGATCCACAGAGGGTGCTTTTGCGCGCCCGAAAACCAGCACGAAAGCAAACGATCTCCACCGCGCGGCACTTTTGAGATATGCAACGGCCCGTTGCTTGTGACTGCGCCCTAAGAGCTTGTTTGCGTTTCGTTGGAGGACCAGGTGGACCCACCCGGCGGTACCCCCGTCTATCCCGGGCCTGACTGACCCGGCCCCGGCCCCTGTGAAGGCCGGGTGCGCACTAGGGAGTGTTTGAAACGAATGACCACCCAGCAGAAGAAATCTTCAACGCGCCAAGGCTTCAAGACCGGTGAATCGATCGTTTACCCGGCCCATGGCGTTGGCCAGATCGTCGCGATTGAGGAGCAGGAAGTCGCGGGCATGAAGCTCGAACTCTTTGTCATCGACTTCGAGAAGGACAAGATGCGTCTCAAGGTGCCGGTGGCGAAGGCCGTGGGCATCGGCATGCGCAAGCTGTCCGAAACCGATTTCGTCGACCGCGCGTTGAAGGTCGTGCAGGGCAAGGCGCGCGTGAAGCGGACCATGTGGTCGCGCCGCGCTCAGGAATACGATGCCAAGATCAATTCCGGCGATCTTATTTCCATCGCGGAAGTCGTACGCGACCTCTATCGCGCCGAGAACCAGCCGGAACAGTCCTATTCCGAGCGCCAGCTCTATGAAGCCGCGCTTGACCGGATGGCGCGCGAAATCGCGGCCGTGAACAGGATGTCGGAAACGGAGGCCGTTCGCCTCGTCGAGGCCAATCTCAACAAGGGCCCGAAGCGCGGCAAGGCTATCGAAGAAGACGACGCACAGGACGAAGCCGCTTAAGCGCTCCTTGCGTCGATCAACCAGATCAGCCCGGCCATCAAAAAGGCCGGGCTTTTTTGTTGCCGTATATTCCCGGAAGCTGAGCGCCCGATGGCGCAAGAAGGCGAGAGACTGGGGGCGGCGAAGCCGCGTTACAATCGTTGGGGCGTATAGCGGCGGTATCCACAATCAAAAATCGCTGTCGCCCGCGGAACTTTTCGCGCCCGCGCACGTTTAACACTCCCGGCAGGGAGGTCTTCGCCTGTGCTGCCGAGCGATCTTGGCCCCGTGATTTCCTCACGCCTCAGGTTCGTATTCTTCCATCTAGGGCGCCCTGTCATTTCGTCAACCAGCGCCATCCGTCCCGTTGCCGAACGCAGCAAGAGAGCGCTCGGCGTTTGGAGTTCAATCGTGAAATGGCGCTCGCCGCCAGCTACGGAGCAATCGATGAAGACCCTCACAGCAGACAGGCGTATGATCAAGATTGCCATGGAAGCGCCCTATCTCGAGCGGGACGAGGAACATGCGCTCGCACAGGCCTGGCGGAACGATAACGACCAGGAGGCGCGCAACAAGATCGCAATGTCGCACATGCGTCTGGTGATTTCGATGGCGGCGA
Organism: Sinorhizobium meliloti; assembly: GCF_035610345.1. Next base: position 3,287,162 of record NZ_CP141212.1, on the reverse strand, counting down.
AGTTCCGCAGTTTCGGGCTGCCCATGGGAGATCTCGTGCAGGAGGGGCATATAGGGCTCCTGGAAGCCGCAGCGCGTTTCGAGCCGAGCCGGGAGGTGCGTTTCTCGACCTATGCGACCTGGTGGATCCGCGCATCGATGCAGGATTACGTGCTGCGCAACTGGTCGATCGTACGCGGCGGCACCAGTTCGGCGCAGAAGGCGCTGTTTTTCAATCTGCGCCGGTTGCGCGCGAGGCTCGCCCAGGGGGACAGACAATTGACCTCTCAGGCGATGCACGAGGAGATAGCCGCGGCGCTCGGTGTCAGCCTTGCCGACGTGCAGACGATGGATGCGCGCCTTTCCGGAAACGACGCGTCGCTGCAGGCGCCGATCGGCGGCGGCGACCCGGATGCCGGCGCCCGGCTGGATTTCCTGGCGAGCGAGGCACCTCTGCCCGACGAGCAGGTGAGCGATCTGATCGACGGCGAGCGCGCCCGCCGATGGCTGCAGATCGCGCTCGGAGAACTCAGCGAACGTGAAATGAAGATCATTCGCGCCCGCCGCCTGACGGAGGATGGCGCCACGCTGGAGGAACTCGGCGTCGCGCTTGGAATATCGAAGGAACGGGTGCGGCAGATCGAAACGCGCGCGCTCGAAAAGCTTCGTGCGGCGCTCACCGCCAAGGCACCCGCCCTGACGGCGGCGATGCATTGAAGCGCGATGCTTCGCAAGCCATTTGCCCTCATCCGCCTGCCGGAGCCTTCCCCCCGCGGGCGGGCCCGAGCGACGAGCCTCGGCCTCGCCAATGCTCAATTGAGCGACTGAGAGGCGAAACGGCGGCATGAGTCCTCTTCTCCCCGCGAGCGGGGAGAAGGTCGCGGCTGCGGCGCCGTTACGCCGCCTCACTCCGAAATGATCTTCACCTTGTCGCCGGGTCTGACCGTCGATGTGATCTGCATCGCATTGATCAGCCGGAAAAGGTCGAGCTTGCGGTCCGTACCCATCATGCGGGCCGCAAGGGTCGCGATCGTATCGCCGGACCTGACCGTGACCACCCGAATGCGCAGCGGCTTCAACGACTGGACCTCGCCGGACGTCATGCGGCGGAAGGAGGTTCGCAACTGGTTTGCCGTCGGCTCGAGTGCGCTCGAGCCTTTCGGAACGGCCGTCAGGAAGCGGTAGATGCGCTCGCCGAACCTGATCACCGTGACGTCGAAATCCCAGCGGTCGGCCGATGCGCGCGCCGTTGCGGCCTCGAGGCCGTTGACGGTGATCGGGCGGATCGTATCGGGTTTCAGGCCCGTGACCCAGCCGCTGGCGATGTAGTCGGTGAGGCTGCGCCGGCTCGTATCGGCGATGCCGTCGAAACGAATGGCGACCTCGCCCGGGCCGGTGGCAAGCACCGCCTCGGCCTTGTTGTCGATCTGGAAGCCGGTGGGCACGTCGAAGCGTATGCCGAGCTGGCCGTGCAGGAAGGTCTGTCCGCGGACATAGCCCTCCTGCGGGCTGTCGCCATAGAGGATACCGTCGATGCCGGCGAGATAATAGTCGCGCCCGCGATCGCCGCTCGTCCCCTCGGGGCCGAAGGCACGGGCATGCCGGCGCGCGAGATCGACGCGTTGCGGCGCGTTGGGGTGGCTCGACAGGAAGTCGAGGCTCTGGTCCGCCTCCGGATCGACCGCGCTGAAGCGGCTATAGGCGGCCATGGAATCGAGGAAGCGCGCCGCCGAATAGGGGTCGTATCCCGCCTCGCCCAGCATGCGGACGCCGATCACGTCGGCCTGCAGTTCCTGATTGCGCGAGAAGGCGGCAAGGCGCAGCTTGCCGCGGGCAAGCGCCTGCTTGCCGGCAAGATCGGAGGAGAGCACCTCGGAGACGACGCGGCTGGCGATCACCTCCGCCTCCTCGCGCTGCTGGCGCTGGATGCCGTGATTTGCCGTCACATGCGCCATCTCGTGCGAGAGCACGGCGGCCACTTCCGCGGCGTCGTTGGCGAGCGCCAGCAGGCCGCGCGTCACGTAGAGGTAGCCGCCCGGAAGCGCGAAGGCGTTGATTGCCGGCGAGTTGAGAATGGTGATGCGGTAGGATTGCTGCGGGTTTTCCGAAACCGCCGTCAGGGCGCCGGTGATCCGGGCGACCAGCCGCTCGGTCTTGGCGTCGCGGTATTCTCCGCCGTAGCTCGCCACGATGCGCGGATGCTCGCGCGCACCGAGCTGGGCCCGCGGGTCGTTCTTCTGCACTTCCTCGACGATCTGCGGATTCGAAGATGGCGAAACGGTGGGCTCGTAGGTCTGCTCGATGACGGATTGGCAGCCAGCCATCAGCGTCGTGGCACCCAATGCGACCAGCGCTCGTGCGCGCACGGCTCCATGCCGCCGCGGAAACCAGCCATTCATGACTGCCTGCCTTATCATGCCTCAGCCCGTCCCCATCCGCCGGCGCGACCCGCGGCTCGAAGCCATTCATCGCAATCGGCGAAAAGTCCTACTTTTTCAGCCGGATGCGGCGCACCGGCGCGGGTGTTTCAGCCAGGATTCTGCTGTATCCGATTTCAGCGCCGCCTGCCTAGCCCGACCCCAGTAGAAATAGTTGCCCCGTGGTATCGCAGCAACGGATGCGCGAATTTTGCGAGATACCCGCTGGTGTCTCCCGCGCCTCGCACGGCGCGGCGGTCAAATTGTGGCGTCCGGCGAATTTAGTTCGTCCGACGTCGGATCGGCCGCCGCGAACAGGTCGTCATCCCTCCTTGCCGAGGAACCGGTTGATGGCCGTGATGTCGCGGCGCCCGAGAAACCGATCGACTTCATCATGGGCGACAATCCGGCCCCGGTCGAGGAAAAGAACGCTGTCGGCGAGCGCCCTCACGTCATCGGGATGATGCGTGATCATCAGTATCGTGTTGCCTTCCTCCTCGTGCAGATCGCTGATGAGTGTCCGCATCTCGGCGCGCATGCCGGGATCGAGCGCGGCGAAAGGCTCGTCGAGCAGGAGGATCGGGCGGTGCCGCACGAAGGCGCGCGCGAGCGCGACCCTCTGGCGTTCGCCGCCTGAAAGCGTCGGCGGCAGCCGCTTGCCAAATCCGGCGAGCCCGACACGGGCCAGCGCGTCCTCCACTTTCATGCGGTCGGCCGCATCCAGTCGCAGCGCCGGGCTGATGCCGAAGCCGACATTGGTGGCGGCGTCGAGATGTGCGAAGAGGTTATGTTCCTGAAATATGATCGATACCGGCCGTTCCGCCGGCGGGCGACCGGTCATTTCCTCGCCGAAGATCCGGACTTCCCCGCGCTCCGGTTGCTCGAAGCCGGCGATGATGTTGAAGAGCGTCGACTTGCCCGAGCCGGAGGCGCCGGCCACGGCGACGATCCGCTCCGCGGGAACCGTGCAGTCGAAGGCGAGCGTCGTTGTTTCGAAGCTTATCTCGACGTCCTTTACGGCGAGAGCGGTGGAACTCATGTGTATTTACCCTCCGGCCGCCTCTCCTCTCCCGCCGTGCCGAGCACCGTCAGGACAAGGCAGAGAAGGCCGAGAACCAGCGCCAGTCCGGCCGCATCCGCGGTGCGATAGCTGCCCATCCGGCTATAGAGCAGATAAGGGAGGGTTACCATGTCCTCGGAGCCGAAAAGAGCGACGGCTCCCAGATCGCCGAGCGAGAGGGCCATGGCAAAGGAAAAGGCGACGAAGAGAGGTTTGCGCAGGCCCGGCCAGTCGATCCACAGCAGGCGGTGGAAGCCCCCGATGCCGAGGCTCGCGGCAAGGCGCGCGGTGCGCGCGGCATGCGTCGCCATGGCCGGCGCCAGCACCCGGTGAACGAAGGGAAGCGCCATCAGCGCATTGATGGCGATGACGACGGCCGGCGCGAAACGGGCGACGTCGCCGAACGGCCTCAGGAGCAGGAACCATCCGGCGCCGAGCACGACGGGAGGCATGAGCAGTATGAAGGAGGTGCTTGCGCCGATCCCTCCGGCAAAGAGGCGAGCCGCCGGCCCCGGGCGCCGGCGCGCCAGTGCGAGGCGTTCGGTACGGATCATCAGCGCCGCGATGACGACCGAAATCGTGGCGGAGACAAGGGCGATCGTCGCGCTCATGGCGAGCGCCCGACGGAATGCCGGCTCGCTCACGAGACGGACGAGGTCGGCCTTCGATCCGCCATAGGCGATAGCCGCGAAGGGCAGGCCGATGAGGACGACGGCGAGTACCAGCCAGGTACGGTCGGCAAGCCGCGACAGACCGCTCGCGCCGTCGAAACGCCGAATGGCCCTGCCGCTCGTCTCTCCCTCCAGCGGCGCCGGCGCGATCAATTTCAAGGCGAGAAGCAGCGCTCCGGTAAGGGCGAGCTGAAGTGCCGAAAGGGCGATCGCCCGCGGCGGGTCGAAATCGAAGCGCAGCGCCTGGTAGATCGCCACTTCGAGCGTGCTCGCGGCCGGCCCCCCGCCAAGCGTCAGCACGAGCGTGAAGCTGGTGGCGCAGAGCATGAAGATGAGCCCGGCGATGCCGGGAAGCAATCCACGGATCACCGGCCACTCGATGAAGCGAAAGGTGGCGAAGGAACCCATGCCGAGATTGGCGCAGCTGCGCCAGTATTCGGCCGGAATTCGCTCGATACCGGCAAGCATCAAGCGTGCGGCGAGCGGCATGTTGAAGAAGACATGGGCAATGAGAATGCCGGAGAGGCCATAGATGCTGACCGGCTGCTCCAACCCGGCTGCCGAAAGCACCCTGTTCAAGAGCCCCTGCCGGCCCCAGATTTCGATCAGCCCGAGTGCGGCGACGATCGCCGGCAGGCCGAGTGGCAGCGCCAGAAGCCGCAGCACCCAGATACGGCCGGGGAATGAAGCCTGGCGGGCAAGTGCCCGGGCCACGGGTATGGCGAAAAGGATGGCAAGAAGAGTCGAGAGGCTGGCCTGCAGCAGCGTGAAGCGTGTGATGCGCCAGATATAGGCATCGAAAAGCGGACCGGCGTCGGCGCTGCCGGCCGACTGGGCAAGCAGTGCCGCGCCGGCGAGGCCGACGAAAAGCAGGATGCCGCCGAGGGCGAAGGCCCCGGCGGCGATTGTCATCTTGCTTTCCTTCGTGCCGGACAATCCGGCCTCAGTTCCGGCTCATGGCGGCCAGCCATTCGTCGACCCAGGCCTTGCGGTTGGCGGCGACCTCCTCGGAGGGAATGAGGAGCGTCTTTTGCGGGTCGACGAGCTTGCTGAAGGCTTCCGGCAGCGGCTCCTTGGTTGCGGTCACCGGCATCATCCAGTTGGTCGTCGGGATGATCGACTGGAATTCCGGACCGATCATGAAGGTCAGGAAGTTCCGCGCGAGTTCCGGGTCCTTCGCGTTCTTCGTCAATGCGGCGACTTCGATCTGGATATAATGGCCTTCGGCGAAGGGGGCCGCCTGGTAGCGCTCGGTGTTCTCCGCCACCATGTGATAGGCGGGCGAGGTGGTGTAGGAGAGAACCATCGGGGCCTCGCCCTTCGTGAAGAGGCCATAGGCTTCCGACCAGCCCGGCGTGACCGTCAGCACGCGGTCCTTGAGCTTCGCCCAGGCCTGGCCGGCCTGGTCGCCATAGACCGACTTCACCCACAGCAGGAGGCCGAGGCCGGGGGTTGAGGTCCGCGGGTCCTCGATGACGATCTTCTGCGACGGATCGCCCTCGACCAGTTCCTTGAGGCTCTTCGGTGGATCCTTCAGCGTCTCGGTGTCGTAGACAACGGCGAAATGGCCGTAGTCATACGGTATGAAGGTGTCGTCGGAGAAGCCGCCCGGGACCTTGACGGAAGCGGTATCGGCGCCGTGTTGCGCGAAGAAGCCGGTCGCCTTCGCCTCCGCCACCAGATTGGTGTCGAGACCGAGTACGATGTCGGCCTTGGATCCCTGACCTTCGAGCTTCAGCCGCGTCAGGAGTTCGACCCCGTCGGCAACCCCTACATAGTCGACCTTGCAGTCGCAGGTCTTCTCGAACGCTTCCGCCACCTTGGCGCCCGGCCCCCATTCGGTGATGAAGCTCTCATAGGTATAGACCGTCAGGGTTTTTTCCGCGGCCGCCGCGCTCACGGAAAATACCGCGATCGAAGCTGCGGCGATCGCAAGCCGGCCAAGGATTTTTCGATGGAGTGAACTGGACATTCTGGCACCTCTCCCTTTGTTGTTGCTGCAATGGGAAAAGCGCGTATCGGTCCGATCGCTTCTAATCCCTCCGCCGGTATGAGCCGGATCAGGTTCCGCGGGTTGGCTCGAAGCCTCTCAGCCACGGTCGCAAAAGCCGACCAGGGCACCCCGTTAGAGCAGCAAGAGATTTAGCTTCCGGCGACGGCTTAGGCAAGCTGAGTTTCAGCAGGGACGTTTGCCGTCCGCGTCAGCCGCGCTATTAAAAGTCAAACAATTACCGGCGCCGTTTGTTCGCCGAAAGCGGAGACAATTTCATGCCAGACATGCTCGTCCGCCTCTATGCCTTGCCCGAGGGCCGCCCATCGCGTCTCGACCCCGACATCCGCATCCGCCGGGCGCTTGCGGCCGAGCGGCGGGCCGTCATTCCCTGGATCGAGGAGCGCTTCGGGGCCGGGTGGGCCGGCGAGGCCGAAACCGCCTTCTCCTCGACGCCGGCGCGCATCCTTATCGCTCACCATCGGGATCGGATCGTGGGCTTCGCCTGCCATGACGTAACCGCGCTCGGCTTCTTCGGTCCGACCGGAGTCGACGCGACCATGCGCGGCAAGGGCATCGGCGAGGCCCTGCTCGTCGAAAGCCTGCTATCCATGCGCGCCGCCGGCTATGCCTATGCGATCATCGGCGGCGTCGGCCCTGCCGAATTCTATGCCCGCGCGGTGGGTGCGGTGGAGATCGCCGGGTCGACGCCCGGCATCTACGACGGCATGCTCTTTCCCGGGGATCCGGCGTCCGGAACCTGATCCGCGCAGCATGCGTTCGCAAAACAGCAGCCGGAGCCCTTTTCCTTCGCCGCTGCTTTGCGCTATGGGCTTCTGCCATGACCCGATCACCCTTCACCATCCTGCTCGGCGGCGCGCTGACGCCGACAGACCGGCTTGCTCGACAGCTCGAAGGCAGCCGCTTCGTCGCCGCCGACGGCGGCATGCGTCATGCAAGGACGCTGGGGATCGTTCCCGATCTCTGGGTCGGCGATTTCGATTCCACGGATGAGGCGCTTCTGGCGGAGTTTGCCGGCGTCCCGCGTGAACGCCATCCAGCAGCCAAGAACGCGACCGACGGGGAAATCGCCGTCGAGGCAGCCCTCGAGCGTGGCGCGACCTCGCTCGTCTTCGCGGGCGGACTCGGCGGCGCGCGCAGCGATCACGCTTTCCTGCATCTCCTCGGCACCGTCGCGCTTGCCCAGAGCGGCGTTGCGGTGATGATGACCTCCGGCGAGGAGGAGGCCTATCCGCTGCTGCCCGGCTCGCAGGAGATCGAGCTGCCGAAAGGCAGCCTCTTCTCGATCCTCGGCTTTGCGGACCTTGACGGTCTTTCGATCGAGAACGTGCGCTATCCGCTGAAGGATTTTCATTTGCCCTTCGGCTCGTCGCGCACCATTTCGAACATCGCGGATGGCACGATCCGCTTGACCCTGAAATCCGGCCGGGCCGTCGTTCTCGCCCGCCCCTATGATCTTTCCGGAGCCTGATGCCTTGGCGCCTCCCATTCTGAAGCTTGACGACATTCTACTGACCTTCGGCGGCACGCCGCTGCTTGCGGGTGCGGGCCTGCAGGTCGAGCCCGGCGATCGCATCTGCCTCGTCGGCCGCAATGGTTCCGGCAAATCGACGCTGATGAAGATCGCCGCCGGGCTTGCAGAACCCCAGTCGGGCGAGATCTTCAGGCATCCATCGGTGACGATCCGCTACCTGCACCAGGCGCCCGATTTCGACGGCTTCGATACGGTTCAGGCCTATGCTGAAGCCGGACTTGGGCCAGGCGACGATCCCTACCGGGTCGCCTACCTGCTGCAGCATCTGGGGCTGACCGGGGAGGAAGAGCCGACGCGCCTTTCCGGCGGCGAGGCGCGTCGTGCCGCCCTTGCCCGTGTGCTTGCCCCGGAACCCGACATTCTGCTTCTCGACGAGCCGACGAACCATCTCGATCTGCCGACGATCGAATGGCTGGAAGACGAGCTCGTCCGCAGCCGTTCGGCGCTGGTGCTGATCTCGCACGACCGGCGCTTTCTCGAAAAGGTGTCGACGGCGACCGTCTGGCTGGACCGCGGCCAATCGCGCCGCCTCGATCGCGGCTTCGCGCATTTCGAGGCCTGGCGCGACGAGGTGCTGGAGGCGGAAGAGCTCGAGCAGCACAAGCTCGGTAAGGCGATCGAGCGCGAAGAGCACTGGCTGCGCTACGGCGTGACCGCAAGGCGCAAGCGCAACATGCGTCGGCTCGGAGAGCTGCAGGACATGCGGGCCCGCCATCGCGGGCACAAGGGGCCGCAGGGTACGGTCCAGGCCACCGTTGCCGACGCCAGGGAATCGGGCAAGCTCGTCATCGAGGCGGAAAAGATCACCAAGGCCTATGGCGATCGCACGATCGTCGCGCCGTTCTCGATCCGTGTCCACCGCGGCGACCGCATCGGCCTCGTCGGGCCGAACGGCGCCGGCAAGACGACGCTGCTGAAGCTCCTGACCGGTCAGCTCGCGCCGGACACGGGCAGCGTCAAGCTGGGCACCAATTTGGAGATCGCCACGCTCGACCAGAAACGCGAGGAACTGAACCTCGACGAGACGCTGGCGCATTATCTGACCGACGGGCGCGGCGAGACCCTCCTCGTCAATGGCGAGCAGCGCCATGTCACCGGCTACATGAAGGAATTCCTCTTCCAGCCGGAGCAGGCGCGAACGCCCATCCGCGATCTGTCCGGCGGCGAACGCGCGCGTCTCATGATCGCCCGCATCCTGGCACGCCCGACCAACCTCCTGATCCTCGACGAACCGACCAACGATCTCGATATCGAGACGCTGGATCTGCTGCAGGAGATCGTTGCCGGATTTTCCGGAACGGTGATCCTGGTCAGCCACGACCGCGATTTCCTCGACCGTACCGTGACCTCGACCATCGCGCCGGCCAACCCGGAGGCGCCCGATGGTCGCTGGATCGAATATGCCGGCGGCTACTCCGACATGATGGCGCAGCGCCGCGGCGCAGTCGAGGAAAGGCGCCGGAGCGAAAAAGCCGAAAAGGCCAGATCGAGCGGCGCCTCCCCCTTGCCGAGCGAACCTCAGAAGGCGAAAGGCAAGCTCTCCTTCAAGCAGAAATTCGCACTCGAGAACCTGCCGAAGGAGATTGCCAGATCGGAGGCGGAGATCGCGAAGCGAGAAGAGAAGATGGCGGATCCCGACCTATTCTCGCGCGACCCGAACGGCTTTGCCAGGCTCGCCGCCGAGCTCGAGAAGCTCAGGACGGACCTCACGCGCATGGAAGAGGAATGGCTCGAACTGGAAATGCTGCGCGAGGAAATCGAGGGCTGAGCTGGCGGACCTGTGACGGCAGCGTTGGAGGTGCAGTACCCCTTCTGCCTACCGGACTTGCGACCGCCTCAACCGCCGCTCGACCGCCCGAAGGGCCAGCGACAGTCCTATCGTCAGCACGAGATAGACATAGGCGACGATGGAATAGGTCTCGAAGAAGCGGAAGGAGCCCGAGGCATAGACCTTGCCCATCTGGGTGATGTCGGCGACGCCGAGCACCGAGACGAGGGAGGAATCCTTGACCATCGCCACGAAGTCGTTGCCGAGCGGCGGCAGGATGACGCGTATCGCCTGCGGAAAGACGACGAGGCGAAAGCGCTGGTAGCGGGAGAGCCCGAGCGCCTTTGCCGCCTCCACCTGGCCCTTGTCGACCGACTGGATGCCAGCGCGGAAGACTTCGGCGATGAAGGCCGAATAGCCGATCATCAGCGCCATGATTGCCCGCCACATCAGCGACACGTCGCGAACGACGAACGGCTCGATCCAGCCCGCCGAAATCAGCGGCGCCGACAGGAAATTCGCGATCGTCACCAGGGCAGGCGCGCCGACGAAGGCGATATAGAACAGCAGCACGAGGATCGGTACGCCGCGGATGACTTCCGTATAGAAGCGCGCGATCTGACGCAGGACCACGTGCTCGGAAAGCGCCATCAGGGCCACGCCGAGCCCGAGCACCGTTGCGAGCACGAATCCGACGAGAGTGACGAAAACGGTGACGCCCAAACCCTTCAGGACGACGGTGAACACCTGCGTGAAGATATCATTGGCGGCGATGACCACGGCCAGTGCCGCAGCGATCACGAGAAGGGCGATAAGCCACCAGGGATAATCGCCCTTCCCGGAAGTGTCGGATGATTGGATCGGCGTCATTGCAATTCCAATAAGGGGAAGCGGGACATGGGCGGAAAGCCGCCCATGTGTTTATCCCGTTCCGCGGTCAGCCGCCCATCTTGTAGTCGAGGAACCACTTCTTGTTGAGCGCGTCGAAGGTGCCGTCCTCCTTGAGCGCCTTTATGGCGGCATTGACCGGCGCCACGAGTTCCGATCCCTTCGGGAAGATGAAGCCGAAATCCTCGGTGCCGAGCGGCTCGCCGACCACCTTGAGCTGGCCCTCGGAGGAGTCGACATAACCCTTGGCCGCGACACTGTCGGTCAAGACCAGATCGACGTCGCCGGCCTTCAGCGCCTGCACCGTCGCACCGAAGGTTTCGAACAGCTTGATGCGCGGGTTCTGCTCGTTGCCGTCGAGAACCTCGTAGACGGCCGTGTAGAAAGGCGAAGTGCCGGGCTGGGCGCCGACCAGACCGCTTTCGAGCGCGGCGAAGCTCTTGGCGTCGTCGAACCGGGTCTCGTCGCCGCGCACCAGCATGAACTGCTGCGAGCGCATATAGGGATCCGAAAAATCGACCTTCTCCTTGCGGTCGTCCTTGATGGTGATTCCGGTCATGCCGATCTGGTATTGACTGTCGGAAACCGCCTGGATCATCGCGTCCCAGCTCGTGTTCTGATACTCGACCTTGAAATTCAAGCGCTTGGCGATTTCGTTCATCGCGTCATATTCCCAACCGATGGCCTGGCCGGATTTCGGATCGACGAACTGCAGCGGCGGATAGGCGTTCTCCGTCACCACGACGACCGTCTTGCCACGGAGGTCGGGCAGGTCGCTGGCGAAAACGGGCGCCGGGACTGCGAATGGAACGGCAAGAACTGCGGCAATGCCCGCAAGCACGCGGCGAAGAATTGTCATTGAGGAACTCCCAGATTGTGGCGACAGAAAATGTCATAAAATCTATGGGGAACACAAGCGGCCGATAACCAAAAAGAAAGGCGGCCCGAGGGCCGCCTTTCCGCACAACTCTGAAGAGTTGAAAACTTATTCTGCTGCAGCTTCCGCAGCCTTTGCTTCTTCCGCCGCCTTTGCCTCAGCGGCTTCGGCTGCTGCCTTCTCGGCGGCCAGAGCCTGGGCGGCTGCGACCTTTTCAGCCTCGATGCGTGCCTTCTCCTCGACAACGGCCTGACGCTCGGCGTCGTTCAGCTTGCGGGCGCGGGTGCCGGTGTTCTCGACGATACGAGCCGACTTGCCGCGGCGGTCGCGCAGATAGTAAAGCTTGGCGCGGCGGACCTTACCGCGGCGAACCACATCGACGCTCTCGACGAGCGGGGAGTAGACGGGGAATACGCGCTCGACGCCTTCACCGTAGGAAATCTTGCGAACGGTGAAGCTCTCGTTGATGCCGCCGCCGGAGCGGGCGATGCAGACGCCTTCGTAAGCCTGTACGCGGGTGCGGTTGCCTTCGACAACGCGTACATTGACGCGGACGGTGTCGCCCGGGGAGAATTCGGGAAGGGTGCGCTTTGCGGCGATCTTGGCGGCCTGTTCGGCTTCCAGCTGCTGGATGATGTTCATCGGTCTAACCTTTGCGTTTTTCTGAAACAGCCAGAGCGCTCTCTATCGGCCTGTCGGACTTTCCTTCAGGCCTTGCCGCATTTGCGGCAGGAGCGTATTCGCCATTCTTCGTTGACGGTCGACGGGCAAGGAACCCGAACCGGGCCGGCACATACACCATATGACCGGCCTTGTCATCCCCGAAAGCGGATTTTGTCGCGCGCGCTTCAAGAATGCCCCTCCCCACGGACTTGCGGTCGACCGCGCCACCGGCTATCCCGATTCACACGTTTCGGGAGAAAGCCATGACGTTGCTCCAGGTCTTCTTGCTCTTCGTCGCCGGCTTCCTGTCCGGCGTCGTCAATGCCATTGCCGGTGGCGGCACCTTCCTGACTTTCGGAGCGATGACCCTTGGCGGGCTCCCGCCGATCGTCGCCAACGCGACCTCGTCCATCATCCAGTTCCCCGGCTATATCACGTCGACGCTTGCCTATGCCAAGGAGATCCGCGCCGACCGGAAGAACGCCATCGTCCTCGGCATCATTTCGGCGATCGGCGGGCTCGCCGGCGCTCTCCTGCTTCTGTCGCTCTCCAATCCGGCCTTCCGTGCGATGGTGCCCTGGTTGCTGATCGCGGCAACGGCGATCTTCGCCGCCGGCCCCCTCCTGAAGCCGAAGGCGCGCAGTGACGAGCATCGCATCGGACCGCTGGGCGTTGCGAGCCAGCTGGCGACCTCCGTCTATGGCGGCTTTTTCGGCGCCGGCATGGGCATCATGATGCTCGCCGTGCTCGGACTTGCCACCGGCGGCGGCTATCACCGGCTGAATGCACTCAAGAACTTCATCTCCATCGTCATCGCCGCAATCGCCATCGTGGTTTTCGCTGCGGGCGGCGTCGTCTCCTGGCTGCATGCGGCAATCATGGTGCCGGGCGCAGCGCTTGGCGGCTACATGGGCGTCTGGGCGGCACGACGCGTTCCGCAGGCGGTCATCCGAGCCGTGGTGGTGGCGGTGGGTCTGTTGCTCGCGGCCTATTATTTCTTCACGGGCTGAGCCGGATCACGCTCCAGAAGATCCGGCCGGCGTTCCGCCGTCAGCCGGCGCGCCGCCGCTTCCCGCCATTGCGCAATGGCCGCGTGGTTGCCGGAGGTGAGGACGGCCGGGATTTCGTGACCTTCGAAGATCTGGGGACGCGTGTAGTGGGGGTGTTCGAGGAGCCCTCCCTCGAAGCTCTCGTGGACGCCTGACAGCTGATTGCCCATCACGCCCGGCAGGATACGCACCACGGCGTCGAGCAGAACGAGCGCTGCCGGCTCGCCGCCGGAAAGAATGTAGTCGCCGATCGAGACTTCCTCGAGTCCACGCCTGTCGATGACCCGCTGGTCGACGCCCTCGAAACGTCCGCAAACGATGACAGCGCCGGGACAGGCGGCCAGGGCCCGCACCCTTTCCTGTGTCAGAGGCCGTCCGCGCGGGCTCATCAGAAGCCGCGGTCGCCCGTCGTCTGCAGCGACATGATCGATGGCGCGGGCAAGAACGTCGGGCTTCAATACCATTCCGGCACCGCCGCCCGCCGGCGTATCGTCGACGGTGCGGTGCTTGTCACCGGCAAAGTCGCGAATCTGCACGGCCTCCATCGACCAGTCTCCGCGCTCCAGCGCCTTTCCGGCGAGCGAAACGCCGAGGTGCCCCGGAAACATCTCCGGGTAGAGCGTCAGGACAGTCGCGCGAAAGGGCATTGCCGTGGGCTCACTTGCGCTTGGTCGGAAAGGGCTTGCCAGGCCCGCTCTTCTCGTCGTCGACGAGCCCGGCGGCGGTCGGGTCGATGACGAGCTTGCCCGCTTCGAGATCGATTTCGAGTACCGACCATTCCGTGAAGGGAATAAGCACCGGCCTGAGGCCCGGGCCTTTCAGTTCGAGGAGATCGCCAGCGCCGAAATCGAAGACGCCGGTCACCGAACCATAGCTCTTTCCGGTGCGATCGACCGCTTCCAGGCCCTCGAGGTCTGCGTAGAAGAATTCGTCCTCGTCGAGATCGTCGTCGGGGAGATTGTCGCGCTCGATGAAGAGTTCGAGACCGTTGAGCGCTTCGGCAGCAGTCCGATCGTTGACGCCCCGAAACCGCACGACGACGACGTTCTTGGCCTCGCGGATTTCAAGCACCTCGAAGACGCGCCCGTCCTCGCTGTGGAGCTTGCCATAGTCGCCGAGTGCAGCCGGATCGTCGGTGAAGGACTTTACCCGCACCTCGCCGCGCAGCCCTTGCGCCGCGCCGATCGTCGCCATCAGGACAGGGTTCTTCAGCTGTGTCATCGTCGGGCATCCAGGGTGAACTTGCTGCATGTTTCCCAAACCACATCGGGATGAGAACATGCGATTTTCCGGTGCACATAAAGCAAAACGGGCGGCATGGAAATGCCGCCCGTTCTCAATGCCATTCCGCCGGAAATTATTCCGCGGCAGCTTCCGCAGCCGCAGCGGCTGCTTCTTCCGCCTTCTGCTTGGCTTCAGCGGCACGTTCCTGTGCCTTCTTGCCGGGCAGCGCCTTGGTCGGGTTGTTGCGGGCCGGACGCTTGGCAAGGCCGGCCTGATCGAGGAAGCGCATGACGCGGTCGGTCGGCTGGGCACCCTGGGCGATCCAGTGCTGAACGCGCTCGGCGTTCAGTTCGATGCGCTTTTCGTCGTCCTTGGCAAGCATCGGGTTCCAGGAGCCGAGCTTTTCGAGGAAGCGGCCGTCACGCGGGCTGCGCGCGTCGGCAACGACGATCTGGTAATAGGGACGCTTCTTGGAACCGCCGCGGGCGAGACGAATTTTCAGTGCCATTTCAATTTACTCCTTGCAGGCTTTCTTGACCGCTTGACTCAAGCGGAATGGGTGGTGCCGGCGCTGCCCGCGTTCTGCGAGCAATCGGCGGCGATGGCTTCATGATGCCGGATGACTTCCTTGATGATGAAGTTCAGGAACTTCTCGGCGAAATCCGGATCCAGATTGGCGTCTTTCGCCAGGTGGCGGAGGCGTTCGATCTGGTATTCTTCGCGCGCCGGATCGGCCGGCGGCAGCTGGTGCTTGGCCTTGAGCACGCCAACCGCCTTGGTGCAGCGGAAGCGTTCGGCCAGCATGTGGACGAGCGCGGCATCGATATTGTCGATCGACTGCCGGTAGCTCGCCAATTCCTCTTTGATCTCGGGATCAAGCATTCGTCGCGATCCTCACTTCTTCTTCGGTAGGCCGGGGAGGCCGGGAAAACCGCCGCCCAGACCGGGCAAACCACCGCTAAGGCCAGGCAGGCCGCCGCCAGGCTTGCCGAGACCGGCGGCTTGGGCCTGCTTCTGCAGGGCCTCGAGCTGCTTCGGATCCATTTTCGAAAGATCGGGCATTCCGCCGCCCAAGCCGCCGAGGCCCATCTTGCCGGCGAGCCCGCCCATCATTTGCTTCATCATGCCGCCTTTGCCCTTGCCGCCCATCATCTTCATCATGTCCGCCATCTGGCGGTGCATTTTCAGAAGCTTGTTGATGTCGGAGGCATCGGTGCCGGAGCCGCTGGCGATGCGCTTCTTGCGCGAATGCTTGAGAATATCGGGATTGGCGCGCTCCGCCCTGGTCATCGAGGAGATGATCGCGAGCTGGCGCTTGAAGAGCGAGTCATCCAGGCCGGCGGCGGACATCTTGTCCTTCATGCCGGCCATGCCGGGCATCAGACCCATGATGCCGCCCATGCCGCCCATCTTCTGCATCTGCTGCAGCTGATCGGCGAGGTCGTTGAGGTCGAACTTGCCCTTGGCCATCTTGGCGGCCATGGCGGCCGCCTTTTCGGCGTCGATGTTCTCCGCCGCCTTTTCGACGAGCGAGACGATGTCGCCCATGCCGAGGATGCGGTCGGCGACGCGGCGCGGATGGAACTCCTCGAGTTCGTCCATCTTCTCGCCGACGCCGATGAGCTTGATCGGCTTGCCCGTGACGGCGCGCATGGAGAGCGCCGCACCGCCGCGGCCGTCGCCGTCCATGCGCGTGAGCACCAGGCCGGTGATGCCGACGCGTTCGTCGAAGTTGCGGGCGAGGTTGACGGCGTCCTGTCCGGTCAGCGCATCGGCGACCAGCAGGATCTCATGCGGGTTGGATTTCCGCTTGATCTCCGCCATCTCGATCATCAGCGGTTCGTCGATATGGGTGCGGCCGGCGGTGTCGAGGATGACGATGTCGTGGCCGCCGAGCTTGGCCGCCTGCACGGCGCGCGCAGCGATATCGGTCGGCGACTGGCCGGCGATGATCGGCAGCGTATCGACGCCGGTCTGCACGCCGAGCTGGCGCAACTGTTCCTGCGCGGCCGGGCGGCGGGTATCGAGCGAGGCCATCAGGACCTTCTTCTTGTCCCGCGCGGTCAGCCGCTTGGCAATCTTGCCGGTCGTCGTCGTCTTGCCCGAGCCCTGCAGGCCGACCATCATGATGACGACCGGAGCCGCCGCATTGAGATCGATCGTGACGCCCTCGGAGCCGAGCATCGCTATGAGCTCGTCATGAACGATCTTGACGACCATTTGGCCGGGCTTGATCGACTTTACGATTTCGGCGCCGACCGCTTTTTCGCGAACCTTCTCCGTGAAGGACCGCACCACATCGAGCGCCACGTCCGCTTCGAGCAGCGCACGGCGAACCTCCCGAAGCGCTGCGGAAACATCGGCTTCCGACAGGGCGCCGCGGCCGGTCAGTCCATTCAATATGGAACCAAGACGGTCCTGGAGGCTCTCGAACATATTCTCTTCCTTCTTGTCTCCGGATTGCGATAGATCGGCTCGTCCGGAAACGTGGGTCCCTTCGCGCGGAAAACAAGGCGCAAAGCCAAAAACCACCCGAGGGCGCAGCGCGCTGTCGGGTGTTGACCTCCGGGCTCTCTTTATACCTTTGCGGGGCCCGGTCGGTGGCTTCGGAAGTCATCACTTGCGAAGGAATTCGCCGCGATAAACAGCAAACCGGGAGAAAAGTCAAGGATCGACCGCGGAGACGCTGCGCTCGGGCTCCACCTATGCTCCCACACGCGAGCAGGACCATCACCTCCGTCCGGTCGCATCATCAGGAAATTGTCGGCCGCTCCTGCCCGAGCCCTGTGATCCGGCGGCAAATGCGCCTATTTCTCTGCAGGTGTCCCTCCACCGAGGCAGCGATGAAGAAAAGCGGCAATCCCTACTATAGCGGGCCCGTTTCGGACCACTTCGACGGCATTCGCTTCTACAATCCGGGCGGCACACCGCCGCGCGGCTTCGCCGACCTCCTGCGTTGGCAGTCCGGCGGTGGACGCGAGCAATGGCCGCGCCACTATGACAGCCCCTTTCCGCAGGCGAGGCCGGATACCAGTGTCGACGGCGAGCGGCTCCGCGTCACCATGGTGGGTCACGCAACGCTGCTGATCCAGGTCGCGGGCCTCAACATCCTGACCGACCCGGTCTGGTCGCATCGCGCCAGCCCCTTTACGTTTGCCGGACCCCGCCGCCGCAACCCGCCCGGCATTCTCATGGACGACCTGCCGCGGATCGATATCGTGCTCGTCACCCATAACCACTACGACCACCTCGATCTCGCCACGCTCGGCTCGCTCCACACCAAGCATGCGCCGCATCTCGTAACGCCGCTCGGCAACGACACGATCATTCGCCGCGCCGTCGCGGGTGCCGAGATTACCGTCGTCGACTGGGGCGACCGGCTCGACCTCGGTGATGGCGTGGTCATCCATGCGGAGCCATGCCACCATTGGTCGGCTCGCCGCTCGAACGACCGGCGCATGGCGCTCTGGGCCGCCTTCGTCATCGAGACGCCGGCCGGCAAGATCTATCATGTCGGCGACACAGGTTTTCACGACGGCATCAATTATCGTGCGGCGCGGGAAAAACACGGATGCTTCCGCCTCGCCAACCTGCCCTTCGGCAGCTACGAGCCACGCTGGTTCATGGCCTCTCAGCACCAGAATCCGGAAGAGGCGGTCCTAGGCATGGTCGCATGCGGCGCCGAATACGCGGCGGGTCACCATTGGGGCACCTTCCGGTTGACCAACGAGGGGGTCGAGGAGCCGCTGCGGGCGCTGGAGACTGCGCTCGCCAAGCACGGTATCGATCGAAACCGTTTCCGGGCGCTGCGACCGGGAGAAGTCTTCGACGTCCCTCTCCCGCCGACGGCACGGGAATGACGCCGGCACTGGTAATTTCCGGGCTTTTCCGCCATATACAGCCCGAATGAAGGGCGCCTCCGAAGCGGGGCCAGGGTTTGGACAGTCGCGACATGGCCGATCAGGTGCAATTTGCCAGGATGAACGGGCTTGGAAACAAGATCCTGGTGGTCGACATGCGCGGGCGCAAGGACCGCGTGACGCCGCAGGCTGCGATCGCGCTCAATGCCGACCCGGCGACCGAGTTCGACCAGATCATGGCAATTCATGACCCGAAGTCTGCCGGGACCGATGCCTGGATCGACATCGTCAATTCCGACGGGTCGATGGCCCAGGCCTGCGGCAACGGCACCCGCTGCGTCGTCCAGGCGCTTGCGGCCGAGACCGGCAGGAAAGCCTTCCTCTTCCATACGGTCGCGGGCCTTCTCGAAGCCAAGGAACACGACGACGGCACGATCTCGGTCGATATGGGAAAGCCCCGTTTCGGCTGGGACCAGATCCCGCTCGCGGAGGAATTCCACGACACGCGGCGCATCGAGCTGCAGATCGGGCCGATCGATGCGCCCGTGCTGCACTCTCCCTCGGTCGCCTCCATGGGCAATCCGCATGCGATCTTCTGGGTCGAGAACGATGTGTGGAGCTACGAGCTCGACCGGTTCGGACCACTCCTCGAGAACCATCCGATCTTCCCCGAGCGCGCCAATATCTCCATCGCGCGCATCCGCTCCCGCCAGGAGATGGACCTGCGGACCTGGGAGCGCGGCGCCGGCCTGACGCTTGCCTGCGGCTCGGCCGCCTGTGCCGCCGCCGTCAGCGGTGCGAGAACCGGCCGGACGGAGCGGATGGTTACCGTGAACGTGCCCGGCGGTCCGCTCAAGATCGAATGGCGCGAGCGCGACGACCACGTCATCATGACGGGGCCGGCCGAATGGGAATGGTCCGGCACCGTCGATCCCGTCACCGGCATCTTTGCACGCAATGAGCCGGAGAGCGGCGACAGCGGAGCGAGAGCCCTTTGAGCGGGGTCGAGGTCATAACCTTCGGCTGCCGGCTAAACACCTATGAGTCGGAAGTGATGCGGGCGGAGGCCGAAAAGGCGGGGCTGAACAACGCCATCCTCGTCAATACCTGCGCCGTCACCGCCGAGGCCGTGCGCCAGGCCCGACAGGCGATCCGCCGGGCGCGCCGCGAAAATCCGCACGCCCGTATCATCGTCACCGGCTGCGCCGCCCAGACCGAGAAGGAAACCTTCGCCGAAATGGCGGAGGTGGACGCGGTGCTCGGCAATGAGGAGAAGCTCAGGAGCGCCTCCTATCGCTCGCTGCCGGATTTCGGCGTCTCGGCCGAAGAGAAACTCCGTGTCAACGACATCATGAGCGTGCGCGCCACCGCGCCGCAGATGGTGAAGCACATAGACGGGCACGTGCGCGCCTTCATCCAGGTGCAGAACGGCTGCGACCACCGCTGCACCTTCTGCATCATTCCCTATGGCCGCGGCAATTCGCGCTCCGTGCCGATGGGCGCCGTCGTCGACCAGGCGAGACGCCTTGCCGAAAGCGGCTACCGCGAGATCGTTCTGACCGGGGTCGACGCCACGAGCTACGGCGCCGATCTGCCCGGAACGCCGACCCTCGGGCTTCTCGGGAAGACCCTGCTGAAACAGGTGCCGGAAATCCTGCGCCTGCGGCTTTCCTCCATCGACAGCATCGAGGCGGACGGCCACCTCCTCGACCTCATCGCCGAGGAGCCGCGCTTCATGCCGCATCTGCATCTTTCGCTGCAGCACGGAGACGACCTGATCCTGAAGCGCATGAAGCGGCGGCATTCGAGCGCCGATGCGCGCGCTTTCTGCGACGAGGTCCGGCGCCTGCGCCCCGAGATCAGCTTAGGCGCGGACATGATCGCCGGATTTCCGACCGAGACCGAGCCGATGTTCGAGAATGCCATGCGGCACGCCGAGGATTGCGGCATCGCGCATCTTCACGTCTTCCCCTATAGCCCGCGCCCCGGCACCCCGGCCGCCCGCATGCCGCAACTCGACCGCGCGCTTGTCAAGGAGCGTGCCGCGCGCCTGCGTGCGAAGGGGGCGGAGCTTCATGCGGGCCACCTCGAGGGCATGATCGGCAGCAGCCAGACGATCCTTGTGGAAATGAACGGTCTGGCCCATACGGAAAACTTCACGCTCGTAGATGCGGCCGGCCTTGAGCCGCGGTCGCTTGTGACGGTCGGAATCACCGGCCACAATGGCAAGCATCTGACGATCGAGCGCAAACAGATGGCTGCGGCCTGACAGCGGACATTCCCATGGCGATTGGTTTCATCAAGAAGATCTTCTCCTTCGGCAAGGATGCCGTCGAAGAGAAACCGGCGCCGCCGCAGGAGACGGCCGCTGCCGATGAGGTCGCGGTAACCCCCCCTGTCCCTTCGGGAGAACAGGGCGGGACCCAGGCACCGGTCGAGGAAGATCGTAGTGCAGCCGAGGTAACGGAAGCTAGCACGGACGATCGCGATGTTTCCTTCGCGCCAGACACGCCAACGGCCGAAACCACGCGTGAGGAAGGGCCAGTAAGCACTGCTGCCACCGCAGATGAAAACACTGTGGAGCAGGGCGAGAGCGTCCCGCATCCGATCTCCCCCCTTGCGGGGGAGATGCCCGGCAGGGAAGAGGAGGGTGAGCGGCCTTCCGAACACCCAACGACTGTCGACGAGCTCTCGGCACCCGCCTCTGTCCCTTCGGGAGAGCAGGAAGAGCGCGAAGCCGCCATCGCAGCCGACGTCGAAGAGGCGGAGATTGACGCAGACGACCGTGCGGAAGGCGCAGGCTCTTCGGCAGATGAAACGGCAGCGCCGGAGGACGAGAGCGTGCGTCTCCCAATCCTCCCCCTCGCGGGGGAGATGCCGGGGAGGGCAGAGGGGGGTGAGCCTCCATCCGAGCCCCTGGCACCCAGCCTTCCCAAAGGCTTCGCCGCCGCCGAGAGGCGCCCCACGGAAGAAGCGCCCGCCCCGCAAGCCAAGCTCAACTGGTACCAGCGCCTTCGCCTGGGCCTTGCGCGCACCTCGTCGCAACTCACCGGCCAGATCGCCAGCCTCTTCACCAAGCGCAAGCTCGACGAGGCGACGCTGCAGGACCTCGAGGACCTGCTGATCCAGGCGGACCTCGGCGTCGAGACGGCGATGCGCGTCACCGACACGCTCGCCTCGGAGCGCTATGGCAAGGATGTGTCCGGCGAGGACGTTTCGCGCATCATGGCCGGCGAGATCACCAAGGTGCTGGCGCCCGTCGCCAAGCCGCTGGAACTCGATCTCAGCCACAAGCCGCACGTGATCCTCGTCGTCGGCGTCAACGGAACCGGCAAGACGACGACGATCGGCAAGCTTGCGGCAAAGCTTTCCGGC
Organism: Sinorhizobium meliloti; assembly: GCF_035610345.1. Next base: position 3,265,787 of record NZ_CP141212.1, on the reverse strand, counting down.
GCGGGACTTAAGGTCATGCTGGCCGCCGGCGATACTTTCCGGGCGGCGGCGATCGAGCAGCTGAAGATCTGGGCCGAACGGACGAAATCCGAAATCGTCTCCTCGAAGCTCGGCGCCGATGCGGCCGGGCTTGCCTACGAGGCGTTCCAGCGTGCCCGCGAGCAGAAGGCGGACGTGCTGATCATCGACACCGCCGGACGGCTGCAGAACAAGGCCGAACTGATGGCGGAGCTCGAAAAGATCGTGCGCGTTCTCGGAAAACTCGATCCGGACGCGCCGCATACGGTGCTGCAGACGCTCGACGCGACGACAGGGCAGAACGCCCTGCAGCAGGTCGAGATATTCCGCAACGTCGCCGGCGTCAGCGGCTTGATCATGACCAAGCTCGACGGCACTGCACGCGGCGGCATTCTGGTGGCGATCTCCGCCAAGCACAAGCTGCCGGTTTACTTCATCGGCGTCGGCGAAGGGATCGACGACCTCGAACCGTTCGAAGCCAAGGACTTCGCCGAGGCGATCGCCGGCGTTGCTGCTCCTTGACGAAGCGGAGGAGGTTTGCGCCAAAACCGCGGTTGATATGGTTTTGCCGCAATCCTGATGCTATGAGCGGCAGAAGATGACAGAACAGGATCCGCACATGTCGACGATCGAGGCCGCCAAGCCGAAGACAGAGGTAAGCCCGCTGCTCAAGCTCGTGCTGGAACTCGGCCCCCTGATGGTCTTCTTCTTCGCCAATTCGCGGGGCGAGTGGCTGGCTGGCCGTTTTCCCGCGCTGGCCGAGCTCGGCGGGCCGATCTTCATCGCGACCGGCCTGTTCATGGCGGCAACGGCGGCGGCGCTGATTGCTTCCTGGATCATGACGCGCACGCTGCCGATGATGCCGCTCGTCTCCGGCATCGTCGTCTTCGTCTTCGGCGCGCTGACGCTCTGGCTGCAGAACGACACCTTCATCAAGATGAAGCCGACCATCGTCAACACGCTCTTCGGCGCGATCCTGCTCGGCGGCCTCCTCTTCGGCAAATCGCTGCTCGGCTACGTCTTCCACGCCGCCTTCAAGCTGGACGAGGAGGGATGGCGGAAGCTGACGATCCGCTGGGGCGTGTTCTTCCTGTTCCTCGCCGTGCTCAACGAGGTGATCTGGCGCTCCTTCTCGACGGACTTCTGGGTGGCTTTCAAGGTCTGGGGCACCATGCCGATCACCATCCTCTTCACGCTCGCCCAGATGCCGCTGATCATGAAGCATTCGCTCGAACAGGATAGCGCGGAGTGACGATCGCGGCCGCCTCGCAGGACAAGCAGCGACGAGCGGCGCTCTGGTTGCTTGCCTGCCTCGGCGTGCTGGCAATCCAGGTCCTCGTGCAGCATCTGATGGGGCGGCTATGGATCTGCGAATGCGGCTACATCAAGCTCTGGGAAGGCGTCGTCAAATCCAGCGGCAACTCCCAGCACCTTTCCGACTGGTACACGCCGTCCCATGTCATCCACGGCTTTCTCTTCTACGGCCTCGGTCACCTTCTCATGCGCGGCAAACCCTGGAGCGCCCGCCTGCTTCTCGCGACCGTGATCGAGTCCGCCTGGGAGATCGTCGAGAACACGCCGGTGGTGATCAACCGTTACCGGGCCGCGACGATCTCGCTCGACTATTTCGGCGACAGCATCCTGAATTCGGCCATGGATACGCTCGCCATGGTTGTCGGCTTTCTCATCGCCTTGCGGCTGCCGGTCGCAGCCACGGTCGCGATCGCCATCGTTTTCGAACTCTTCACCGGCTATATGGTGCGCGACAACCTGACGCTCAACGTGCTGATGCTGGTCTGGCCGCTCGATGCGGTGAAGGCTTGGCAGGCGGGGGTTTAGCCGCTCCTTCGAAGGGAAGTGATGGTTCAGGAGGCGCCGCGAGTCACCTTCGCCCCGCTTGCGGGGAGAAGGTCGCCGGCAGGCCGGATGAGGGGCAGTCGCGGCCTACGAGCCCGCAAGCGCCTTCTCGATCGCCGGCAGCAGCCCTTCCCTGAGGCTCTTTTCGTCGAAGGGGCCGGCACGCTTGTAGAGGATCGTGCCGTCGGCGGCGACGAGGAAGGATTCCGGGATGCCGTAGACGCCCCAGTCTATCGCCGCCTTTCCGTTCGGATCGACGCCGATTGCAGAGAAAGGGTTGCCGAGTTCGCCGAGGAAGCGCAGCGCGTTTTCGTTCCGGTCCTTGTAGTTGATGCCGACGACGGTGAGGCGCGGGTCTTTCGACAGCTCAAGAATGATCGGATGCTCCTGCCGACAGGGCACGCACCAGGAGGCCCAGACATTGACGAGCGTGAGCTTGCCCTTGACCGCCGTGTCGTCGAGAGCCGGCATGGGTTCGCCCGATGGCGTTGCAGCCCCTTCGAGCGGCGGCATGGCGAGCATCGGCGCCTTGGTGCCGATCAGCGCCGAGGGGATTTCGCTGACGTCCCTGCCGGAGTTCAACTGGCTCCAGAAGATGAGTGCGAGCACCGCGAAGATGAGGAGCGGAAGCGCCGCCATGAGATAGCGGAGGGCTCCGGGCCTGCGCTCGTCCTGCGGCGTCTCAGCGTTCGTCATTTGCCCCCTCCGGCTGGCAGTTCCGCGGAGCGGCGGCGGATCCCGGCGGCCTCGAGCTGCTGCAATTCGCGCCTGCGGGCGCGGCCGTCGGTGAGGACCCAGAGGATGAGTCCGGCTACGGTGGCGGCGGCAACCGCGTAGCTGGCAATGACATAGGCGGCATGGCTCATCATGGCGAAAGCTGCTCCCGGCCGGCATTGCGCGCCGCCTGGCGTCTGAGCGAGGCCACGCGACGGCGCCAGATCTCGTTGCGCATGGCGGCGATATGCAGGGTGAAGAACAGGAGCGTGAAGGCGATCGCCATGACGATGAGCGGCCGCAGGAATTCCGGATCGATCGTCGGCCCGTCGAGGCGCATGACGCTTGCAGGCTGATGCAGCGTGTTCCACCATTCGACCGAGAACTTGATGATCGGGATGTTGACGAAACCGACGAGGATAAGCACGGCCGAGACGCGCGCCGATCGGCTCGGCTCATCCATGGCGCGGTTCAGCGCGATCAGCCCTAGATACATGAGGAAGAGCACGAAGACCGAGGTCAGCCGCGCATCCCAGACCCACCAGGTGCCCCACATGGGCTTGCCCCAGAGCGAGCCGGTGACGAGAGCCAGAAAGGTGAAGCAGGCGCCGATCGGCGCTGCGGCTCTTGCCGAGACGTCGGCGAGCGGATGACGCCAGACGAGCGTGCCGAGTGCGGAGATCGCCATGACCGTGTAGCACATCATGGAAAGCCAGGCCGAAGGCACATGCACATACATGATGCGCACCGTCTCGCCCTGCTGGTAGTCGCCCTCGGTGGTGAAGGAGAGCCAGAGCCCGGCCGCAAAGACGAGCAGCGTGAGAGCAGCAAGCCAGGGCAGCACGCGATCCGTCAGCGCCAGGAACCGGGTAGGGTTGGCGAGATCGCTGAATTTCCGAATGGCCAGACTGCTTTCACTCATTACGGTTCTTTAACGCGGAAGGCCGGCTTCCGCAATTCATCCTAAGGTGCCGCGTCTCGTCAGTCGGCCGAGTGCCTGAGTGCCGCCGCGGCCGCCACTGGTCCGATCACCGCGAAGAACAGGGTTATCGCCATCAATATCATGAAAGGCGGCAGAAACGGGGCCGGATCCTCGATCGCCGCATAGACCGCGCTGACGCCGAAGATGAGCACCGGTATGGCAAGCGGCAGGACGAGGATCGAGACGAGCAGCCCGCCGCGCGGCAGCGCCACCGCGACAGCAGCGCCGACCGCGCCGATGAAGGTTATCGCCGGCGTCCCCGCGAGCAGGGTGACCATGGTGGCTCCGATGGCGCCTTCGTCCATGTTCATGAACAGTCCGAGAAAGGGCGAGGCGATCACCAGCGGCAGGCCGGTGGCGGTCCAATGAGCGGCGCATTTGACGAGAACGGCCAGGAGCAATGGCGTCTCCTGCATCATGATGAGGTCGAGCGAACCGTCCTCGCGCTCCGCCTGAAAGAGCCTGTCGAGGCCGAGCAGCGACGCGAGCAGCGCGCCGATCCAGAGGATCGCCGGGCCGATGCGGGCGAGCAGGTTCAGATCAGGGCCGACGCCGAAGGGGATGACCGCGACGACCGTCATGAAGAAAAGCACGCCGATCATCGCGCCGCCGCCGGCGCGCACCGAAAGCTTGAGATCCCGGAAGAAGAGCGCGATCAATGGACGAATCCCGTCATTTCAAGGCTTTTCGCCCCCGCGAATCCAAGCGGCTGGTGGGTGGCCGCGACGACGACGCCGCCGCGGTCGAGATGGGCGGCGACCAGTCCGGCAAAAAGCCTGTCGGCGCTGACGTCGAGCGCCGCCGTCGGCTCGTCGAGAAGCCAGATGGGCCGGAAGGCGACAATGAGCTTCGCCATGGCCATGCGCCGCTGCTGGCCGGCGGAAAGATAGCCGAAGGGCAGATGAATGATGTCGGCGAGCCCCACTGCCTCCGCCGCTTCGACGAGGCCGATGCCGGAGCCGCCCGGCGAATCGCCAAGGAAGCGTTGCCAGAAGGTGAGGTTTTCCTCCACCGTCAGCTCGCGCTTCATCGCGTTGCGGTGGCCGAGATAGTGGCTGAGTTCGCGCGGATGTTCGTATCCCGATGGGCCGTCCTCCAGCCGGACGCGGCCCGATTCCGGCTCGAGGAGCCCCGCCAGGACGCGCAGGAGGGTCGACTTGCCGGCACCGTTCGGACCCGTTACCACAAGCGCCTCGCCGGCAGCCAGCGCGAACGAAATATCGTTGAAAATCAGGTCCTCGCCGCGCCTCGCACTCAAACCTTCAGCCATGAGGCGCATGAATTTCCAGCTTCCCTTGACGTGTCTTTTCGCGGAGCAAAAAAAGTTCCGATTGAACCTTGGTTGGTCTGGCACGATTTGGAGAAATTATCTATAAGGCGGCCAACACGCCAGCGGTCGGCGTGAATTTCATCCTAGCGCCGAACATGGAACGAGCTTCCACGTACGGACAGCGGAAATGACCGTACCCGCATCCCACTTCGCGCCTCACAGGTGCTCGGGCGTTCGTACGTCAGTTTTTGGCGATCAGACGGAACGGGGTATCATCCAGTGTCCAAATCCCTAGACAGCTTCAATTGTCGCTCCACGCTCACGGTCAACGGCGTGGACTATGTCTACTACAGCCTGCCGAAGGCGGAGGCGAACGGCCTCGCCGGCATCTCGAAGCTTCCCTATTCGATGAAGGTTCTGCTGGAAAACCTGTTGCGCAATGAGGATGGACGCTCGGTCACCAAGAAGGACATCGAAAACATCGCCGCATGGCTCGGCGACAAGGGCACGGCCGAGAACGAGATCGCCTATCGCCCGGCGCGCGTGCTGATGCAGGACTTCACCGGCGTTCCTGCCGTCGTCGACCTAGCGGCAATGCGCGACGCGATGGTTTCGCTCGGCGGCGACCCGGAAAAGATCAATCCGCTGGTTCCCGTCGATCTCGTCATCGACCACTCGGTGATCGTCGACGAATTCGGCACGCCGACCGCCTTTGCCCGCAATGTCGAGCTTGAATACCAGCGCAACGGCGAGCGCTACCGCTTCCTCAAATGGGGCCAGCAGGCCTTCAAGAACTTCCGCGTCGTGCCGCCCGGCACCGGCATCTGTCACCAGGTCAATCTCGAATATCTGGGCCAGGCCGTCTGGACCAGGGAAGAGGACGGCGAAGTCACCGCCTATCCGGATACCTGCGTCGGCACGGACAGCCACACGACGATGATCAATGGGCTGGGCGTGCTCGGTTGGGGCGTCGGCGGCATCGAAGCCGAAGCGGCGATGCTCGGCCAGCCGGTTTCCATGCTCCTGCCGGAAGTCATCGGCTTCAAGCTCACCGGCAGGCTCAAGGAAGGCGTGACCGCGACCGACCTCGTGCTTACCGTCGTGCAGATGCTGCGCAAGAAGGGGGTCGTCTCCAAGTTCGTCGAATTCTTCGGCTCCGGCCTCGACAACATGACGCTCGCCGATCGCGCGACGATCGGCAATATGGGCCCGGAATACGGCGCCACCTGCGGCTTCTTCCCGGTCGATGCCGAAACGATCAACTATCTCACCATCTCGGGTCGTGAAGAGAGCCGCATCGCGCTGGTCGAAGCCTATTCCAAGGCCCAAGGCATGTGGCGGGAAGGGGATGGTTCCGAGCTCGTCTTCACCGACACGCTGGAACTCGACCTCGGCGACGTCGTGCCGTCGATGGCCGGCCCCAAGCGCCCCGAGGGCCGCATCGCGCTCGAGAACATCGCCTCCGGCTTCGCGGCGGCGCTCGACAACGACTACAAGAAGCCCGGCCAGCTCGCCAACCGCTACGCGGTCGAGGGCACCGACTACGATCTCGGTCATGGCGACGTCGCGATCGCCGCGATAACCTCCTGCACCAACACCTCGAACCCCTCGGTGCTGATCGCCGCCGGCCTGCTTGCCCGCAAGGCGGTCGCCAAGGGCCTGAAGACGAAGCCCTGGGTCAAGACGTCGCTGGCGCCCGGATCGCAGGTCGTCGCCGAGTACCTGTCGAAATCCGGCCTCCAGACAGACCTCGACAAGCTCGGCTTCAATCTGGTCGGCTTCGGCTGCACAACCTGCATCGGCAATTCCGGCCCGCTGCCGACGGAGATCTCCAAGACGATCAACGACAAGGGTCTGATCGCCGCCGGCGTGCTTTCCGGCAACCGCAACTTCGAAGGCCGCATCTCGCCGGACGTACAGGCGAACTATCTCGCCTCGCCGCCGCTCGTCGTCGCCTATGCGCTGGCGGGTTCCGTCCAGAAGGACCTGACGAAGGAGCCGATCGGCGAAGACCAGAACGGGCAGCCGATCTACCTGAGGGACATCTGGCCGACTTCGCAGGAGATCCAGGACTTCATCTTCAAATACGTCACCCGCGAGCTCTACGCGACCAAATATGCGGACGTGTTCAAGGGCGACGCCAACTGGCAGGCCGTCCAGATTCCGGCCGGCCAGACCTATGCCTGGGACGAGGGGTCCACCTACGTCCAGAACCCGCCCTATTTCGTCGGCATGGGCAAGAAGGGCGCCGGCATTTCCGACATCAAGAACGCCCGTGTCCTCGGTCTCTTCGGCGACAAGATCACCACCGACCACATTTCCCCGGCCGGTTCGATCAAGGCGGCCTCGCCTGCCGGCGCCTATCTGCTCGAGCACGGCGTCGGGATTGCCGACTTCAACCAATACGGCACGCGCCGCGGCAATCATGAGGTGATGATGCGCGGCACCTTCGCCAATATCCGCATCCGCAACCACATGCTCGGCCCGAACGGCAAGGAAGGCGGTTATACGATCCACTATCCCTCAAAGGAGGAGATGTCGATCTATGACGCGGCCATGCAGTACAAGGAGGAGGGCGTTCCGCTCGTCATCTTCGCCGGCGTCGAATACGGCAACGGCTCTTCGCGTGACTGGGCGGCCAAGGGCACCAACCTCCTAGGCGTCAAGGCCGTGATTGCCCAGTCCTTCGAACGCATCCATCGTTCGAACCTGGTCGGCATGGGCGTCGTACCCTTCGTCTTCGAGGAAGGCACGACCTGGGAATCGCTGGCTCTCAAGGGCGACGAAGTCGTGACGATCGAGAATCTCGCCAACGTCCAGCCGCGCGAGAAGCGCGTGGCGAAGATCACCTATGGCGACGGCTCAGTGAAGGAGGTCCCGCTCATTTGCCGCATCGATACGCTCGACGAGGTCACCTACGTCAACAATGGCGGCATCCTGCAGACGGTTCTGCGCGATCTCGCCGCCTGATCGGCGACGTATGAACAGAAAGGCCGGGGCGTCCACATCGACGCCCCGGCTTTTTATTGTCCGGTCCACAGGGTTTTGTACGGCTTTGTGGCAGTCACTCCAACGTGACTTTTCGTTGAAGAATACCCGTCGTATGTAGGGGTCTCCCCGCGCGGCAAACGCGTTGAAGCGACGCACTTCTGGATGGAAACGTTCCACATTTTCCCGGAAGTGCTCTAACGAGCACGAACAAAGACGCCATGATATGCGCCTGCACACCAACAATCCGACGTCTCGCCCTGGCGATCGGGCTGCTTGGTGCGTTCTGCGGAGCTTCCGCAGCGGATGACGGCAGGGCGGCCGAGAGCGGGCCGGTCAAGGATGGAGCGGTCAAGGAAGGGGCGCTCAAGGGCGTCGTCGAACTCTTCACCAGCCAGGGCTGCTCCTCCTGTCCCCCGGCGGACGCGGCGCTCAAGAAGCTCGTCGATGAAGGCGAGGTCGTCGCGCTCGCCTATCATGTCGACTATTGGAACTATCTCGGATGGGCGGACACGCTCGCTTCCAAGGAAAACACCGAGCGGCAATATGCTTATGCGCGCATGCTCGGCCGCTACGGCGTCTATACGCCGCAGGCGATCCTGAACGGGCGCGACCACGCCAACGGCGCGGACCTGCCGGCCATCAGGAACCGGCTTGCTTTGATGGACGAGAAGGGCAAGGGCCTGTCGGTGCCGATCGCCGCCTCGATCGGCGGCGATGAAATCTCGATCAAGGTCGGTGCCGGCAAAGGCAGGGCGAACGTCGTCGTCGTCTATTTCGACCGGGCAAGGGTGGTCAAGGTCGAGAAGGGCGAGAACAGCGGCAAGGAGATCGCGTATTGGCATGCCGTGCGCGACATCCAGACCATCGGCATGTGGGAGGGCAAGCCCGCGGAGTTCACGCTGCCGGCCTCCGTCCTGTTCGAAGGCCAGGGCAACAGCGGTTGCGCGGTGCTGCTGCAATCGATGAAGGACAAGGAAACGCCGGGAGCCATTATCGGCGCCGCAACGGTTCTCGCGGGGCCGCAGGGAAAGCTCTGATGACAGGAAATGTTCCGCATCGCTTGCGGCGGAACAGGGGATGGTTCGGCCCGGCAGCATCGAGGGGCTGGGGCTGAGGGTTCGAAGTTACCGGACCGAACCAGCCATGTCTGCGTTCGAGAACCTCCCGCAGCATGACGGCTGGCCGGACATACGGTGGCAACGACTCTGTCCGGCAGCGGTCGGAGTGTTGCGGCGAATTGGGGCGGCGTTTTGACTGAATTGCGGCAGCCCCAAGAATTGCTGACATTGATCAACAGCTTCCGGCTTGCTTTTCCGATCGTGTGAGGCACACTGTCGTGGTCCTGTCACATTAGAAGGCCGAAATGCCGATGACTGATGAAACGGATTTGCCGCGAGGCGAAGCACGTCACTACGGCCAGACCACCTCCGATGTGGTCGTCGATCTTCACGAATACAAGCAAGCCAAGAACCCCCCGCCCGTCACCTTCCATCGCCGCGAACTCGACCTGATTCTCAAGGTCTACGGCCGTATGGTGGGCGAAGGGGAGTGGCGCGACTATGCGATCGACCACCTGAGGGACCGGGCCGTTTTTTCGGTGTTCAAGCGCGCCGGAGAAGTGCCTCTCTACCGCATCGAGAAAAACCCGAAGCTCGCCGCGAAACAGGGCGCCTTCAGCGTGCTCAACGCTCACGGGACGATATTGAAGCGAGGCCACGAGCTCGCCCAGGTGCTCAAGGCCTTCGACAAGGTGCTGAAGCTCGTCAAAACCTGACGGCATATCACTCGGAGCCGCCCCTCATCCGCCTGCCGGCACCTTCTCCCCGCAGGTGGGGCGAAGGGACAAGCGGCAGCGCTTCGCCTCAGTCCCCTCTTCCCGCGTGCGGATTTATCCCTGAATCGGTTGGCGGCGCCAAACCGCTTGCATCGAAGCGTGCAATCCGTGTTGCGAATCAGATAAGTGTATGCTTATCTGACGTCATGACTGAGAACGACATATTCAAAGCGCTCGCCGACCCGACACGCCGTGCAATCTTCGAGAAGCTGGCGAGCGGAAGTATGAATGCCAGTGCCTTGCGCAACGGAATGGACATCAGCCAGCCGGCCATGTCCCAACATCTCCACGTGTTGCGTAATGCAAAGCTGGTGCGGGAGGAGCGGCAGGGGCGCTTCGTGAACTACGAGGTCGACCCGGAGGGGCTGGCGCTCGTTGCCGGATGGCTGGCGAAATATCGCGCCTACTGGCCGGCGCGGATCGATGCGTTGAAGGTCTTGCTGAGGGATATGGATCAATGAACGATGTGGAGCTGAACGAGCAGGCAAGGAATCTGGTGCTCGAATACGAACTCGATGAATCGCCTGAAAAGGTGTGGCGGGCAATCAGCATGCCTGAGTTCCGTGAGCGATGGCTGCCCAGGCGCGAACTGGCTGGGGCCGAGCCTGTCTCCACGGCACCGGGCAAGGAAATCAGCTACAGAATGCGCGACGACGAACCTCCCTTTCTCGAAAGCCTCGTGGCGTTTCAGGTCAGGCCCAGCAATGACGGCGGGACGATTCTGAGAATTATCCATGGGCTGGAGGATGAGCGGCTGGCTCCGCGAACTCCGCCGGCGGCGAACAGCAATCGGCTTTGGCTGATGCGCGCCGCCTGACGTCTCACTCTACCAAAACAAGCTCATCAGACAGGAGTTCGCCTATGCGCGAAGCGATGCAACTCGTCCCTATGGTCGTCGAGCAATCCAGCCGTGGCGAGCGCTCATTCGACATCTATTCCCGCCTGCTGCGGGAGCGAATAATCTTTCTGAACGGCGAGGTGAACGATGCAGTGTCTGCTCTCGTCTGCGCACAGTTGTTGTTCCTGGAAGCCGAAAGCCCCAGAAAACCGATCCAACTCTATATAAACTCGCCCGGCGGCGTCGTTACCAGCGGCTTCGCGATGTATGACACGATGCGTTACATCCGGGCGCCCGTGCATACGCTTTGCATGGGGACGGCCCGTTCGATGGGTTCGTTCCTGCTGATGGCAGGCGAAGCGGGCGAGCGCACCGCCCTGCCCAATGCAAGCATCCTCGTCCATCAACCTTCGGGCGGCTTTGAGGGACAGGCCTCCGATATGCTCATCCATGCCGAGGAAATCAGGCGAACCAAACACCGCATGACGCGGCTTTATGCCGAGCATTGCGGGCGAACATATGAAGAATTCGAACGCGCGATGGATCGCGACCGCTTCATGACGGCGGAAGAAGCTCTGGAGTGGGGTCTGATCGACCGCATCCTCACCGAACGGGAGCTCGGCGCTGAATTTGACGCTTGAAGCTCACCTGCGCAGGCTCAGCTCCTATAAAGCGTATCCGGATAGACGCCCTCGGCGGGCTTCGTTGCGGTTCCTTCTCCGAGCGGCAGCTGCATCAAGGCCGTATCCAGCCATCGGCCATGCTTGAAGCCGGTTGCCTTCATCAGCCCCTGCAGTTCGAAGCCGAGCGCCCGGTGCAGGGCGATCGATGAGGGGTGCGCCCCGCCGATTACCGCTATCATCTGGCGGAAGCCGAGAGCCGTACAGCGCCCGACCAGTTCGGAAAGCAGCGCCTTGCCGATACCCTTGCCCCGTGCTTCCGGCGAAAGATAGATCGAATCCTCCACCAGGAACCGATAGGCGGTGCGGTTGCGGAAGGCGGAGGCATAGGCATAGCCGATAACCGTGCCACGCTCGTCCAGCGCGACCACATAGGGGTAGCCGTTGCCGGTGATTGTGGAGAAGCGGAGCGCCATCTCGGCTTCGGATGGCGGCGTCTCCTCATAGGTCGCGACCCCGTTCAAGACGGACTCGCGATAGATCTCGGTAATCGAGCGGAGGTCGGCGGCAACGGCGTCGCGGAGCGTGGCGGTCATGGAATTCTTCGCGCATTATGGCTGGAGATGTACTGTCTCGCATGGATGCGCCGGATCGATCAAGGCCGGCTCCGGCAAACAAAAAAGGCGGCCGAAGCCGCCTTTTCCGTCAAACCGGTTCGCTACTACTCGTTCCTGTTGCCAAGGAACTGCAGCATGAACATGAACAGGTTGATGAAGTCGAGGTAGAGCGTCAGCGCACCCATGATGGCCTTGCGGCCGGCGACCAAGGCGTCATCGCCTTCGAAGTACATTTCCTTGAGCTTCTGCGTGTCGTAGGCGGTCAGGCCGGCGAAGATGAGCACGCCGATCACCGAGATCGCGAAGCCGAGTGCCGAAGAGGCAAGGAAGATGTTGACGACGGATGCGATGATCACGCCGAAGAGGCCCATGATCAGGAACGATCCGAGGCCCGAAAGGTCCTTCTTCGTCGTATAGCCGTAAAGCGACAGGGCGCCGAACGAAGCAGCCGTCACGAAGAACGTCTGCACGATGCTCTGGCCGGTGAAGACCAGGAAGATCGACGACAGGGACAGGCCCATCAGCGCCGCATAGACCCAGAAGGTCGTCTGCGCCGCGGAAACGCTCATGGAATTGATGCGGAAGCTCAGGAAGAACACCAGCGCAAGGGGCGCCAACATCACGACCCACTTCAGGGGGGAAGCGTAGATAAGCTGGGCGAATGCCGGATTAGAGGCGGCAAGCGCATAGGTTCCGTAAGCTGCCACGCCGGTGATCGCCAGGCCGAGGGCCATCAGGTTGTAGACCTTCAGCATATAAGCGCGAAGGCCTTCGTCGATCACGGCACCCGCCTGAGCGCCGGCGGGCGACATTCGGGTTTGGTAGTTTCTCAGATCAGCCATTGTTTCCTCATTTAAGCCCCGGTTGAAGTTACGGTGTCGGGCGGCGAACCTTGTCGTTCCTTTGCGCGCCCAGGCGCCGCTGCGGGGCTCCAGCATGCCTGTGGACAAATATGATGGTGAACGCCGTCATGCACAAGGGCGAAGCGCTTGGAATCGAACAAAGTCGGCCCGCCGGACCATCAAACTGGAGTGATTTACGGTTAACTCGGCCGTCATGGCCGAAATCGCGCGTCAGGCATGGCAGGATCAGAGTTCCCGCAGCACCGGAGCGGCCTTTTGCCCGAGGACACGCCAGGTTCCGGCGAGGCCGATCCCGACCGTCACGACCAGCGCAAGAACGATGGTCGCGACCGCAACGTCCGGCAGGAAGCTCGACGGCAGGGTCATGATGCGGCTGACGACGAACCAGGCCGAAACGCTGCCGGCGAAAAGCGCGAAGACGGCAGTCGCCAGGCCGAGAATGACGTATTCGTAACTGAAGGCGCGGATGAGGGTCGTCCGCGTCGCGCCGAGCGTCTTCAGGACCACGGCATCGTGGATGCGGGCACGGTTGCCGGCGGCGAGTGCGCCGGCAAGCACGAGGATAGAAGCGACAAGTGCGACCGCCGCGGCCGCGCGCACCGCAGTTGCAAGCTGCCCGAGCAGCGTATTGACGATGTCGAGCGCGTCCTTCACGCGCACGCTGGTGATCGTCGGGTAGGCATTCGTCACCCTCTTCAACACCGCCGCCTCCTCCTCGGCCGAGGCGTCGGGATCGATGATGGTCGCGAGCCAGGCATGCGGGGCGCCGGCGAAGGTGTTCGGAGAGAAGACCATGACGAAATTGATCGACAGCGACTCCCACTCGACCTCGCGGAAATTTGCGATCCGGGCCGTGATGTTGCGGCCGAGCACGTTGACGGTCACCGTATCGCCGAGCTTCAGCCCGAGCTCGCGGGCCTCCTCCGCCGAGAAGGAGACGAGCGGCTCGCCGCCATAGTCCTCGGGCCACCAGCTGCCTTCGGTGAGTTTGGAATTTTCCGGCCTGTTCTTGGCATAGGTGATGCCGCGATCTCCGCGCAGCACCCATTGGCCGCCGGGGGGAACGTTGCGGCTGTTCACATCCTCGCCGTTGAGCGCGACGATGCGCCCGCGCAGCATCGGCACTTCGATGATCTTGCCCTCCGGCATCGCTCCCGCGAGCACGGAGCGGAAGCCTTCGATCTCGCTGCCCTGGATGTCGACGAAGAAGAAGTTGGGCGCGCGCTCGGCCATGTCGCCGGTGAGCTCGCGCCGCAGATTGCCGTCGATGAGCGCCAGCGTCACCAGAAGAGTGAGGCCGAGGCCGAGCGACAGCACCACCGACGGCGTCAAGGCACCGGGCCGGTGAATGTTGCCGATGGCCAGTCTCAACGCCGGCGAATTGACGCGCGGGCTGCGCCGCGCCAGCCAGGATATGAGGAGCGAAACCCCGCGCAGCACGATGAAGGCAAAGGCGATCGCGCCAAGGAAGATCAGCGAAATGGAACGGTCATAGGCGGCCCAGACCGCGAGCCCGGCAAGTCCTGCCAGGCAGATGAAGGCGCCGGCGAGATAGGGCAGGGCAGGCAAGCCCGCCGGCTCGAAACCCTGCTGCCGGAAAAGCGCAGTCGCTGGCACCCGGCGCGCCCGCCCGAGCGGCAGGATGGCGAAGGTCAGCGCCGTCAGAAGGCCGAAAAGCGCCGCAAGACCCAGGGCCGAGGGATAGAGCACGAATGCGGTGGATACGGGCAGCAGGCCGGCAAGGAATTGCGCTGCCACGAAGGGGATGAGGGCGCCGAGCACCAGGCCGATCGCGATGCCGATGAGGGCGATCATCAGGATCTGCGCAAGGTAGATCATCGCGACCAGCGACGCCGGAGCGCCGAGACATTTGAAAGTCGCGATGACGCTGCGCTTGCCGTCGAGATAGGAGCGCACGGCGTTGGCAACCCCGACGCCTCCGACGATCAGCGCCGTGAGCCCGACGAGCGTCAGGAATTGGGAGAAACGCGTGATGTTTGCATTGAGGGAGGGTGCGGCATTGCCGCTCGTCCGTATCGACCAGCCGGCGGAGGGAAAGCGCGTCTCGGCCTGCACGCGAATGAGCGGCACGTCTGCGGGATCCGGCAGACGGACCTTGTAGGTGTGTTCGACAAGGCTGCCGGTCTGCACGAGCCCGGAAGCGGCAAGCGCATCGGAGGAAATCATCAGCCGCGGCGCGAAACCGAAGCCGTCGGAAAGAGCGTCGGGTTCGCTGGCGAGTACCGCGCCGACCCGGATACGCGCATTGCCGATGAGAATTTCCGCGCCCGGCGAGATGCCGAGGCGCTCGAGAAGCAGCGGTGCGGCGACTGCGCCGAACACCTCGCCGTCCTTCGCCAGCAATTCAGGGAGCGGCTTTGCCGGCTCGCTTTCGAGCTTGCCGTAAAGCGGGTAGGCGCCGTCCACGGCCTTGAGCTCCACCAGCGCCTGGTTGGAGCCGTCCGGGAGCCGCGCCATGGAACGAAGACCGGCGGATACCGAAACCTCGCCGAGACCCTGGAGGAAGGCACGCTCGTCCGCGGTCGCCACCCGATTGTTGAGCTCGAACCGGATGTCGCCGGCGAGCAGTTCCTGCCCTTGCGAGGCGATCGTTTCGCTGATCGACTGGGACAGCGAGTTGACCCCGGCGATCGCGGCCGTACCGAGAGCGATGCAGGCGAGGAAAATATAGAAGCCCCTCAGCCCCCCGCGCATTTCCCGTAGTGCCAGACGAAGCGCGAACAGCGGGCGAAGCGCGAGCAGAGGGCGCAGGGAAATCGTCGGGAGCAGCCGCCGGACGGCAACCGTCCCGCTCATGCGGACACGGCTCCCTGCCGGGCCGAGGCGGAGAGCCGTTCAGCGTCGGGGACGATTTCACCGGAGCGGACGCGTATCTGTCTTTCGCAGCGTCCGGCGAGCGCCGCATCATGCGTGACGAGAACGAGCGTCATGCCACGCTCGCGCTGTTCGGCAAAGAGGAGGTCGGCGATCTGTCGGCCGGTCTCCGCGTCGAGGTTGCCCGTCGGCTCGTCGGCGATCAGCAGCTTCGGAGAGGGCGCGAGCGCCCGGGCGATCGCCACGCGCTGCTGTTCGCCGCCGGAAAGCTGCCCGGGGTAGTGCGTCAGGCGTTCGCCGAGCCCCACGGCGATCAGTTCCTTACGCGCTATGTCGAATGCATTGCGGACATTCGCGAGCTCGAGCGGCACCGCGACGTTCTCGAGCGCGGTCATGTTCGGGATGAGATGAAAGGACTGGAAAACGATGCCGACATTGCGGCCGCGGAAATCGGCGACTGCGTCCTCGCCGAGGCGGTGGAGCGCCGTGCCGTCAATGATGATTTCGCCGCCGTCGAGCCGCTCCAGCCCGGCCATGACCATGAGCAGAGTCGATTTGCCCGAGCCCGAGGGGCCGACGATGCCCACCGATTCGCCGGCATCGATCGCGAGGCTTACGCCCTTCAGCACATGCACGGACGCCGCAGCTTCGCCCAGCGTCAGATCCGCATTTTTCAACTCGATGATGGTTTTTGCCACGCGAAAGAGCCCTATATGAAAATTTGATACGGATCATCAAACAATTGTCCGCCGATTTAGGAACGAGCCTATGGCATTAAAAGACTTTCTGCCCATTTTATTCGGCCTGACAATGACAATCGTGTTATCGGCGGCGGCTCGCGCCGAGCCCGTCGGCCTCGTCGGCTTCGGCGACAGCCTGATGGCCGGCTACCAACTCCCCCCGGAAGATGCCTTCCCCGCCCGCCTCGAAAAGGCCCTTAAGGACAAGGGGCTCGCCGTCACGATCGCCAATGCCGGCGTATCCGGCGACACCACCTCCAGCGGTCTTGCCCGCATCGATTGGTCGATCCCCGACGGAACAGACGGCGTAATCCTCGAGCTCGGCGCCAACGACGCGCTGCGCGGCATCCCGCCGGAAGAGACGCGCAAGAATCTGGAGGCGATGGTCGCGCGCCTCAAGGAGCGCGGCATCGCCGTCCTGCTCGCAGGAATGATGGCGCCGCCGAACATGGGGCCGGATTATGCGGCGCGCTTCAATCAGATCTATCCCGACCTCGCAAAGGAACACAATCTCGTCTTCTACCCTTTCTTCCTCGACGGCGTCGTGACCGAGGTCGGCCTTAAGCTCGACGACGGCATGCATCCGAACGGCGGGGGTGTCGGCGTCATGGTAGAGCGCTTCCTGCCGACGGCGGAGCTTTTCGTCCGCTCACTTGCGAAAGGAGAATGACAGCGCATCCACAGTTAAGGGAAAGTAAACGTTCCGACGGGACAAATAATGGTTGCGTGCAGATGCGATGCGTGATTCGCTTCAAGCATCTGCAAGAGATTCGGGGAGCTCGCCATGCCGAGACTATTCACCGCCCTCGAAATTCCGCGCAATGCAGCAATGAGTCTTTCCTTGCTGCGCGGAGGTCTTCCCGGAGCTCGCTGGATCGATGTGGAGAATTACCACATCACGCTCCGCTTCATCGGCGACGTCGACTGGCGAACCGCCGACGAGATCATCGACAGGCTTGACCGCATCGAACGGCCCGAGTTTCAGCTGCAGCTGTCGGGCACCGGCGCCTTCGGCTCCAAGAAACCGCACTCCGTCTGGGCCGGCGTCAGCATGGCTTCCGAAATGTTCGCCCTTCAGGCCGAGATCGAGCGCATCTGCCAGCGCATAGGGCTGCCCTCGGATCCGCGAAAGTTCACCCCCCATGTGACGCTGGCGCGCCTGCGCTCATCGCGCGTCGAGGATGTCGTCGAATATCTCTCCGGGCGCGGCAATTTCGTCACCGCTCCCTTTACCGTCTCCCGCTTCGTGCTCCTGTCGTCACGCGATTCGGTCGGCGGCGGTCCTTATCTCACGGAAGAGGTCTTCCCGCTTCACGAAGAGCGCTCGAACCTCGCGAGCAATGAGGAGCATCCTGCTTCGAGCGTCTGGTAAAGCGCCCGAAGGCCTCCGCCGGCTCCCGGACAGGGATCGGAACGTCCTCGTCGAGCGGCGGGCTTGCGCGTGAACATTGTCGCGGGCAAGCTCGTTGATAAGGACGGGATGCACAAGGAGAAACAGCATGCGGCCGGAAAAATTGGACGCGGCGGCCATCGCCGAGCATTTGCACAAGATGGAGGGCTGGGTCCTTGCGGAGGACGGCGGCTCTATATGGAAGACCTTCCGGTTCAAGACCTTCGCCGAGGCCTTCACCTTCATGACGCAATGCGCCTTCGCCGCCGAAAAGCTCAATCATCATCCGGAATGGTTCAACGTCTACAACAAGGTGGACGTGACCCTGTCGACTCACGACGCGGAAGGACTGACCGAACTCGATTTCAAATTGGCGGCAAAGATGGACCGGGCGGCCGAGGGCCGCATGCCCGACCATATGAAATAAGGGCCTCATGCCCGACCATATCGAATAAGAGGCGCATGCCCGGCCATTTGAAATAGCGGCCACCGTTCCCATATCAGGCTGCGGCACTACAATGCCGCGCAGTACCCTGAACGACCGGAATCGACGCGATGGACGATATCAAGATCGGTGAAATTCTCCTCCCCGGCGAGGAATCCGAGCAGGAGCGCAAGGAACACAAGGTGCGCCGCCGGTTCTGGCCGACCTTCCGGCGCGCGGCCCGGCAGATTCCCTTCAGCCGCGACCTCGTCGCCGCCTATTATTGCGCAGTCGATCCGGCGACGCCGACGCGCACGCGCGGCATTCTGCTCGCGGCGCTCGGCTATTTCGTCCTGCCGCTCGATTTCGTGCCTGACATGCTGGCCATGATCGGCTTCTCCGACGACATCGCCGTATTGACGGCCGCCTTTGCCGCAATCAGCGGCCAGATCAAGGAACGGCATTACCAGAAGGCCGATGAAGTGCTGCGAGACAGCGCCGGGCAGTGAGGTATTCCCGCTACTGCGGCGTTTACGCGTCCGATCCCCGGCGCCAGAGGCGCGTTGCCGCAATCCCGCCCGGAAAGTCAAACTCTTGCCCGATTCTTTGTGACATAGAGGGAGGCAAGGGGCGGCTCTCCAGTATCGACGTCGACCGGATCGGCAATCCGTGTGCGAATGGACCTCGAGGCGCATTCGGGCGCAAAAAGGGGCGTTTTCCCGAGTCGTTGACGGTTTGGTAACCCGGATTAAGTCAAAATAAACTTAAATCGTGACTATGCGTTGCCCATCCCACGCGGTATCGGGCGACCGTAAGCAAGACAAGCGGCAGGAACTCATGTTTGTAAGAAAGATCGCAACTGCACTCGCACTCGTAATGGCTGCATCCGGCGTGGCTTCCGCTCAATCTCCGACGCGAATCCAGCAGTTCAACGCCTGGGGTGCATATTCCTACCAGGCCGGCAACGGCAAGGTCTGCTATGTGCTGTCCGTGCCGAAGGAAAAGACCCCGGCCGGTGTCGATCACGGCGATATCTTCTTCCTCGTTTCGCAGCGTCCGGGACAGAACATCAGCTATGAGCCGCAGGCGATGATGGGATACCCGCTGCAGGACAATTCCAAGGTCAACGTGGTGGTCGACGGCCGCACCTTCGTCATGTTCACCAAGGGCAATTCCGCCTGGGTGGAAAACGCCGCCGAGGAACCGGCACTGGTCGCTGCGATGAAATCGGGCAAGGCCATGTCGGTCAACGCGAAATCGCGGCGCGGCACGGAAACCTCCTACTCCTATTCGCTCTCCGGCATTTCGGCCGCCCTGAAGCAGATCGAGGCCTGCAAGTAAGAGCCAAGCGCGCGTGACGATTGCAAGGGTCGGCCATGAGGCCGGCCTTTTTGCGTTGGGTGTTCAGGCGGATCAGGGGCAGAATAATGTCCTATGGTGACTCGCCGCAAAAAGAATGCTAAAGCGCCCCCAAATTCGGAGCCCCCGCGCCCCCGTCGAGCGCGTGACCGAGGCTCGCCAGATTTCAATTCGAGCATCGGAACAGGATCCGGAAACGTCTCCGGACGAGCCGTCGCTTTACGACAGGACCAGATGAGCATGGCAGCCACCGAGATTCTAAACAGGGCGGACGTCGTCAAGGCGCCCCAGGTGCGGCTTGCGCCACAGCCGGAAAAGCCGTCGCTGATCGGCCTGTTGCGCGAAGACATCGCGAAGCTGCTCGTCGAAAAGGGCGTGCCGGAGCGGCAGGTGAAGATGCGCGTCAGCCAGCTCTGGCATTGGCTTTATGTTCGCGGCGTCTCGGATTTCGACGAAATGTCCAACGTCTCCAAGGACATGCGCGAGATGCTGAGGGAGCATTTCACCATCGCACGGCCGGAGATCGTCGAAGAGCAGGTTTCGGGCGACGGAACGCGCAAGTGGCTGCTGCGCTTTCCCCCACGCGGCGCCGGCCGTCCGGTAGAGATCGAGACGGTCTACATTCCGGAGGAGGGCCGCGGCACGCTTTGCATTTCGAGCCAGGTCGGCTGCACGCTCACCTGTTCCTTCTGCCATACCGGCACGCAGAAGCTGGTGCGCAATCTGACGGCGGAAGAGATCCTCGCGCAGCTTCTGCTCGCCCGCGACCGGCTCGGCGATTTCCCCGAGCGCGACACGCCGCAGGGTGCGATCGTGCCGGCGGAAGGCCGCAAGATCACCAATATCGTGATGATGGGGATGGGCGAGCCGCTCTACAATTTCGAAAACGTCAAGACGGCGCTGCTGATCGCGTCCGACGGCGACGGGCTGTCGCTGTCGAAGCGGCGCATCACTCTTTCGACCTCAGGCATCGTGCCGGAGATCTACCGCACCGGTGAGGAAATCGGGGTAATGCTCGCGATTTCGCTTCATGCCGTGCGCGACGATCTGCGCGACATGCTGGTGCCGATCAACAAGAAGTATCCGCTGAAGGAGCTGATGGAGGCCTGCCGCGCCTATCCGGGCCTGTCGAATGCCCGCCGCATCACCTTCGAATATGTGATGCTGAAGGACGTCAACGACAGCCTGGAAGACGCCAAGGAACTGGTGAAGCTGCTGAAGGGCATTCCGGCCAAGATCAACCTGATCCCCTTCAATCCCTGGCCGGGCACCAATTATCAGTGCTCGGACTGGGAGCAGATCGAGAAGTTCGCCGACTTCATCAATCAGGCCGGCTACGCCTCGCCGATCCGCACCCCGCGCGGCCGCGACATTCTTGCCGCCTGCGGACAGCTCAAGTCGGAATCGGAACGCATGCGCAAGGTCGACCGCCTCGCCTTCGAGGCGATGATGATCGCCAATCACGGCGAGGACTGAGGCGGCTCATCGTCCTTCCAGCGTTTTCGGGCGTGCCGCACGATCACCGCGATCGATGAAGAAGTTTGATGGATGAAGCTGTTTGCGCCGATTGATTTCGGGCCCTTGCTTTCCTAAGAAAGCGGCGGAATTATTCTGAAGCGATGCGGGAGGGACGGTAGCCGGCCTTCCCGGAAATCGCCAACCAAAAACCGGAGGACACCCATGCGTTCGCTTCTTATCGCGCTTGCCGCCACGGTCGCGCTTTCTCTACCGGCACGCGCCGACGAAGTCACGGTTGCCGTCACGGCAATCGTCGAACATCCCGCGCTCGATGCCGCACGCGACGGCGTCAAGGATGCGCTGGCCGCCGCCGGCTACAAGGAAGGCGAGAACCTCAAGTTCATTTACGAGTCGGCGCAGGGTAACCCGGCGACCGCAGCACAGATCGCCCGCCAGTTCGCGGGCGAGGCCCCGAGCGTAATCGTGCCGATCTCCACCCCGTCGGCGCAGGCCGTGGTCTCCTCCACCCGCGATATTCCCGTTGTCTTCACCGCCGTTTCCGATCCGCTGGGCGCGCAGCTCGTCAAGGACATGGAGAAGCCCGGCGGCAACGTCACCGGTCTTTCCGACCTGTCCCCGGTCGCCGAGCACGTGGCGCTGATCAAGGAGATCCTGCCGAACGTCAAGACCATCGGCTATCTCTACAATTCGGGCGAAGCGAACTCCGTCTCGCTGCTGGCGGTCCTCAAGGAAGAGGCTGAAAAGGCCGGCCTGACGGTGATCGAATCCGCCGCGACGAAGTCGGCCGAAGTCCAGGGTGCGGCTCGTGCGCTCGTCGGCCGCGCCGACGCGATCTATGTCCCGACGGACAACACCATCATCTCCGCCCTCGAAGGTGCCGTCGCCGTCGCAGAGGAAAGCAAGCTGCCGCTCTTCACCGCCGACACCGATTCCGTCTCCCGCGGCGCACTGGCGGCCCTCGGTTTCAATTACTATGACGTCGGCAAGCAGACGGGCGAGGTCGTCGTTCGCGTCCTCAAGGGCGAAAACCCCGGCGATATCGCCGTCAAGGTCGCCGCCGGAACCGATCTCGTGATCAACAAGGGCGCCGCCACCCGTATGGGCGTCACACTGCCGGAGAGCGTCGTCGGACGGGCGACCCGCACGATCGAGTAACGATCCCCCTCTCCGGACGAACCCGCTCTCCGGGCGATCCCCTTTCCGGGCGATCATTGTCTTTTTGCCGCCCCCGTTCCATACGGGGGCGGTTCGCTTATCGAGCGGGATACGGAAATGGTGCGCATCCCGCTTCAACTTCAGAATACGTGCTCCGCAGCGCCTTACGCCTGCGGAGCATCCGAGAAGAGGACTACCGGCGTTGAGTCAAATCGCTTTCTGGGGAGCCGTGGAGCTGGGGCTTGTCTATGCCTTCGTCGCCGTCGGCGTCTTTCTCGCCTTCCGGGTGCTCGACTTTCCGGATCTGACCGTTGACGGCTCCTTTCCGCTTGGCGCCGCAGTCACCGCGGTCCTGATCATCGCCGGCGTCAATCCTTGGCTTGCCGCAGCGGTCGCGATGGTCGCCGGTGCTGCCGCAGGGATGGTAACGGCGCTCCTGAACGTTCGGTTCAAGATTCTGAACCTGCTCGCCTCGATCCTGACGATGATTGCGCTCTTCTCGGTCAATCTCCGCATCATGGGCAAGCCCAACGTCGCATTGATCAATGCCGACACGATGCTTTCGCCCTTCTACGGCCTCGGTCTGCGGGACTTCTATGTGCGCCCGCTTTTCGTCGGCATTCTCGTCGCCCTTGCCGTCGTTCTCGTCTGGCGCTTTCTTGAAAGCGATGCGGGCCTTGCGATGCGGGCGACCGGCGCCAATTCCCGCATGGCACGGGCGCAAGGGGTCGACACCAGCCGGCAGATCTATCTCGGCATGGCGATCTCCAACGCACTCGTCGCCCTGGGCGGCGCGCTGTTTGCCCAGACCAACGGCTTTGCCGACGTGACCTCGGGTGTCGGGACGATCGTCGTGGGGCTTGCCGCCGTGATCATCGGCGAGACGCTGCTCGGCGCCCGCGGCATTCTGATCGCGCTCATCGGCTGCGTGCTCGGGTCGATCCTCTACCGCATCGCCATCCAGGTGGCGCTTTCGACCGATACGCTCGGCCTGCAGGCTTCCGATCTCAATTTCGTGACCGCGCTGCTGGTGACGATAGCGCTCATCCTGCCCCGCCTGCGCCGCGGAGGTGCCGCATGATCAACGTCGAAAACATCCAGGTCGTCTTCGGCAAGGGCACGCCGCTCCAGAAGCAGGCGCTGAACGGCGTCAGCCTCACCATCGAGGAAGGTTCCTTCGTCACGGTCATCGGCTCTAACGGTGCCGGCAAGTCGACGCTGCTCGGGGTTCTCGCAGGCGACGTGCTGCCGAGCGGCGGCCGCGTCACGATCGGCACGACCGACGTGACGCGCAAGGGCACGGCGGCCCGCGCCGGGCTCGTCGCGCGTGTCTTCCAGGATCCGCTCGCCGGCAGTTGCGGCGCTCTCTCGATCGAGGAAAACCTGGCGCTGGCCGCCAGGCGCGGCGAAAGCCGCGGCCTGACGCCGGCGCTCGGCTCGCGGCGGCGCGAGCATTTCCGCGAGCGTATCGCCGAACTCAATCTGGGTCTCGAAAACCGCATGCGCGACCGCATGGACCTGCTCTCGGGCGGCCAGCGCCAGGCGGTCTCGCTGGTGATGGCGACGCTTGCGGGCTCCGAGGTGCTGCTGCTCGACGAGCACACGGCGGCACTCGACCCGGGAATGGCCGAGTTCATCATGAACCTCACCCAGAAGATCGTCTCGGACCGCAAGCTGACGACGCTGATGGTCACGCATTCGATGCGCCAGGCGCTCGATTTCGGCCACCGCACCGTCATGCTCCACGGCGGCGAGATCGTGCTCGATGTTGCGGGCGACAGCCGCAAGACGCTTCAGGTCGAAGACCTCATCGCCATGTTCCGCCGCATTCGCGGGCAGACGCTGGACGACGATGCGCTGCTGATCGGATGACGAAGTTTGGGCGGGTGTGGCCCCTCATCTGCCTGCCGGCATCTTCTCCCCGTAGGACGGGGAGAAGAGGGCACACCGCGATCTCGGCGCTCGATCCGCAACCTTGAATATCGGCTCGAAATTTGGGTAGCGGATCTTGCCGCTTGTCTCTTCTCCCCGTCAGGACGGGGAGAAGATGCAGGCAGGCAGATGAGCGGCAAATAACCCCAAACGCCCGGAGATAATCTCAGCGCGCCTGCGTCAGGAAAATCTTCACGGCAAAAATCGAGAAGACTCCGGCGAAGCTGTAGTCGATCGCCCGCATGACGCGCCTGTTGCGCTGCAGCCAGGCGGCAAGCCAATCGGCGGCGAGCACGACCATCGCATTGACCGGCATACCGATGACGATGAAGAAGAAGCCGAGGAACAGGAGCTTGCCCGTGACGGCGGGATCACCGGCGCTGACGAACTGCGGCAGGAAGGTCATGAAGAATATCACGACTTTCGGGTTCAGAATGTTCACCGAAAAGCCGGTCGCGACGTTCGAAAGCGCAGTTCCCTTGGCCTCCGTCACCTTCGTCACCGACAGGCTGGATCCGTAGCGGATCGCCTGGATCGCAAGCCAGAGGAGATAGGCTGCACCGCCGGTCTTCAGAACCAGGAAGGCGGTCGGAGATGCCGTGATCAGTGCCGAAATGCCGAAGGCGACGAGCAGCGTATGGACGACGATGCCGAGTCCGGTGCCGAGCACGACGAAAAGCGCGGCCTTCTTCCCCTGCGCCAGCGCCCGGCTGATTGAAAGCGTCATGTCCGGACCCGGTGTCGCGGCGAGGAGGAGACTTGCTGCGGCGAAAGCGATGAGTGTCGGCAGGTTGGGAACGAAATCCATGACGCATTCCTCGAACGACGATCCTTGCTGATACCTCCGGCCTGAGGCTTTTGCCAGTGGATTCACGCGATCTGGCGACCGCCTTGCGTTTTCTTCCCGCCTGTCCTCCGCGCTCGAACGCGGCACAGTTTTGGGCGACATGCAGTAGTTCCGCTTGTATCCCCTCAAGTTCTGGCTAAAGTGCCGCAGATTTTCGATGCGGCAGCGCCGCGCCCGAGAGCCTGACAAAACGAGCAGACGGACAAAAACCATGGCATCGCATAAAGACGTCAAGAAGGTCGTTCTCGCCTATTCCGGCGGTCTCGACACCTCGATCATCCTCAAATGGCTGCAGACGGAACTGGGCGCCGAAGTGGTGACCTTCACCGCCGACCTCGGCCAGGGCGAAGAACTGGAGCCGGCTCGCAAGAAAGCCGAGATGCTCGGCATCAAGGAGATCTATATCGAGGACGTCCGCGAGGAATTCGTGAGGGACTTCGTGTTCCCGATGTTCCGCGCCAATGCCGTCTATGAAGGCGTCTACCTGCTCGGCACCTCGATCGCCCGTCCGCTGATCTCCAAACACCTCATCGATATCGCCAGAAAGACCGGGGCCGATGCGATCGCCCATGGCGCGACCGGCAAGGGCAACGACCAGGTGCGGTTCGAACTTTCTGCATACGCGCTCAATCCGGACATCAAGATCATCGCCCCCTGGCGCGACTGGTCGTTCAAGAGTCGCACCGATCTGCTCGAATTCGCCGAAAAGCACCAGATCCCGGTCGCCAAGGACAAGAAGGGCGAGGCGCCTTTCTCCGTCGACGCCAACCTCCTGCACTCCTCCTCGGAAGGAAAAGTGCTGGAGGACCCGGCCCAGGAAGCTCCCGAATATGTGCATATGCGCACCATTTCGCCGGAAGCGGCACCCGACAAGGCGACCATCATCAAGGTCGGCTTCGAACGTGGCGATGCCGTCTCGATCGACGGCGTGCGCATGTCGCCGGCAACGCTCCTTGCGAAGCTCAACGAATACGGCCGCGACAACGGCATCGGCCGCCTCGACCTCGTGGAGAACCGTTTCGTCGGCATGAAGTCGCGCGGCGTCTACGAGACTCCCGGCGGCACGATCCTGCTTGCGGCCCATCGTGCGATCGAGAGCATCACGCTCGACCGCGGCGCGGCGCATCTGAAGGACGAACTGATGCCGCGCTATGCCGAGCTCATCTATTACGGCTTCTGGTTCTCTCCGGAACGCGAAATGCTGCAGGCGGCGATCGACAAGAGCCAGGAGCATGTGGAAGGCGAAGTGACGCTGAAGCTCTACAAGGGCAATGTCATGGTCATCGGCCGCGAGAGCGGCAAGTCGCTCTATTCCGACAAGCTCGTCACCTTCGAGGACGATCAGGGCGCCTACGACCAGAAGGATGCCGCCGGCTTCATCAAGCTCAACGCGCTGCGCCTGCGCACGCTGGCAGCGCGCAACCGCTGAGCTCTGAAGGATTGCAGGTTGGGAGCCGCGGTGGATCGCTCCGCCGCGGTTTTTTATCTTTGCTCACTCCGCCGCTTCGCTCAGCGGCGTCTCCGCAGCCGCCGGTGCGACCAGCGGCCTTAGGCGAACGGACCTGCGGTACCAGAAATAGCTGGCAAGCGAGAGAAGGCCGAAGCTCGGAATGATCGTTCCGAGTGCTGTGGCCGGCACCCCGACGAGAGCGGCAAGCGCGCCGCCGAGGAGTCCGGCGCTCATCTGGATGAAGCCCATCATCGCCGAAGCCGTGCCGGCGATATGCGGGAAGGGGGCCATCGCCGCGGTCATCATATAGGGCATGACGAAGGCGATGCCGAAGGCATAGATCCCGATCGGCGTCATCACCGAGAGGAAAGTCGGTTCCAGCGCATGCATGGTGAAGGCGAGGGCGAGGCTCGCCGCGCCGATGAAGAAGAGACCGGCCGGCACGAGCGCCTGCGGCGTGAAGCGACGCATCATGAGACGCATCGTGACCGTGCCGGAAAAGAACAGTCCCGATTGCATGAGCATGCCGATGCCGAACTCGGTCGGGGTGAGCCCGACCTGGCTGATCAGCACGAAGGGCAGCATGGTCGCCCATGCATAGAGCGCGCCGACCGCGCCGGCGATCACCAATGTCGAGGACACGAAGCGAGCGTCCCTCATAAGCTCGCCATAGGCTGCGAGAATCGGCCGGAAATGCCCCTTGTTGCGATCCGGCGTCGTCGTCTCCGCCATGAAGAGCTGAACTATGAAGCACGCCGTCAGCGCGAAGCCGACCATCAGCAGGAAGATCGACTGCCAGCCGAACAGGCCAAGCGCGATACCGCCGAGGGTCGGTGAGACCGCCGGCCCGAGCGCCAGCATCATGCCGATCATGTTCATGATGCGCGCCGCCGTTGTGCCGGTGAACTGGTCGCGAACGATGGCGCGCGCCACGGTCATTCCGACGGAGGCGCCGATTCCCTGCACGAGGCGCCCCGCGAGCAGCACCGGGACGGAGGGCGCGAAGGCCGCCATCAGGCTGCCGGCGAGATAGATAACCATGAAGATCAGCGTTGTTCGCCGCCGGCCGATGACGTCGGAAAGCGTGCCCGAGGCGAGCTGGGCAAGGGCGAAGCCGCCGAAATAGAGAGACAGCGTCATCTTGATCGCCGCTTCGGTGGAGGCGAAGGCACGCACGAGCTCCGGCATTGCCGGCGTGTAGAGCGCCATCGAGATGGGGCCGAGCGCCACCAGGAAGGCGCCGATGATGCTCGTGCGCCGCTCGCTCATCCTGAGCGTCATTCGGCCGCCCCCTTCTCCTTGCCGGCGAGACACGGGTCGAGGCGGCGGAGACTGTCCCGCAGGATCCTCAGGTTTGCGCGCAGGACCTCCCGTCCGTCGTCGCCCAGGTCCTCGGTATAAGCATTCATCATTTCACGCAGGCCCGACATCAGCTCGGTGATGAGCGGGTCGGCCTTGTCGGTCACGACGACGTTCTTGGCGCGCCGGTCCGCCGGATCCGGGATGCGCGCGACGAGGCCCATCGCTTCCAGGCGGTCGAGATAGGCGGAGAGGGTCATGGGCTCGATCCCCATTCGGGTCGCGATCTCCGCCTGCTTGATGCCCTCGGTGACGGCCACCTGGACCAATGTGCGCGCCTCGCCGGGCGTGATCCCGAGGTCCATCGCATTGACCTTGCGATCGAAGGCACCGCGCAACAGGCGGGAGACATCGGTGAGGAGCATCCCGATCGTATCGGACTCGAGTTTCCTGGGCATTTGATCGATCGCGTTGAATAATAAGTTTTGCTTATCATATCCGTTCCGCCCATTCAACGCGAGCACGCTCGTCATCGGGTTTCACTCCCCGCCTCGCCGATTGCCGAACTGTCAAAAAATTGATATGAGCACGGTCATGGAATCCAAATTCGGATGTCGCGAGCAGAAGATCGTCGTGCTGCAGGATCACAAGCGCCTGCCGGCACGCTTTTTTGCGCGCGTTTCAGGGGCGCTCACCAGCCGCCTATCCTGATCGCACGATCAGCGTTACCGGCCGCATTGGCGCCGGCCCCCATTCCACATTCTTGAAAATACGATGGATACATACCCCATGAGCGCACCGCGTACTCTCTACGACAAGATCTGGGACGATCACCTGGTGGACAGCCAGGCCGACGGAACCTGTCTCCTCTACATCGATCGTCACCTCGTTCACGAGGTGACGAGCCCGCAGGCCTTCGAAGGACTGCGCATGGCCGGGCGCAAGGTTCGCGCTCCGGAAAAGACGCTGGCCGTCGTCGACCATAACGTTCCGACGTCACCGGACCGCCATCTCGGCATCAAGAACGTGGAAAGCCGCATCCAGGTCGAGGCGCTTGCCAGGAACGCCGCGGATTTCGGCGTCGAATATTATTCGGAGAACGACAAGCGCCAGGGGATCGTTCACATCGTCGGTCCGGAGCAGGGCTTCACGCTGCCGGGCATGACGATCGTCTGCGGCGACAGCCACACTTCGACGCACGGCGCTTTCGGCGCGCTGGCGCACGGCATCGGCACGTCCGAGGTCGAGCATGTCCTGGCGACGCAGACGCTGATCCAGAAAAAGGCGAAGAACATGCTGGTGCGCGTCGACGGCCAATTGCCGCCGGGCGTCACCGCAAAGGACATCATCCTTGCGATCATCGGCGAGATCGGCACGGCAGGCGGCACCGGCCACGTCATCGAGTTTGCCGGTGAGGCGATCCGGTCGCTGTCGATGGAAGGGCGCATGACCGTTTGCAACATGACGATCGAAGGCGGCGCGCGCGCCGGGCTGATCGCACCGGACGAAACCACCTTCGAGTACATCAAGGACAAGCCGCGCGCCCCCAAGGGCGAGGCCTGGGACAGGGCGGTCGAATACTGGAAGACGCTGCACACGGACGAAGGCGCCCATTACGACCGCGTCGTCGTGCTCGATGCCGCCAATCTGCCGCCGATCGTTTCCTGGGGCTCCTCGCCGGAAGACGTCGTCTCCGTCCAGGGCGTCGTTCCCGACCCGGACGACATCCAGGACGAGACGAAGCGGACCTCCAAGTGGCGTGCGCTCGACTATATGGGCCTGAAGCCCGGCACGAAGATCACCGACATCGCCATCGACCGGGTGTTCATCGGCTCCTGCACCAATGGCCGCATCGAGGACCTGCGCGCCGTCGCACAGGTGGTCGAAGGCCGCAAGGTCGCCCCGACCGTTTCGGCGATGATCGTTCCGGGCTCCGGCCTCGTCAAGGAACAGGCGGAAGCGGAAGGCCTGGACAAGATCTTCAAGGAAGCGGGCTTCGACTGGCGCGAGCCCGGCTGCTCCATGTGCCTGGCGATGAACGACGACCGCCTGAAGCCTGGCGAACGTTGTGCCTCCACATCGAACCGCAACTTCGAAGGCCGCCAGGGCTTCAAGGGGCGCACGCATCTGCTTTCTCCGGCAATGGCAGCCGCGGCGGCGGTCGCCGGTCATTTTGTCGACATTCGCGAATGGAAATAGCCGGTTTTGAGCTTTTCCGGCGTTTGAGCCGCCCTTCGGGGCGGCTTTTTTTTGCGCATGATGATGCGACAATGCGCTGCCGCCCCCGGTTTTCTGTCTTGAGGAGCTTTCATGCCCGATGACGCCCGGCCCTCGACACGCCGACTCATGCTGCTGCGCCATGCGAAGTCCGCTTGGCCGGACGGCGTTGCCGACCATCGCCGGCCGCTTTCGGAGCGTGGACGCAAGGCGGCGCCCGTCGTCGGCGCCTTCATCGCCCGGCAAGGGCTTGCTCCGGACCTGGCGCTCGTTTCGACCGCGCGGCGCGCCCAGGAGACCTGGGAGCTCGTCGCCGGGGCGTTGCCGCACAAGATCCCCGAGCGCGATGCGGTCGGCATCTACGAGGTCTCCGCATCGGCCATTCTCGACGCCGTCCGCAGGGTCGAGCCGACGGTGGAGAAACTGCTCCTCATCGGCCACAATCCGGGAATGGCCGATCTTGCGCTTCTGCTTGCCGGGCGCGGCGATGAAGCGACTCTGGAGCGGCTGGGGGAGAAGTTTCCGACAGCCGGACTTGCCGTCATGGATTTCGACGTCGAGCGCTGGTCGGACATAGCGCCCGGCACCGGCCGCCTGGTTCGCTTCGTGACGCCGCGCATGCTTGAGGAGGAACGGTCGGGCTGATGCGGATTGCCCGTTCGGCTTTGCTGCGCGACCGAAGCTACACCACCTTCACGATCATCCCGCGGTGCATTTGCCGGATCAGTCGCCGCATTGCCGAAAGGCTGACGGCCACGCAGCCCTCGGTCGGCTCGTAGCCCGGACGGATGAGGTGGAAGAAGATCGCCGAGCCGGCATTGCGCCTTCGGGAGGAAATGTTCCAATCCATGACGAGGCAGATGTCGTAGAGCCCGTCGTCGCGCATCATGCGTTCATGCCCGGCACGAAACGGCGCCCTGACGGGGCGATTGTAGCACGGGTGTTGCGGGGCATCGCACCAGAGCATGTCGCCCCGGACGGCCCGCATCGGCAGGCGCGTCGAGGGAAACGGGACGCGATCGCGCCTGACATAGCCGCCGATGAGCCGCATGACCGCGCGGGGCGTCGCCCCGTCGCCTTCGCGCTTGATGGCAGTGACGCCGCTGCGCCCGATCGCAGCCTGCTCGACCCGTCCGTCGAAAAGCACGAGGGCGCGCTTGCGGTCGCGCGGAGCGGTTCTGACGACGATGGTCCCTTTTCTCGATCCTGTTGTCGACGCCTTCTTGCGCATCGGTCTCACAAATTCTTGCTTTGCCGTGATCGCGCCGCGACCTTAAGCCGGTTTTCCTATATGACGATGCCTGCGGCGCCGTGCGTCTCATCAGACGCGCAGACGCCGCTGCGGCCACTTTCAGTTGCGGCCTGTTTCTATCCTAAATAGGTTAGGATTTACGGAAACATGCGGCAGCGACTGCCGCGCTTGCCAAGAGCGGCATTTGAGTTAGTTTTGAACCAGGAAGCAACAGGAA
Source organism: Sinorhizobium meliloti (assembly GCF_035610345.1). Next base: position 3,234,587 of record NZ_CP141212.1, on the reverse strand, counting down.
CTGTCCCATGGCGACTCGCACCATCCTCCTTGTCGACGACGACGATGATCTGCGTGAGACGTTGATAGAACAGCTCTCCCTCTACGAAGAGTTCGACCTTCTGCAGGAAGCGACCGCCGGGAAGGGCATTCAGATGGCGCGTGGCCGACAGGTCGACCTCCTGATCATGGATGTCGGTCTGCCCGACATGGACGGGCGCGAGGCGGTGAAGCTCTTGCGCAAGGGCGGCTTCAAGGCCCCGATCATCATGCTGACCGGCCACGACACCGATTCCGACACGATCCTCGGCCTCGAGGCCGGCGCCAACGATTATGTGACGAAGCCGTTCCGCTTCGCCGTGCTGCTTGCCCGCATTCGCGCCCAGCTCCGCCAGCATGAGCAGAGCGAGGACGCGACCTTCAATGTCGGCCCTTACACATTCAAGCCCAGCCAGAAGCTGCTTACCATGGAGAACGGCCAGAAGATCCGCCTGACGGAGAAGGAAGCCGCAATCATCCGCTATCTCTACCGCGCCGACCAGAAAGTGGTCACCCGCGACGTGCTGCTCGAGGAGGTCTGGGGCTATAATTCCGGCGTCACGACCCATACGCTCGAGACGCATGTCTACCGGCTGCGCCAGAAAATCGAGCGCGACCCTTCCAATGCCGAGATATTGGTGACAGAGAACGGCGGCTACAAGATCGTTCCCTAAGCCGGACGACATGACCGGGGGAGATTTGCCGCTTGGCGCTCAATGACGACATCGCACTCTTGTCCAACGTGTCGCTCTTCGCCGATATCGGCGAGGACAAGCTGAGGCTTATCGCCTTCGGCGCCGAGCGCCGCCGGGTGGCTAAGGGGCACGAACTCTTCCGGGAAGGCGCGCCGGCCGATTGCGCCTATGCCGTGGCGGCCGGCAGCTTCGCGCTTTCGAATGCGAATGCGCAAGGTCGCCAGCAGCAGGTGATGACCGTCGGCCGCGGCGCGCTCTTGTCCGAGCTCGCGCTCATCTCGATGGTCGAGCGCAAGTTCACCGCGACGGCGCAGGAGGACAGCGAAGTGATCCGGATCAACCGTCCGCTCTTCCGCCGGATGCTGGAGGAATATCCCGAGGTGACCGCCATGGTGGAAACCCGCATCCGGGAAAATATTCAGGCGATGATCCGCCGCGTGGAGGCGCTTGCCGGGCGGTTTACGTAAGCGGACGGCGCCGTCAAAGCTCGAAATGGGCTATGACGGGCACATGGTCGGATGGGCGTTCCCAGCCGCGCGCTTCCTTGAGGATCTCGACGCGCACGAGCTGGCTCGCGAGATCGGCGGAGGACCAGATGTGGTCGAGCCGGCGTCCGCGGTCGGCGGCGGTCCAGTCCTTCGCCCTATAGCTCCACCAGGTGTAGAGTTTTTCCGGCGGCGGCGTGTGGAGGCGCATCAGGTCGACCCATGCACCTCCGGTCATCACCGAGACCAGGCCCTCGGTTTCGATCGGCGTATGGCTGACGATCTTGAGAAGCTGCTTGTGCGACCAGACGTCGTGCTCGAGCGGCGCGATGTTGAGGTCGCCGACGAGGATCGACGAGACGCCGGCCTCGGCCTCCGCGTGCAGGAGCTTCATCTCGTCGACGAAGTCGAGCTTGTGTCCGAACTTCGGATTGACCGTGCGGTCCGGCTCGTCGCCGCCGGCCGGTACATAGAAATTATGGAGGCGGATCGTCTTTCCACCGGCCGCGAAGACGACGGAGAGATGGCGTGCATCGCCGACGCCACAATAGTCGCGACGGTCGGAGAGTTCATGAAGCGGCAGGCGAGAGATAGTGGCGACGCCGTGATAGCCCTTCTGCCCGTGCATCTCGATGTGTTCGTAGCCGAGCTTCCTCAGCGGCGCCGAGGGGAACTGGTCGTTCCGACACTTGATTTCCTGCAGGCAGAGGATGTCCGGCTGCCATGTCTTGAGGAAATGTTCGACCAGCGGCATGCGCAGGCGAACGGAGTTGATGTTCCATGTGGCGATGGAAAGAGGCATTCCTCGTTCTCCCGGGAAATTGCCGGAAAAGGATCACGCGTCCGGCAACGGGAGCGTTTAAACAGGTTAGGCACCGATCGACAAGCTTGAAAAAATCGCCCGGTGCGGAGATCGCGCAAGGCTTCCTGTCGGCGCCGCTTTCGCAGCCGGCAGTCAAGACGCGTTCTCGCGCGGATCTGCCGGCGGATTAAGCCGCCATGTCGCCAAGACGAACGGCACCGAAAATGGCTGCCTGCCACCCCAGTGTGGCCCAGCGTATGTCGATGGAGTGAATCGAGCCGGAATGCGGCAATGCGCCAACAATGCGCTGGGTGAGCGTGTTGCGCGGATAGCCGTCCATGTCGATGACGCCGCCGCCCAGCAGAACGATGCGTGGCGAAAACAACACCGTCGCTCTGGCAACGGTTATCGCCTGCTGCCACAATATGTCGTCGAGAGCGTCGTACAATTCCGGCGACTGCGCAGCAGCCTGGTAGAGGTCCTTCACGGCGACGCCATGTGCAGATGCGAGGTCCACCAGAGTTGCACCAGAGGCGTACGCCTCGATCCGCTTGGGGAATTCCTGACGGTCACCCGGCTCGAGCACCGGCATGTGGCCGATTTCAAGCGCCCACCCGCCGCCACGAAAAATGCCGTTTTCGCCAAGGTAAGCGGCACCGATTCCGGTGCCGAAGTAGACAGCCAACACCTCGCATTCGTTGGCAATCGCGCCGCAGGCGCTTTCCCCGAGCAACTGCAGAACCACGTCCCGCTCCAACTGGACGGGAACCGAAAGCGTGGAAGCCAATTCGGAGGCCAGGTGAACGCCGTTTAGTTCGGGGACGTTTGCGGCATGGATGATCGTATCGCAGTCACGTCCGATGAACCCGGGGACAGTTGCCACGACCCGGTCGATGGTCAGGCCGGCATCGACGGACGCACATTGCAGGAGCCGGGCGAGTTGGGCCGCAGGAGCGCCTCGGCGAAGATTACTCGTCGAAAAGGTGCGCGTGACTTCGAGCGGCACACCATGATCCGCAAAACCGATCTTGACCGAGGTTCCCCCGATTTCGGCAACGGCGATCGTTTCGGAGGCGGCTTTGAGCGTCATGAAAACTCCTGTCTGTCAACGAACGGCGACATCGCGCGTATGCGGGCGCGTATTGCCTGCAAGCATTGCCTGATGCAGAAGATAGGCAGCACCCAGGGCGGGGCCGTCGTTGCCGGTGCTTGACGTTTCGACGCGGGGCATCGGATAGCCTTCGATGAGAGACGCGGCCAGCAAAGCCTCCGTTTGTTCGGCCACGAAGGGATAGATCGCGCTGACCGATCCGGCGAGGATGATGCGGCCCGGCTGCAGGACGCAGGCAAGGGTCGCCAGCCCCCGAACCAGCCAGCGAGCCCAGTCGCGGGCGCAGGCAAGCGCGGTGGGGTCACCCGACGACAGCACTGCGATAAACGCGTCAAGCGAACTAATGACGCCGCTGATATGTGCGTATCGGGCAAGGAGGGCGTCCTTGCCTATAAATGTTTCCCACCGACCAGGACGCACAGCGTCATAAACGAAGCCAGCCTCTCCGATCGGCATATGGCCGATCTCGCCAGCGCCGCCCAACTGACCGCGATGCAGCTTGCCATTGCTGACGATGCCGCCCCCAACGCCGTTCTCGATGAGAACGACGAGACTGTCGTCGCCCTCGCCGTCCGGCGGAGCCGAACGATAGGTCTCAGCCACGGCCACCGCATTGGCGTCGTTTTCGAGGAGCACCGGGACGCCAAGTCCGATGGACTCGGAAATCAGTTGCGCGAGGCTGACCCCATGCCAGCCCAAAATGGCGGCATGAAAGGTTTCGCCGTCCCCATCCAGGAAGCCCGGCAGCGCTACGTTGAGGCCATGGGGCCGTGCGCCGGGAGGCAACGTTCTGCGCACCTCATCAACCAGTGCTACGATGAGTTTCATCGCTTGAGCGGGCCTGCTTGCCGCACCCGAGAATGGGCGGGTGGCCTTCGCTCGGACTTTTCCCGACAGGTCGATGGCGATGACGTCGATCCGGTTCACGCCGATATAGGCGCCGAGAAAGAAGACACCGCTGCCGGCGATTTCAACGACGATCCCGGGGCGACCGACCTTGGCCCCTGCTTCGTTGCCCGTTGTCGATTCCCGTTCCCGTGCCAAACCAGCGTCGACAAGGCTTTGCACCAGAGTCCCCGTGGTCGAGCGGGTCAGATCGAGCTCACGGGCCAAGGATGCGCGAGTCAGCCCACCCGTGCGAAACAGTGCCGAAAGCGCGCGCGCTTCGTTCGGACGAAAAAGCAGTGTGTTTGACAATTTGAAGCCTATTTGTTCGATAAAATTACTAATACCCTCAGACAGGCCTGTCAATTGGGCCGATTCTTGATGCATTGCAGCATAGAAAAGGGGATATGCCGCTATTGACGGTCAAGGGAAACGGTGTTTTGTTCGGTTACGCTACAAAAATTCCGGTAGGGTGCAATGACGGTTTTGGCGCGACTCGAAAACATCGTGAAGGATTTCGGTGCCGTCCGCGCACTCGATGGCGTCACCCTCGAAATCAACCAGGGCGAGATTCTTGGCCTGATGGGGGACAACGGGGCCGGCAAGTCGACATTGGTGAAAACCATCGCCGGAAACTTCCAGCCGTCTTCCGGTTCCTACACCCTGGAAGGTGAGCCCGTGGTCTTTTCCGGACCGGCGGAAGCTCGTCGCCATGGAATAGAGGTCGTCTATCAGGATCTGGCGATCTGCGACAACCTGACCGCGTCGGCGAACGTTTTCCTCGGCCGCGAATTGATGCGGCAGATCGGGCCGTTCAAGGTGCTCGATCACAAGCGCATGAACGCCCGCTCGGCCGAGATATTCCAGGAACTCAAATCCGAGACCCGCCCGGCCGATCTCGTGGTGCGCATGTCCGGCGGTCAGCGTCAAGCGGTGGCAATTGCTCGTACCCGGCTCGCCAGGTCGAAAATCGTCCTTATGGACGAACCTACGGCGGCAATCAGTGTCCGGCAGGTTGCCGAGGTGCTGGCCCTGATCCGCCGCATGAAGGCACAAGGCCTTTCCGTGATCCTGATCAGCCATCGCATGCCCGATGTCTTCGAGGTTTGCGACAGGGTCGTGGTGCTGCGTCGGGGTCGCAAGGTGGCCGACAAGATGATCGAGCAATCGAGCCCCGAAGAAGTGACCGGCCTGATAACCGGCGCGATCCAGACGGCCTGATTCCGGAGAAACAACGCATGAGTGCTCCCGAGGAAGTTCCCCACATGGATGTCGATCTCCTGAAGAGCTCCGACCGCCCTTTCTGGAGCCGCGTATTCCTTGCGCAGGAGACGTGGATAGCACTGGCTATCCTGGTGATAGGCCTGGTCGTATCGGTCATCTCGGCAAAGTTCGCGACTTCCGGAAACCTCCTCAACATTTTCCAGAATGCCTGCTTCATCGGGATCATGGCGCTCGGCATGACGCCGGTGCTCATCAGCGGCGGTATCGATATCTCCGTCGGATCGATCCTCGGCATGTGCGGGGTGACGCTCGGCATCGTGCTCAATTCGGACATGCCGCTCGCGGTCGGCATTCTCGCGACACTCGCCATGGGTGTCGTCTGCGGCATGGTCAACGGAGTCATCATCTCCTACGTCAAGCTCCCGCCATTCATCGTCACGCTTGCCACCCTATCCATCGGACGCAGCCTCGCGCTGGTGCTCACGAACAACGAGGTGTTCTACGAATTCGGACAGGCCACCGACGGTATCATCGCGCTCGGCGGCGGCTATAGTTTCGGACTGCCCAATGTCGTCTATGCTCTCGTCGCCGGCGTGATCATCCTGCATTTCCTGCTGACCATGACGCGGTGGGGCCGCTACCTGTTCGCGATCGGCGGCAACGAGGCTGCGGCGCGAGTGGCGGGCATCCCTGTGGACCTCATCAAGGTCTCGGCCTACGCCTTCAACGGGCTGATGGTCGCCATAACGGCCGTGTTCCTGGTCGGCTGGCTTGGCGCCGTCACCAACGCGATCGGAACCGGATACGAGTTGCAGGTCATCGCGTCGACGGTCATCGGCGGGGCGTCGCTGACAGGCGGGTTCGGCACTGCGCTCGGCGCAGCCATCGGCGCGATCCTCGTAGAGGTTATCCGCAATGCCCTGCTGATCGCAGGGGTAAACCCGTTCTGGCAGGGAATGTTCGTGGGAAGTTTCATTCTAGCCGCGGTCCTGCTCGAAAGAATCCGCTCGCTGCGTCGGTGAGCGCGTCCGCATCAACAAGGAAAAGGGAGGAACTTCAATGCAACCAGTACACACTCTCACGGCAGCCCTTTCGGTGGCCTGCCTGGCCGTCGGCTTGACTGTGCCCCAGGCCAACGCTGCCGATCGCGAATTCGCCCTCGTCTTCAAGGTGCTCAACAACGCCTTCAGCCCGCCGATCCAGCAGGGGTGCGAGGCCGCCGCGAAGAAGCTGGGCGATGTCACCTGCACCTATCTCGGCCCGACCGAGTATGACGAAGCCAAGCAGGTCCAGCTTGCCCAGGATATGGTCACCCGCGGAGTGGCCGGCCTCGGCGTTTCGGCCGGCAACCCGAAGGCCATGGCTCGCATCATGAAAATGGCCCAGGATAAAGGCATTCCGGTCGTGACTTTCGACACGGACGTTCTGCCCGAAGATGCAGGCCTGCGCTCGACCTATATCGGAACCGACAATTATGAATTCGGCATCGCATTGGCGCAGAAGGTGCTGGAGACCAAGAAGGACGGCGGCACCGTCTGCATCCAGTCGGGTGCGCCTGCATCCGAGAACCTGAAAGCCCGCGTCCAAGGCATCCGCGATACTCTTGCGGGCGTCACGAAGGACAAGGGTGCGGAAACGCTGACCGGCCAGAACGGATGGATCGAGCCGGCAGGTTGCCCTGTCTATAATAATGACGACATCACGCTTGCCGCCCAGCAGGTGCGCGACGTGATGACGAACAACCCCGAGCTTAGCGCTTTCATCGCTGTCGGCGGCTGGGCCCAGTATGCTCCGCAGGCTTACAAGCAGGCCATGGAGCCGCTCAAGGCACGCCTCGACAGCAAGGACCTGGTCGTGGTGTTCGGCGACAATTTCGGCCCGCAGTTGCCCCTGCTGGCCGAAGGACTCAGCCACTACAACATCGGCCAGCGTCCCTATGACATGGGTTATGAAACCATCATGGCGCTGGACAAGCTGACCAAGGGCGAAAAAGTGGAGCCGTTCATCAAGACCGGTACCGAGGTTTGCACCCCGGAGGACGCGCTGACGACCTGCGGCAAGACTGCGAACTAGTCCTTTTCCATTCCCCATCCCGCCCTTGTTTCGGCCGGGATGGGGACTTGTACTCGGCAAACCGCCCGCCGGGCGCAGGCTCTCCATCACTCAAGGGCCGATGGCCCTGACGGACTTTTGCATGGCTTCTCGACGTTTCAGACTGGGTATGGTGGGTGGCGGTCAGGGCGCCTTCTTCGGTGCAGTCCACCGCCGCGCGGCGGCGATGACGCATCGTTTCGAGTTTGTCGCCGGTGCGCTGTCGAGTGATCCGACGCGCGCCCTGGAAAGTGCCGACGCGCTGTATCTCGACCGCGATCGCAGCTACACCGACTTTGCCGCCATGGCGGCCGCCGAGGCCGGACGCGACGACGGCATCGACCTCGTGGCCGTCGTAACGCCCAACCACATCCACGCTCCCGCTTCTCTTGCCTTCCTGGCGTCGGGCATCAGCGTCATGTGCGACAAGCCGCTGACCGCGACGCTCCCCGAGGCTCTCGAAGTCGAGCAGGCGGCAAAGGCCGGCACAGCGCTTTTCGGCGTCAGCTACACGAATGCCGGCTTCGACATGGTTCGGGAAGCACGCGCTGTCGTCGAAAGCGGAGCCATCGGCGAAATCCGACTCGTGCGGGTTGAGTTTCCCCAGGAATGGCTCGCCTCAGCGACCGAGGCCGAGGGCAACAAACAGGCCGAATGGCGCACCGATCCGAAGCGAAGCGGCGCGGGTAGCCTCGGCGATATCGGAACGCATGCCTTCCACCTTGCCGAGTTTATCAGCGGGCTCCAGTGCATCACGGTGTCGGCCGAGGTCGACAGCTTTGTCCCCGGGCGACAGGTCGACGACAACGTTTCCGTTCAGCTTCGGTTCGAAAATGGCGCCAAGGGCAGCTTATGGGCAAGCCAGGTCGCGATAGGGAAGACCAATGGTCTTCGCATAGAGATTTATGGCGACAAAGCGTCGCTCGGCTGGGGTGTGGCAGACGCGAACGTTCTGCACTTCTGCCCGCTGGGCGGGCAGCGGATTACCATCGATCGCGCTTCACATGGCACTGTGGTCAAAGGACACATGCCGCCCGGACATCCACAAGGCTTCGTCGAGGCGCTTTCGCAACTTTACGCTGACATGGCGGACCAGCTCGAAGCTCGCCTTACCGGCGTGGCCGCGTCCTCGAAATCTCTCCTCTTGCCCGGCATAGACGCCGGGGTGCGAGGAATGAGGTTCATCGACGCGACGCTGCGCTCAGGCAGCGCCGAAGGAAGATGGATCACGCTCTAGATCACGATGTTTTCATGCCGGATGGACCTGAAACTTCGTGACCGGCTTCCGGGAGTTAGAGCGGGATGCGCGCGGAAAACCGTACACACCACTCACTTTGACGCCCGACGGGCTGCCGCTCTGTGAACAAACTTAAGGAACTCTAGAATGCCAGCAAAACAGGAACGCCGCCTTCGAGTGGGTGTGCTCGGTGCCGGGCAGATCGCCCAGGCCGCTCATTTCGAGGCCTGCACGAAGGCTGTCAATGCCGATCTCCATGCTATCTGCGATGTCGCCGATGACCTGCGCGAACGCATGGCGATTACCCACGGTGCAGCGAAGACCTACGACGACTACGACAGGATGCTTGCCGATCCCGATATCGAAGCCGTGATCATCGCGACCGCCGACGCCTTCCACGTCCCGGCCTCGCTGCGCGCACTCGAAGCCGGCAAGCATGTGCTCTGCGAAAAACCCGTCGGCGTGACGGTCGAGGAATGCCTCGATCTCAGAGAGGCCGTCGAAAAGTCCGGCAAGATATTTCAGGTCGGCCACATGAAGCGCTTTGATGCCGGTCTCCAGGCGGCAAAAGCCTTCATTGCTGACGAGATGGGCGAGATGATCGCCCTCAAGGCCTGGTATTGCGACAGCACGCACCGCTATGCGATGACGGATGCCGTCCAGCCGCTGATCGTTACCAGCGCCAATGCGAAAAAGCCTTCGGCCAATCCGAAGGCGGATCTGCGCCGCTACTACATGCTGGCCCATGGCTGCCACCTGATCGACACGGCGCGTTACTTCGGCGGCGACATCGTCTCGGTGCAGGCGCGGCTTTCCGAACGGGCCGGCATCTGGTGCTGGTTCGTCGACGCCGAGTTCGCTTCCGGCACGCTCGGCCACCTCGATCTGACCGTGCAAGTCCGCATGGACTGGCACGAGGGTTTCCAGATTTACGGCGAGAAGGGCAGCGTTCTCGGCAAGACCTATAACCCCTGGTACTACAAGACGAGCGAGGTGGACATTTTCCGCGAGGCCGAGGGCGCGACGCATCGGGTGCTCGGTGCTGACGGTCATTTCTATCGCCGCCAGGTCGAAGGTTTTGCACGCACCATCCTCGATGGTGCGGCGATGGAAGGCGCCGGCATCGACGACGGCCTCGCCTCGGTGCGCGCCATGGTCGCCATCGCCCGCTCGGTGGCGAGCGGCAAGGCGGTTGCGCTTGCCGATGTCGAGGGTGGCGTCTGATGAAGCTCGGAATCTTCGCCAAGACCTTTGAAGGCACGCAACCGGGTGCGGTGCTCGATGCCGTCGCGGCTGCCGGGTTTGCCGCCGCGCAATACAACATGGCCTGCTCGGGCCTCGCCTCCATGCCTGAAGGCATCGACGAGCGGCAGGCGTGCGCCGTTGCCGATGCGGCGAAGAAGGCCGGTATCGAAATCGCGGCGGTCTCCGGCACCTACAATATGATCCATCCCGACCAGGCGATGCGCGAGGCCGGCCACCGCCGGCTGGCCGTTCTGGCGGAACGCAGCCACGCCATGTCCAACCGCCTCATCACGCTCTGCACCGGCACGCGTGATCCGCTCGACCAGTGGAGGGAGCACCCCGAAAACGACACGCCGGAAGCCTGGCGCGATCTGCTCCGGGCCATGGAGACGGCGATCGGCATTGCAGACCGCTGCGACGTCGATCTCGGCATCGAGCCGGAGCTTGCCAATGTCGTCAACTCGGCGGAAAAGGCCCGCCGGCTGATCGACGAGATGCGGAGCCCGCGTATCAAAATCGTGCTCGACCCCGCCAATCTCTTTGAAACGACAACGCTTGACGAGCAGCGGACGACCGTGTCCGCGGCAATCGATCTTCTCGCCGACCGCATCGTCATGGCGCATGCGAAGGACCGGAATCCGGACGGCAGTTTTGCGACCGCTGGAAAGGGGGTGCTCGACTACGCACATTACCTCGCTCGCCTGAAGGCCATCGGCTTTACCGGCAGCCTGATCGCTCATGGGCTTGCAGCAAGCGAGGCCAAGGACGTTGCCCGCTTCCTCTCCGAAAAGCTCGAGGCGGGGCCATGAGCACCAACTTCGAGACACGCGACGGCACGCGGCTGAATGTCGACACGGCGGGCGAGGGCACGCCGGTTGTCTTCCTGCACGGACTTTGCGGCGACGCGGGCCAGGCCTCCGAAGCGTTTCCTGGCGAATCCGGCTTCCGTCGCGTCACGATCGAGGCTCGCGGTCATGGCCGATCGCAGTCCGGCGGACTCGACAGGCTTTCGATCGAAACCTTCGCGAATGACGTCGCCGCCTATGTGGAGGCCAATCTGGGCGTGCCTGTCATCGTCGGCGGCATTTCCATGGGCGCGGCGATTTCGCTTCGCCTGGCCGTAAAGCGTCCCGATCTCGTACGCGCCCTTGTCCTTGCCCGGCCCGCCTGGCTGACGGCATCGGCGCCGGACAATATGATCCCGAATGCCGAAGTCGGCCACCTTTTGACCCGTCTGCCGCCGCCAGCGGCAAAGGCCGCTTTCCTGGAAGGTCCCATCGGGCGGCGTCTTGCGGCGGCCGCGCCGGACAATCTGGCCTCGCTCGCCGGCTTTTTTGCGCGGGAACCCATCGAGGTCACCGCCGCGCTCCTCACCGCCGTTTCCAGCGACGGCCCGGGAGTCACGGAGGCTGATCTCGCCCGCATCGCCGTCCCGACGCTCGTCATCGGCCATGAACGCGATCTCGTTCATCCCATCGCCCACGCGCGTGCGCTGGCGGAGAAAATCCCCGCTGCACGCTTCGTCCAGATCACCCCCAAGGCGGAAGACAAGGCGCGATACGTCGCCGATTTCCACCACGCCATCCGCAGGTTCCTGAAGGATTTTCAGAGATGACCGTCGCCGCAAGCGGGCAAGTTTGTCGAGCGCATCGGTCAGCGCGGGATTTGTGTCGTCTCTGCGGCGCGAGCCCGCGGCGGGGTATCCCGAACTTAAACAGGCTTAAAGCACTTCCAGGAAGAATGTCTTCCGTTCGGAAGTGCCTGGTTTCAAAGTCGGAGCATTTCGCGATCAGCCGCCGCGGCGCTTGTTGCGCACCTCGTCATAGGGGATGCGGAAGACCTTGTCGTCGAGCGCGATGCCGGTCCGGACGTTGAAGATCATCACCGAGGTGTCCTTCTTTTGCGCATCGGTGATCGTCCACTGCCGCAGATTGTAGCTCTTCGGGTCGAACATCATCGTGATGGTCGAATCTCCGAAGATGGAGCGGTCGCCGAGTACGATGGTGATGAGGTCCGCTTCCACCCTCACGTCGCGTACCATCCTGCTGCTCAAGTCGATCCTTTCGCTGAGCAGCAGATTGAGCGGGGTCTTCGAGAGCGGATAGATATCCCAGGTCTTGAGCTTCATATTGCCGATGACGACGGACTTGCCGTCGGCGATGACCCGCATCGGCGAGGGTGCTTCGTAATTGAAGCGGATGCGACCCGGCCGGCGGATATAGAACTTGCCGCCCGTCTGTTCGCCGCGCGGGCCGAACTGGACGAATTCGCCGGCCATGGTCTTCACGGACGAGAAATGATCCGCGATCCTCTGGGCAACGGCGGACGCCTGAGCCGAAGCATCGCCGGCGCCGAACGTCGTGGCGCCGAAGCCGGCGAGAGCCGCCAGGCCGCCAACGAAGACGCGCCGCGAGATTGCCCCGTTGCGGCCGTCGGTTTTGGTCTCCATCATCGCAGTCTCCTTCATTCGTGACCATTTGAAGGGCAAGTGGGGCGCCTTCAAGGCGTTGGAAAATCCCGAAAACACGACGCCTTCAAATGACCGTTACCGCCCGCCGCGCGCTGATCACGCCGCTGTGGCGCTGTCTTACCGGCCGGTGATCTCCGCTTCGGTCGGCACCAGTATCTCGCGCTTTCCGGCGTGGTTCGCGGGGCTGATGATCCCTTCCTGCTCCATCCGCTCGATCAGCGAGGCGGCCCTATTATAGCCGATACCGAGGCGCCGCTGCACGTAGGAGGTCGAAGCCTTGCCGTCGCGCAGCACGATCGCCACCGCCTGGTCGTAGGGGTCCTCGGAATCGGCGAGGTTGGAGGTGCCGGCCGGACCGCCGCCGTCACTCTCGTCCTCGTCGTCCTCGGTGATCGCGTCGAGATATTGCGGCACGCCTTGCGTCTTGAGATAGGCAACGACCTCTTCGACCTCGGTGTCCGAGACGAAGGGTCCGTGCACGCGCTGGATACGGCCGCCGCCGGCCATGTAGAGCATGTCGCCCATGCCCAGGAGCTGTTCGGCTCCCTGTTCGCCGAGGATGGTGCGGCTGTCGATCTTGGAGGTGACTTGGAAGGAAATGCGGGTCGGGAAGTTCGCCTTGATCGTGCCGGTGATGACGTCGACCGAGGGGCGCTGTGTCGCCATGATGACGTGGATGCCGGCAGCACGCGCCATCTGCGCAAGCCGCTGGACGGCGCCTTCGATATCCTTGCCGGCGACCATCATCAGGTCGGCCATCTCGTCGATGATGACGACGATATAGGGCATCGGCGAAAGATCGAATTCCTCCGTCTCGTAGACGGCCTCGCCGGTCTGTCGGTCGAAGCCGGTCTGGACGGTGCGCGTGATCGCCTCGCCCTTGGCCAGCGCCTGCTCGACGCGGCTGTTGAAGCCGTCGATGTTGCGCACGCCGATCTTCGACATCTTCTTGTAGCGCTCTTCCATCTCGCGCACGGTCCATTTCAGCGCCACGACCGCCTTCTTGGGGTCCGTCACGACCGGCGAGAGAAGGTGCGGGATGCCGTCATAGACGGAGAGCTCGAGCATTTTCGGATCGATCATGATGAGGCGGCACTGATCGGGTCTCAGCCGGTAGAGCAGCGACAGGATCATGGTGTTGATCGCCACCGACTTGCCCGAGCCGGTGGTGCCGGCGACAAGCAGATGCGGCATCTTGGCGAGATCGGCAACGACGGATTCGCCGCCGATCGTCTTGCCGAGCGCCATGGCGAGCTTCGTCTTGGTCGTCTCGAAGTCGCGGGAGCCGATCAGTTCACGCAGATAGACCATCTCGCGCCGCTGGTTCGGCAGCTCGATGCCGATGGCGTTGCGGCCGGGTACGACTGCGACGCGTGCGGCGATCGCGCTCATGGAACGGGCGATGTCGTCGGCGAGACCGATGACCCGCGACGATTTGATCCCGGGCGCGGGTTCCAGCTCATAGAGGGTGACGACGGGGCCGGGGCGGACATGGATGATCTCGCCCTTGACGCCGAAATCCTCGAGGACGCCTTCGAGCATGCGGGCGTTCTGCTCGAGCGCATCGGCCGAAAGCGAGGCGTCGCGCGCGACATTCTTCGGCTCGGCGAGGAAATGGATCGGCGGAAGCGTGAAATCGCCGTCTTCATCGACGAACGAGCGCTGCGCCTCGCGCTCGACGCGCTGCCCGGCTTTCGGCCGCGGCGGCGGCGGGGCGACGCGCGAACCCGCCATTGCCACAGCCGGCTTCGGCGGTGCAGGCCGCGGAGCCCAGTCTGCGGCCACGTCGTCTTCGTCGTCCGGCAGGATGCCGGCGGGCCGTCGCTCGTCGATATCGAAGGGCGGGTCGTCTTCGTCGCCCGTGATCGGCGGCGGAGTGACGATGCGGCGCTCGGTGCGATCGAGCGAGGGCTCTATACGACCGGCCTGCGCCTTCGGCCGGACCGGCTCGTTCAATGTGCCGAATTCGTCGTTGTTGAAGTCGTAGGGCTCGTCATACTGCCGCTTCGCCGGCTTTGCTCCCATGCCGAAGGCACGGCGAAGCCTGGCCTGCGCCGTGTAGCGCATATGGGCGAGCGAGCCCATCAGCACCGTAAGGGGGCCTTCTTCGTCTTCCTCTTCGAGTTCGTCGCGTATGGTGCGCGCCTTGCTGGGTGCAGGCTCCGGTGCCGGTTCTGCTTCTTCATCCTCGCTGACGCCGATGAGGCCGGCGCTGTAGACGAGGCACCAGGCGGCCGGTGCGGTGAAGAGGCAGGCGAGTACGGTCGCGAAGGTGCCCGTCGGGAAGGTTCCGGTGAAGAGCGCGGGAAAACGAAGGATCATGTCGCCGAAGACGCCTCCGAGGCCGTTCGGCAGCGGCCAGGTGATCGGCGCCGGAACGCAGCTCAAGGCCGCGCTCGCCAGCACCGAGCCGGCGAACCACAGGCCGAGCCGCTTGAGCACCTTGTCGAAATGCGTGCCGCGGATGAGAACGAGAGCCCAGGCGACGGCCGGCAGCAGCGCCACGACGCTCGCAAGGCCGAAGAACTGCATGAAGATATCCGCGAAGACGGCGCCGCCATAGCCGAGCAGGTTGGTCGGCTCGTTCGAAGTTGCATAGGAAAAGCTCGGATCCGCGACGTTCCATGTCGAAAGGGCGGCAATGGCGAGCGCCAGCGCACCGACGAGAACGAACCCCGCCAGCGAGGCGATCTGCCGCCAGACGAAGTGGGTCAGCACGAACCGGTTGGAACGGCTGTCAAGCGTTGCGGTATTGCTTCTGCTCATGTTGCCTGCTTTGCCCGTTTCGATCCGCCGGAACGAGAGCGCGCGAAAAGGCCGCCCGTGAATATTCCAGCCCTTTTGGTGAGGAGCAGCCTTCTCACCCTCAATCAGGGCGAAAAGCGGGATGCTCCGGGCACATTGCGTGCCCATGGAATCAACCTAAGCGAAGTTGGGTTAATGTGACATTAACCATGCGCGTGTGCCGGCAAAATTGCCGTTGGGACGCTTATGCAGCAAAAAAAGGCCCGGATCGCGAGATCCGGGCCAAGGGCGATCCGCAGACTGCGGACCGCGACGGGACGTTTGGCGGCGTCGTTTGCCGACGCCGCTCAGCTCGCGTGATAGGCGGCTTCGCCATGCGAGGAGAGGTCGAGCCCTTCCCGCTCCGCTTCCATCGATACGCGAAGGCCGACAAGCGCATCGACCACCTTGTAGAGGATGGCGGATACGATACCGCACCAGACGATCGTGATGGCGACGGCCGTGATCTGGGTCATCAACTGGCTTCCCATGGTCACGCCGTCGGCATAGCCGATGCCGCCGAGCGAGGAGGAGGCGAAGACGCCGGTCGCGATCGCGCCGAAGAAGCCGCCGACGCCGTGCACCCCGAAGACGTCTGCCGTGTCGTCATAGTGGAACTTGTTCTTGATCACCGAGACGAAGAAGTAGCAGAGCGGCGAGACGATCAGGCCCATGATGATCGCGCCCATCGGACCGGCGATACCGGCCGCCGGCGTGACGGCGACGAGCCCGGCGATCATGCCCGAAGCGGCACCGAGCATCGAAGCCTTGCCACGCGTAAGCGTCTCGACGAGTGACCACGAAAGGACTGCGGCAGCCGTTGCGAGGAAGGTGTTGACGGTGGCGAGAACCGCACCGCCGGAGGCTTCGAGATTGGAGCCGGCGTTGAAGCCGAACCATCCGAACCACAGCATGGCAGCGCCGACGAGCGTCAGCGTCATGGAATGCGGGGCCATCATGTCCCGGCCGTAGCCGGTGCGCTTGCCGACCATGAATGCACCGACGAGGCCGGCAACGCCGGCATTGATGTGGACTACGGTGCCGCCGGCGAAATCGAGCGCGCCCATGCCGAAGAGCAGGCCGTTGGCGTCCCAGACCATGTGCGCAATCGGGAAATAGACGAATGTCGCCCAAAGGATGGCGAAGAGGATCGCGGCCGAGAACTTGATGCGCTCGGCAAAGGCGCCGACGATGAGCGCCGGGGTGATCGCGGCGAAGGTCATCTGGAAGAGCATGAAAAGATATTCCGGAATGACGACGCCGTCGGAGAAGGTCGCCGCGGTGCTGTCGACGGTCACGCCCGCGAGGAAGAGCTTGGCGAAGCCGCCGAAATAGGCGCTCGTCGAGCCGCCGAAGGCAAATGAATAACCGTAGACGACCCAGACGATCATCATGACGGCGCCGATGACCGTGCACTGCATCAGCACCGACAGCATGTTCTTGGCGCGCACGAGGCCGCCGTAGAATAGGGCGAGGCCCGGAATCAGCATGAACAGGACGAGAAGGGTCGAAAGGAACATGAAGGTGGTATCGGCCTTGTCCGGCACCGGCGTTGCGGCCGCGGCGGGCGCCGCTTCCTGGGCAAACGCGACGACCGGCGCGAGCATCGCGGCAGCAGTCGCTCCCACGCGTCGAAGAGAGGTGGAAAGGGTGAATGACGACATCGAAAATAGCTCCCTGAACGGCGTGGTTTACAACGCTTCTGAGTCGGTCTCGCCGGTGCGGATGCGCACGGCATGGTCAATCGAGTAGACGAAGATCTTGCCGTCGCCGATCTGGCCGGTCTTGGCGGCCGAAGCGATGGCTTCGACGGCCTTGTCGACGATCTCCGTCGCGACCGCGATCTCGACCTTCAGCTTAGGCAGAAAGCTCACGGCATATTCGGTGCCGCGGTAAATCTCGGTGTGCCCCTTCTGGCGGCCGTAGCCCTTCACTTCGGTCACGGTCAAACCCTGGATGCCAACGGCAGTGAGGGCTTCGCGAACCTCATCGAGCTTGAACGGCTTGATAATGGCCATCACAATTTTCATCGAGTTCCCATCCTTGTCTGCCTCCAGCGGAGGCCGTCTCTCCTTGCTGCTTGAGCGCCTGACGCGCTGGCAACCGGATAGCTACATTCAAGGGGCGTGCCAGATTCGATGAGGCAGAACAAACCACTGAAATCTAATGGAAAAAACACGTTCGGCGAGGGGGCTGCCGCGGAACGTTGAAAATAGGCCAGTCGGAATGATTAAAATATGAGCAGAATCGGAAAAATGGCAAAAAATTACGCAATTGCCTTTTTGCGGATCAATCCTTCCTGCGCGACAGAGGCGATCAGAACGCCGGAGCGGTCGAAAAGACTGCCGCGGGTCATTCCGCGGGCACCATGCGCGCTGGGGCTGTCCTGGGTATAGAGCAGCCAATCGTCCATTTTCGAGGGCCGGTGGAACCACATGGCGTGGTCGAGGCTGGCGACCTGGAGGCTGCGGTCGAAGACCGATGTGCCGTGTGCGTAAAGCGACGTGTCGAGGAGCGTCATGTCGGAAAGATAGGCGAGGACCGCGGCCTGGAGATGGCGCTCGTCAGGCACCGTCCCGACCGCCTTCACCCATACGTCCTGCTTGGGTGACGCCTTCGCCCGCGAGAAATAGTGTTCGAGCGAGACGGGCCGGATTTCGATCGGCCGCGGCCGCTCCCAATAGCGGCGGATCGCCTCCGGCGCGTGGACGAGAAACTTCTCCTTGAGTTCCTGCTCGCCCGGCAGCGTCTCCGGCATCGGCACTTCCGGCATGTCGAACTGGTGCTCGAATCCATCCTCGTCGTACTGGAAGGAGGCGGACATGGCGAAGATGGCCTTGCCGTGCTGGATCGCCACCACGCGCCGCGTCGCGAAGCTCGAGCCGTCGCGGATCCGGTCGACCTCGTAGATGATCGGAACGGAAGGGTCGCCCGGACGCATGAAATAGGCGTGCAGCGAGTGAACGTAGCGGCCCCCGTCGACCGTGCGCTGGGCGGCGACCAGCGCCTGGCCGATCACCTGGCCGCCGAAGACCCGCTGCCAGCCGACCTGCGGGCTCAAGCCCCGGAACAGGTTTTCCTCGAGCCTCTCGAGGTCGAGTATTGCAAGGAGCGCATCCATGGGCGTGGCGGTCTCGGTAGGGCGCGACATTTTCGGCGGTCTCCGATGGTAGGAACGGCGTTGGCATTGATCTATATAGGCACGAGATGATGCTTCAAGTGCGACGGGAGACGAGACGGATGATCGACGTTCTGATTGCCGGGGGCGGCTATGTCGGCCTCTCGCTTGCCGTATCGCTGAAAAAGGCGGCCCCCCATCTCGATGTCATGGTCGTCGATGCCGCGCCGGAAGGCGTGTGGAAGAAGGATGAACGGGCATCGGCCGTCGCCGCCGCTGCCGAGCGGATGCTCGACGTCCTGGGCGTCTGGCAGGCGATCGCGCCCGAGGCCGAGCCGATCCGCAGGATGGTGATCACCGATTCGAAGACGGCCGATCCGGTCCGACCGGTATTCCTTACATTCGAGGGCGTGGGCGAAGGCGGGGGCGAGGGCGAGGACAATGGCAGCGACGGCCGCCCCTTCGCCCATATGGTGCCGAATACGGCGCTCGTCGGTGCGCTGCGCCGCGCCTGCGACGAACTTGGCGCCCCGATCCGGCAGTCGACCGTGGTGGAGAGTTTCCGGAGCGGAGATCATTCCGTCGCCGTCACTCTGGCGGGCGGCGAGACGATCGAGGCGCGGCTGCTGGTCGCCTGCGACGGCGTTCGTTCGAGGCTGCGCGAGGCGGCGGGCATCAAGGTCGTGGAGTTCGATTACGGCCAGTCGGGCATCGTCACCACCGTCGAGCACGAGCGCCCGCATGGCGGGACGGCGGAGGAGCATTTCCTGCCTGCCGGTCCCTTCGCGACGCTGCCGCTCAAGAATAACCGCTCCTCGCTCGTCTGGACCGAGAGCACCTATGATGCCGAGCGTCTGGTGAAGGAGGACGATTTCATCTTCGAGGAGGAACTGGAGCGCCGTTTCGGCCATAAGCTCGGCCGTCTCAAGGTGGTCGGCGGCCGGCGTGCCTTCCCGCTCGGCCTCACGCTTGCCCGCGACTTCGTCGCGCCGCGTTTCGCGCTCGCCGGGGATGCCGCGCACGGCATCCACCCGATTTCCGGCCAGGGACTCAATCTCGGCTTCAAGGATGTCGCGGCCCTCGCCGAAACGATCGTCGAGGCGGATCGCCTGGGCCTCGATATCGGCTCGCTCGCGGTTCTGGAGCGCTACCAGACGTGGCGACGCTTCGATACCTTCCGGATGGGCGTTACGACCGATGTCCTCAACCGGCTCTTCTCCAACGACATCATGCCCGTGCGGGTCGTGCGCGATCTCGGCCTCGGCCTCGTCGATCGCCTGCCGTCGCTCAAGAAGTTCTTCATCCGCCAGGCGGCGGGCACTCCCGGCAGAGCCGATCCGCGGCTGCTCGCCGGCGAGCCGATTTGAACGCAACCGTTTGCGCCTGTGTCGGCCCGGGGAAAGGCCAGTTTCGGGTCAAACCCGAGGAGAGAGGCAGACCACACGGCAGATCAGGCAGGCTGACCGCCGAACATCGGTCTTCAATCCTCGATCTTGCGCGCCTCGGAAACCAGCATGATCGGCACGCCGTCGCGGATCGGATAGGCGAGGCGGGCCTTTTCGGACACCAGTTCGTTGGCTTCCGGATCGTAGCTGAGGCGGCCCTTGGTCAGAGGGCAGACGAGCAGTTCCAGGAGTTTCGGATCGACCTTGCTGGCGTTGATGTCCATCGCTCGTTTCATTGCAGAATATTGTCGAGGTCGCCGAAGTTGCGGGCGAGCACGATCTCGGTGATGGCGATCAGCGTTTCGGCCCGCGTCTTCAGGTCGGGGGCCTCCAGCAACGCCTGTTTTTCCGCCGGTCCATAGGGCGACATCATTGCCATGGAGTTGACGAGGGTTCGGTTGCTTGCGCGTTCCACGCTTTCCCAGTCGGCTTCGAGCTTGTTGGCGTCGAGATAGGCCCGAAAGGCTGCGAGAAGCGCCTCCCGGTCGACGAGGCTCTCGTCGTCCGGATTTTCGAGATCGCTCCCGAAGGGGCCGATGCGGAACCGGCGGTAGCCGCGACAGCCGGCCACCTCTGCGAAGAGCCGGAAGCGGCACACACCGGTGAGAGAGGTGATGTAGCGGCCGTCGCCGGTCTCGGCGAAAGAGGTGATCCGGCCGATGCAGCCCACCTGGCAAAGAGCGGGCACCGACGAGGCGTCGATCTCGTTGCGGCCTTCCGCGAAGGAGGGCTGAACGATGCCGATCAGCCGGTTGCCGGCGAGCGCATCGTCGAACATGGCAAGATAGCGCGGCTCGAAGATGTTGAGCGGAAGCTGTGCGCCGGGAAGCAGCAGCGCGCCCGTCAAGGGAAACACCGGAAGAATCTCCGGTAAGTCCTTCGGACCGAGATAGCGCGCATTTCCGACATGCATTCCGACAGACCCTGCAGATAGCGGCCGCGCCTCATCGAGGCGCGGTGCCGTAGGACCAAAAAATGGTGCGGCCCTTCGAAATCTCAAGGGAGAAATACACCGGAATCGATCGGGCGGAGCTGAAAATTTCGACGCGGAGGCCGCTTACGAAAAGAGAATCGACGACAGCTTGCGCCGCGCGGCGATCGTTGCCGGATCCTTCGGTCCCCATACCTCGAAGAACGACAGCAGTTCGCGCCGGGCGCCGTCGTCCTCGAAGCTGCGGTCGCGCTTCATGATCGTCAGAAGATGTTCGGCGGCGGCGGTGCGGTCGCCCTCGACATTGCGGAGCTTGGCGAGCTTGAGCCGTGCCGCGTGGTCGTCCGGATCGAGCGCGAGCTGGCGCTCCAGCGCGGCCGGGTCGCCGAGCTTGCGGGCCTCCTCGATCTGGTCGAGCTTTTTCGAGACCGCGGCGACGGCCGCTTCTGCGGCGAGTGCTTCCGGCAGGCCCGAAAGCGCCTGGCGCGCCTCGGCGACCTGCCCGAGCGCAATCATGCATTCGATCATGCCGGCGACAGCCGCGGCGTTTTCCGGGTCGGCCTGGAGAACGGCACCATAGAGTCCGGCGGCGTTCTGCGCATCGCCTGCATCGATCAGCGCCTTGGCGTCGGCAAGCACGCTCTCGATCTCTGCCTTGCCGTCGTCTGCGGCCGGACCGGCAATCCGATCGATGAACTCTTTGATCTGGCTTTCGGGCACGGCGCCCATGAAACCATCGACCGGGCGCCCGTCGATGAAGGCGATCACCGCGGGAATGGACTGAATGCCGAGCTGGCCGGCGATCGATGGATGGTCGTCGATGTTCATCTTGACGAGCTTCACCCGGCCGGCGGCTTCCCTCACCACCTTCTCGATGATGGGGGTCAGTTGTTTGCAGGGCCCGCACCAGGGCGCCCAGAAATCGACGAGCACCGGCTGCTGGCGCGATGCCTCGAGCACATCCCGGGTAAAGGCGGCGGTTGTCGTCTCCCTGATCAGGTCGTCCGGGATCGGGCCGTTCGGGGCGCTCGAAGTGCTTGCCGGCTGTCCGCCGAAGGAGGCCGAGCCCGTCATCTGGGTGCCGAAGGAACCTTGATAGGGATTGTCGCTACCGCTCATTCTTCTCTCCTCGCGGACTTGGGCGTCCGGCTTCATGCATTCGCGCCAAAGATCGTATGTCAGGCCGTCACTTTCAAGACAAGCGGCTCGTGCCCGGTTGCCTCCATGAAGCGCAGCATGTCCTTCGACGCGATCGAGGTCGTCTGGTCGTTGGAGAGCGGATGGCAGTTGACCGTCTCGAACGCCATCAGAGTCTCGTCGAGAATGATCTTCACCTTGCCCTCGGTGTCGTTGATCGCGCCGAAGGCGGTGACGGCGCCCGGTATCACGCCCAGATATTCCATCAGCTTCTCCGGCTTGCCGAAGGAGACCTTGCTTGCAGCGCCGATGATCTGATGAACGGTCTTCAGGTCCACCGTCGCGTGTTCCTCGACGGTCAGAAGGAAATAATTGTCCTTTTTGTCCTTCAGGAACAGGTTTTTTGTATGTCCGCCGGGGATTTCATCGCGCAGCGCCACCGATTCGGCGACCGTGAAGACCGGCGCGTGCCGCTTCGTCCTGTGTTCGATCCCGAGTTCGTCGAGAAAGCGGAAGAGGTCTTCCGCAGTCTTCGGCTCAGCCTTGCTCATGCTCCATCCTTCCTGCCGTCGCGATTTTCTCTCGGCCTGCTTTAAAGAGGAGCGAGAGGTTCCGCAATCTCATGCGCGGCGCAGCGCGGCCGGAAACGCGGCGTTCCCGGTCTTCGAACGCGCTCGCGAAAAAATTCTTGGCATTCGCGTCATTTCCCTGTTGCATTTGAAAAGGGCTTGGGCCATATAGCGCCCGTCGCCGCAAGACGGGCGACACCCCTGGTCCATCGACTACCCCCGGGCCTGGGTCTTATGAGCGGGTGTAGCTCAGGGGTAGAGCACAACCTTGCCAAGGTTGGGGTCGGGCGTTCGAATCGCCTCACCCGCTCCAAATTCCTCGGACAATTCAGCAGATTGATGAGCCCTTCGGGCATTTTCGTTGGCGCCGCGTTGCTACAGCGGGAGCGAAGCGGCGTTTTTCCGTGGCGCGCGTGCTGGCACAGGAAGTGGGTGCCGACGGGATCACCGCCAACTGCGTGTGCCCCGGGATCATTCTCACCGATATGGGGCGGGTCAATCTCGACGATCCCGCGGTCAGGAGGACGTGGCAGGACAAAACCGCCATGCGTCGCATCGGCGATCCCGAGGATGTTGTCGGTGCGGTGGCCTTCTTTGCTTCGGACGATGCGGCTTTCGTGACCGGCCAGACGCTGAATGTCGACGGCGGCATCGTGCTAAGCTGACGCCTATCCGACGTCGGCCGAGCTCGCGCAGCATGCCATGAAGCCGTCGGCGATGATGTCCTTCGGAAGGTTGCGGCCGACGAAGACCAGGCGCGAGACGCGCTCTTCGCCCTCCTTCCAGGGGCGCTGGTGGTCGCCTTCCACCAGCATGTGGACGCCTTGGACGACATAGCGGTCGGTGTCGCCGGCAAAGGCGATGATGCCCTTCATCCGCAGCATGTCCGTGCCGAAGGCCCGGGCGGTCGTCTGGAGCCAGCGGAAGAATTTTTCCGGGTCGACGGGTCGGCGTTCGACCAGAGAGAAACTCGTGACATGGTCGTCATGCTCATGACCGTGGTCCGCTTCGAGAAAGTCGGGCTCGACCTCGAGAATGCGGTCGAGATCGAAGGCATTGCGATCGAGCAGGCTGGCGATTTCGAGATTGCAGCGCTGCGTCCTCAGGATGCCGGCCGTCGGGTTGATGCGGCGGATGCGATCCTCCACGGCCTGCAGCCCTTGGGGCGATACGAGATCGGTCTTGTTGAGGATGATCGTGTCGGCGAAGGCCAATTGCTCCTGCGCTTCATGTGCGCGGTCGATCTCGCCGAGAAGGTGCCTGGCATCGACAACGGTGATGATGGAGTCGAGCCGTGTCTTGGAGCGGACATCCTCGTCGACGAAGAAAGTCTGGGCGACCGGCGCGGGGTCGGCGAGGCCCGTCGTCTCTATCAGAATGCCGTCGAACCGCTCGCGCCTGCGCATCAGCGCCTCGATGATGCGGATCAGGTCCCCGCGCACCGTGCAGCAGATGCAGCCATTGTTCATTTCGAACACCTCCTCGTCGGCATCGACGATGAGATCGTTATCGATGCCGACCTCGCCGAACTCGTTGACGATGACCGCGAATTTCTTGCCATGCGGCTCGGAAAGGATGCGGTTGAGAAGCGTGGTCTTTCCTGCTCCGAGATAGCCGGTGAGGACGGTGACGGGGGTGGGGACAAGCTGATCGGGCATTGACGAGAACCTCACTGTCGCATGGACGGCCGGAGGCAATGCTCCGGCTTCGTGGATACGTTATTACATTTCGTCTTCTTGAATGTAATAACGTAACGTCGCCGGGGGTTGTCAAGTCCGATTCTGACGCTGAAACGCTGGGGCTCTCTTCTTTTCTCGCCGCAGCCGAATTCGTCACCGGTCTCACGCTGCCGGTGGATGGCGGTTATCGGGTCGGATGGGAGCGACAGGAAGCGTTTCACTGTTCGATGAAACGGTGAAACTGAAAGTGCTCTAACGGCCTGCCCTGCCTCAGCTTTTCGTAAAAACGTAATCCGTTTCCTGCCGGAGCGTTTCGCCGGGTCTCAGCACCGCCTTCGGGAAACCTTCGTGGTTCACCGCATCGGGCCAGATCTGGGTTTCCAGGCAGAGGCCGGCGAAGGGGCCGTAACGGCGGCCGTCGAGGCCGGGAACCGGTACGTCGAGCTTTTCTCCGGTATAGAGCTGCACGCCGGGCTCCGTCGTCAGCACTTCCAGCGACACACCGGAATTGATGCTGCGTACGAGCGCCACGGAGCGTTTCTGCGTCCGTTCCGGCGAGAGGCAGAAGTTGTGGTCGTAAGCGATTCCGTCGCCGTCCAGCTGCCTTCTCAGCGGGGTCATTTCGCGAAGATCGAAGGCGGTGCCGGCGACGGGGCGGATCTCGCCCGTCGGAATCTGCCGTTCATCGGTGGGCAGGTAGTGGTCTGCCGCAATCATGATGTCGTGGCCGAATGCGTCCGCGCCGCCGTCGAGGTTGAAATAGCTGTGCTGGCAGACATTGGCGAGGGTCGGCGCGTCGGTCTCAGTTTCGTAGACGACGTTGAGCGCGCCGCCCGGTTTCAGCGTATAGGTGCAGGTGATCGTGCAATTGCCCGGGTAGCCGGCGCGGCCGTCCGGATCGGTGATCTCGAGCGTTACGCTGTCTTCGGCCCGCCTGAGGATCGACCAGTTGCGCTTGGCGATATTGTCGCTGCCGCCGTGGAGATGCGTGGCGCCCTTCTCATTGAGCTCGAGTTGATAGGCCTTGCCTTCGAGCACGAAGCGGCCACCGCCGATGCGGTTGGCGTTGCGCCCGGGCGTGGCCCCGAAATAGGAGGAATGGACCGGATAGCTTTCGAAATCCTCGAAGCCGAGCACGAGCGGGGCTGCATGTCCTTCGAGCCGAAGATCCTGGATGACCGAGCCCCATGTGATCACCGACGCCGTCAGCCCGCCGCCCTGAAGCGTCACGCGCTGTACGGGCTCGCCGGAGGGCAGGTGCCCGAAGATTTCCGTGTCTGTTCCCATGCATCTCCCCATTTCCGCGAGTCGGCGTCAACCTGCTGCATTTCCGCCGAGGCGGCAACCGGAAAGTCATACTTTTTACGTCAACGCGCTTCGGTTCCGATCTTCGCCAGCTCGTAGGGCGTCGTCTGGTAAATCTCGTTGATCCAGTTGCCGAAGAAGAGATGTGCATGGCTTCGCCAGCGGTTCTGCGGCGGAAGTGCGGAGTCATTGTGCGGGAAATAGTCGTGCGGCAGCTTGATCGGCACGCCGGCATCGACGTCGCGGAAATATTCCTCCGACAGGGACGTCGAATCATATTCGACGTGATTGAACATGTAGAGCCGGTTGCCTTTCTTCTCGTGCACGAGGCAGACGCCCACTTCCTTTGATTCCATCAGGATTTCGAGATCCGGCACCCGGTCGATATCGGCGCGGCGCACCTCGGTCCAGCGCGAAACGGGCACGGCGAAATCGTCGGAAAAGCCGTTCAGATAGACCGAAGAGGGCTGCAAGTTCTGGTGGCGGTAGACGCCGAAGGCTTTTTCCTTCAGCGGATATTTCGGAACACCGTGGAAATGGTAGATCGCAGCCATCCCGCCCCAGCAGACGTTCAGCGTCGAATGGACGTTGGTCGTCGTCCAATCGAAGATGCGCTGCAGCTCCTTCCAGTAGGTGACCTCTTCGTATTCGAGCGTCTCGATCGGCGCGCCGGTGATGATGAAGCCATCGAACTTACGGGCCTCCACTTCCTCGAAGGTCTCGTAAAAGGCGAGCAGATGTTCTTCGGGCGTGTTCTTCGGCCGGTGGCCGTTGACGCGGACCAGCGTCAATTCGACCTGAAGCGGCGTGGCGCCGATCAGCCGCGCCATCTGGATCTCGGTCTTGATCTTGTTGGGCATCAGGTTCAAGAGCCCGATCTGCAGCGGCCGGATGTCCTGGCGGACCGCCTCGGTCTCGGTCATCAGCCGCACACCCTCGTGAACGAGAGTTTCGAAGGCGGGCAGCGTATCGGGTATCTTGATGGGCATGGGCGTCCACTCGATCAATACAAAAAAACCGGCGGCGAAACGATCGCGACCGGTCCTCGGAAATCCATTGTTCCCTCGGCCCTTTAGCGACTTCTTTAACGTGGCTGCAAGCCGGCCGGCCAAATCACCACGGATCGTAGATAGCGCGAGGAGGGCCGCGCGGTCAATGAAAAAGGATTCGCCGGCGTCGGGGCGGCCCTATCCCCGAAATGCCGTAACCTCGATCTCGATCAGCATTTCCGGGCGGATGAGGTCGCAGACGATCATCGTCGCGGCCGGGCGGATCTCGCCGAAGGTCTCGCCGAAGATCGGGAATACGCGGTCGGCAAAGCTGGCATCGGTGACGTAGTAGTGGTTGCGAACGACGTCCGACAGCGAGAAGCCGGCTTCCTTCAGGGCGCCTTCGATCGTCTTCAGGCAGTTGCGGGCCTGTTCCTCCACCGTTTCCGGCATGGTCATGGTGGCGTAGTCGTAGCCGGTCGTGCCGGAGACGAAGCACCAGTCGCCCTTCGCGACGGCACGCGAATAACCTGCCGTCTTTTCGAAGGGCGAACCGGACGAGATGAGCTTGCGCGTCATCCGACAGCTCATGCCCAGGGGCGGGAAGCGGCGGTCGCCTTCTCGTAATTGTCGATGGAGCGGCCTTTTTCGAGCGTGAGGCCGATATCGTCGAGGCCGTTCAGCAGGCAGTGGCGCTTGAAGGCATCGACCTCGAACTTGATCGAGCCGCCGTCCGGACCGGTGATCTCCTGCGCTTCGAGATCGACCGTGAGAATGGCATTGGAGCCGCGGCTGGCGTCATCCATCAGCTTGTCGAGGTCTTCCTGGCTAACGACGATGGGCAGGATGCCGTTCTTGAAACAGTTGTTGTAGAAGATGTCGGCGAAGGAGGTCGAGATGACGCAGCGGATGCCGAAATCGAGGAGCGCCCAAGGTGCATGCTCGCGCGAGGAGCCGCAGCCGAAATTGTCGCCGGCGACGAGAATCTTGGCGTTCTGATAGGCAGGCTTGTTGAGGACGAAGTCCGGGTTGGGGGTGCCGTCCTCGTTGTAGCGCGCCTCGGCGAAAAGCCCGGTGCCGAGACCGGTGCGCTTGATCGTCTTCAGGTAATCCTTCGGAATGATCATGTCCGTGTCGATGTTGACGACGGGCAGGGGAGCGGCAACGCCGGTGAGCTTGACGAACTTGTCCATGACTTGGCCTTCGATTTCAGCGGAAATGTTCGAGAAGCGTTTAGATCAGTTTTGCGCCGAAATGAAGGAGAATCTGCTTTCATGAAGCGGGATGCGGGCGGAAACCGCTTCTCCCGCTTCCGGCAATCCGATTCTAAAGATCGATGATCGTCCCGCGCCCGTCGTTCCACACCCGCATCTCGCGCTGAGTGCTTCCCGGATTGGCGCGTGCCCCCGCTCGAACATGCACGGGCCGTCCGTTGAGCTTGGCGGCGATCGCGCTGCCGACGGCAATAATGGCGGCGATCCCAGCGAGCGCCAGGGCGAGCGAGGCGGTGAACACGAAGGCCACCAGCGTGATGGTGATGGCGGCGGCCGTGAAGAGAACAGAGCGGATGCTTTGCATGATTGTCACCTTTCTGCTCGGCATGTGGGTGCTGGCCACGCCGCTTGCAAGAGGGGCCGCCCGTCTCGTCTTGCGCAAAGGTTGAAAGGCAGGCACAACGAACGGCATGACAGGGAACGGCATGAGAGCGATCGACCACCATCCCGTGCGGCTGCGCCGCTCGGTGCTTTCGGTTCCGGCCGACAATCAGCGCGCGCTCGCCAAGGCTCGTGAATTGGCTGCGGACGCCGTGATCTTCGACCTCGAGGATTCCGTCTTGCCGGACCGCAAGGCTGCGGCGCGCGATGCGCTCGTCCGGCATCTTGCCGGCAACCGGCCGCAGGGCGAAACGGTCATCCGCGTCAATGCGGCGGGCTCCGGCTTCGGCGAGGCCGATCTCGCAGCGGCTCTTGCCGCGCGGCCCGATGCTATCCTCCTGCCCAAGGTCGAAAGCCCCGCCGATATTCAGGGCGCGCTCGATTGGCTTGCGGAAAGGGACGCGCCGGATGAGCTGAGGCTCTGGGCGATGATCGAGACGCCGCGCGGGGTCGTGAACGGGCCGGCGATCGCCGAGACCGGCCGCACCTCCGGCGGCCGGCTGGACTGCTTCGTCGTCGGGCTGAACGATCTTCGCAAGGAGACGGGCGTGCCCGCCTTTCCGGGCCGGACCTATCTCGTTCCGTGGCTGATGCAGATTCTTCTTGCCGCGCGCGGCAGCGGGCTCGACGTCATCGACGCGGTCTTCAACGATTTCCGCGATCCGGAAGGCTTCGAGGCGGAGTGCCGGCAAGGGCGCGACATGGGTTATGACGGCAAGATGCTGATCCATCCGGCGCAGATCGATGCGGCCAATCGGCATTTCGGCCTGGACGAGGCTGCGGTCGAGGAGGCGCGCGCGATCATCGAGGCCTTTGCCTTGCCGGACAATGCCGGAAAGGGCGTCATCAACCTTCATGGGCGGATGGTCGAGCGCCTCCATCTCGAACAGGCGATGAGGATCGCCGCCAAGGCGGACATCATCGAAAAACGAAAGGCAAACTCTTGAAACTTTATCGCTTTCTCACCGGCCCCGACGATGCCTCCTTCTGCCACAAGGTGACGGCGGCATTGAACCAGGGGTGGACGCTGCACGGTCCGCCGACCTACGCCTTCAATGCCGACACCCAGCATATGCAATGCGGACAGGCGGTGGTGAAGGAAGTGGAGGGGAAGGATTATCATCCCGACATGAAGCTGTCGGAGCAGTAGGGACTGCAACCTCTCCTCCCCTCATCCCTGTGCTCGTCACAGGGATGAGAGCAGCGCCGCGTCTGCGGCGCGGGAAGCGTTCTTTCAGCCCAAGGACTTGGTCTGGCTGGATTCCTGTGACGAGCACAGGAATGAGGGACCGGGGATGTGCGGCTCCTACAACTTGCGCTTGGGAATATGCGAGGGAATGTTCAACCTGTGACGCAATGAAACGCGCCGAGGCATCGCACCTCTCTCTACCCTCATCCCTGTGCTCGTCACAGGGATCCAGCAGCGCCGCGTCTGCGGCGCGGGAAGCGTTCTTTCAGCCCAAGGACTTGGTCTGGCTGGATTCCTGTGACAAGCACAGGAAGGAGGAGATTAAACAAGCGGCGGCGGGTATCCCGAATCTCGGCAGGCCTCAGCCGCCCACGTGTTCCACGCTTTCCTCGATCCGCTCCATATCGTCGTCCGACAGGCCGAAATGGTGGCCGATCTCGTGGATCAGCACATGGGTGATGATATCGCCGAGCGTTTCCTCGTTTTCGGCCCAGTAATCGATGATCGGGCGGCGGTAAAGGGTGATGCGGTTCGGGAACTCCCCGGTTTCCATGGTGAAGCGTTCGCCGAGGCCGCGGCCTTCGAACAGGCCCAGCAGGTCGAACGGCGTTTCGAGCGCCATGTCTTCGAAGACATCGTCGCTTGGAAAGTCGGCGATTTCGATCGTGAGATCCGTCGTCAGCTTGCGGAATTCCTCAGGCAGATGGCTGTAGGCTTCAAACGCGAGCTGTTCGAATACGGTAAGCGACGGTGCGTGGCGTTCCCGCCAATCGTCGGTTTGGTCAATGCGGGCCATGGGCACTCCTTGTTGCCCCTCATATAGCGATTTTGCCTTTGTTTTTCGAGTGATGAATTCTACCCCGGAAAGAAGGAGGAATATATTCTCAATATTGGTTGTTGACTCTTGAGGGCAGCTCTGGAATCCATAAGAACATAACATGAACATGCAGATGGAGCTGACCGTCATGGCCGGAAACGCCGTGCAACGGCAAACCGTTCTTTCCCTTCGCGAGACCATTGCGCGGATTGAAGATCGCGGGGTGCCGGGATGCGTCCGGTCGGCCAAGGCGGCCGATCCCGCCGGCTTTCGCCGCGACAAGGAGGAGGCGCCCCGCCGCAAGGTCCTGCCGCTCGGCGTCCCGCAATTCGATGAGACCCTCCAGGGCGGGTTGCCGCTCGAGGGCATGATGGAAGTCCGCAATGCCGAGACCCGGGATGCGGGCGCGGCCGCCGGCTTCGTGGCGGCGCTTGCGGTGCTCTATCAGCGGCAGAAGAAGGAGAATGGCCGTCTGGCCCCGGTCCTTTGGATCAGCCAGACGCTTGCTGCCTGTGAGGCGGGTCAGCCTTATGCGCCGGGCCTCAAGGCCTATGGACTCGACGCCGAGCGCTTCCTCTTCGTTTCGGCACGCACGGTGAAGGATGCGCTGTGGATCGCCGAAACGGCGCTTTCGGTACCGGTCTTCGCCGTGGTCGTTCTGGAAATCCGCGGCAACCCTGCCTGTCTCGCCCTGAGCGAGAGCCGGCGTCTGCATGTGAGAGCCCGGGCGGGCGGCGTGCCTCTTCTCGTCTTGCGTCAGGCGGGCGAGGAGGAGGCGAGCAGCGCCTTCTTCCGGATCCAGGTCAAGCCGGCACCGGCCGGCGAACGTCCTCTTCCCGATGGTTCGGTGCTTTGCGGCAGCATCGGCCATTCCGCCTTTCACCTCCTTGTCGAAAAAAGCAGGCGCCAAGCCTCTGACGACATCTTTCTCGAATGGAACGCCCATGACCGCCGCTTCTACTCACTCGATGAACGCCGGAGCGCCGCTCTTCAGACAAACGATGAGCCAACGGATCCTGTCGATCCACTTTCCGCATCTGCCGGCCGATCGCGTCGCGCGCAACCGATGGGGCGCCTCCTGGCTTTCGCGCGGGCGTCCTGACCATCCGCCCGTCGTCTTCGCCGCCAAGATCGACAATGCCATGCGGCTCGTTGCGCTCGATACTTTTGCAGAGCGTATCGGCCTGAAGCGCGGCCAGGGGGCGGCGGAAGCCCGCGCCATGTGTCCCTCGCTCGACGTGATTGCCGCCGATCCGGCCGCCGACCAGGCCTTTCTGGAGGCACTTGCCGACTGGTGCGACCGCTATACGCCGCTCGTGGCACTCGACGGCACGGATGGCCTGTTTCTCGACATCACCGGCTGCGCCCATCTTCAAGGCGGCGAGAAGGCGCTCGTCAGCGATGTCCTGTCGCGTCTTTTCTCTCTCGGCGTCGAGGCGCGGGCGACCGTCTCCTCCGCAGCCGGGCTTTCCTGGGCTGTCGCCCGTTACGGCGATGCCGACGTCATTGCGCCCGAGGACGGGGACCCGGTGCTTGCACCCTTGCCGGTCGCCGCGCTGCGACTGCCGGCGGACACCGCGGCCGCACTCGAACGGGTCGGGCTGAAACAGATCGGCGATCTTCTCGAAGCGCCGCGGGCGCCGCTCGCCCGCCGCTTCGGCTCCTCCCTTCTCCTCAGACTCGATCAGGCGAGAGGCTTCGAGGACGAGCCGCTTTCACCCCGGCTGCCCGTGCCGAGCTTCTCCGCCGAGCGCCGGCTCGCCGAGCCGGTGCAGGACGAGGAATACATTCTCGAACTGACCCGTCACCTCGCCAGGGATGTCCGCTCCTCGCTTGAGCGGCATGGCGAAGGCGGGCGGCTCTTCGAGCTCCTCCTGTTCCGCGTCGACGGCCGGGTATTCCGCGTCCGAGCCCATGCGGCCGTGCCCTTGAACGATGCCGCCCGCATAGCCGCCCTCTTTCGCGAGCGGCTGCAGGCGGTTCATGACGATCTCGATGCCGGATATGGTTTCGAAATCGTCCGGCTTTCGGTCCTCGGAAGCGAAAGGCTCGATCCGGCGCAGCAGGATTTTTCCGGCGCCCCCGACGAAAGCCAGCCGCTCGCGGCCTTCGTCGACAAGGTCTCCGCCCGTTTCGGGCCCGGGTGTCTGATGCAGGCGACCCTTGCCGAAAGCCATCTGCCGGAACGGGCGGGCGGATTTGCCGCCGTGACGGACGTGGCGGCGGTCCTGAGACCGCCTGCCCCTGAAGAGAAGGCTTTCCCCGAAAACCGTCCGCTTCGGATTTTCGCGCATCCCGAACCGGTGGAGGCGACGGCGGAAGTGCCCGAGGGCGCCCCGCGAAGCTTCAACTGGCGCAAGACCCGCTACCGCGTCGCCCGTGCCGAGGGGCCGGAGCGCATCGCCGCCGAATGGTGGATCGACGGGGAGAATCATCCGACGCGCGATTATTTCCGGATAGAGGATCAGGAGGGCCGCCGCTTCTGGCTGTTTCGCGAAGGCCTTTACGGAAGGGAGACCGCCTCACCCCGCTGGTTCATGCACGGAGTTTTCGCATGAGCGCGGATACTGTCTTCTGCGAGCTCGGTGCGCGCACGAATTTCTCCTTCCTCGAAGGGGCGGCGCCGGCCGAAGAGATGGTCGTCTTCGCCAAGAAGGCGGGGCTTGCCGGTCTCGGCATTGCCGACCGCAACAGCGTCGCCGGCGTCGTCAGGGCCCATGCCAAGGCGAAGGTGGAGGGCTACCCCTTCCAGCCGGGCGCCCGCCTGGTTTTTGCCGACGGCACGCCGGACATTCTCGCCTATCCGAAAAACAGGCGGGGCTGGGGGCATCTCTGCCGCCTGCTCAGCGCCGGGAACCTGCGCTCGAAAAAGGGCGACTGCACGCTCCATCTCGCCGACTTGCTCGAATGGCAGGAGGAGCTTCTTCTGATCGTCATGCAAAGCGAAGGACGGCCGGAGGCGGAGAGCCTGGAGGTGCTGCTCGGGACATTGCAGGAGCATGCGGGCAACCGGCTCTATCTCGGCCTGGCGCCGCATTATGACGGTTTCGACCGGCATGATTTTGCCGTCCTGGCAGCCGTTGCCCGAAAGACCGGCATCGGGTTGCTCGCCACCAATGACGCGCTCTATCACGATCCGCATTACAGGCCGCTCGCGGATGTCGTCACCGCCATCCGGGAGCATGTGCCGATCGCCGGCGCCGGCTTCCTTCTGCAGAAGAATGCCGAAAGGCACCTGAAGGGCCCAAGGGAAATGGCCAGGCTTTTCAGCGACTACCCCGAGGCGCTTGCCAATACGCGGAAATTTTTCAGCGAGCTCACCTTCAGCCTCGACGAGCTCAGCCATCAATATCCGGATGAAAACGCCGATGGCGAGACGCCGGCCGAAAGCTTGCGGCGGCTCGTCGCGGAAGGTGCGGCCGAGCGCTATCGCGAAGGCGTGCCGGAAAAGGTGATGCGGCAGATAGACTATGAGCTCGAACTCATCCACGACAAGAAATACGAGCCTTATTTCCTGACCGTCCACAAGCTCGTGAAATTTGCCCGCAGCGTGAATATTCTCTGCCAGGGGCGGGGATCGGCGGCCAATTCCTCGGTCTGCTTCTGCCTCGGCATCACCGATGTCGATCCGCAGAAATTCACCCTGCTGTTCGACCGTTTCCTGTCGAAGGATCGCGACGAGCCGCCCGATATCGATGTCGACTTCGAGCACGAGCGGCGCGAAGAGGTGATCCAGTATATCTACAGGACTTACGGCAAGGAGCATGCGGGCCTGACCGCCGCGGTGATCAGCTATCGCTCGCGCTCCGCCGGGCGCGAGGTCGCCAAGGCCTTCGGCCTTTCGGAAGACGTTCAATCGGCTCTCGTCAGTTCGATCTGGGGCTGGGGCACCTCGCCTTTCACCGAGGAGCAGGCGAAAGGGGCGGGGCTCGATGCGGCGGACCCTCTCACCAGGCGCGTGCTTGCCTATGCCAGTCTGCTCATGAATTTTCCGCGCCACCTCTCGCAGCATGTGGGCGGCTTCGTGATTACCCGCGACAGGCTCGACGAGGTCGTGCCGATCATGAACACGGCCATGCCCGACCGCTACATGATCGAATGGGACAAGGACGATCTCGACGAGCTGAAGATCCTGAAGGTCGACGTGCTGGCGCTCGGCATGCTGACCTGCCTTGCCAAGGGCTTCAAGCTGCTCGAGGCGCATTACGGCAAGCCGATAACGCTGGCCGAAATCTACCAGGATCATCGCGAAGCGGTTTACGACATGATCTGCCGCGCCGATACGGTCGGCGTCTTCCAGATCGAAAGCCGGGCGCAGATGAGCATGCTGCCGCGCCTGCAGCCGCGCGAAATGTACGATCTGGTGATCGAGGTAGCGATCGTTCGCCCCGGTCCCATCCAGGGCAATATGGTGCATCCCTATCTGAAACGGCGCGAAGCCCAGCGCAGGGGCGAGGCGGTCGTGTATCCCAGCCCGGAATTGAAGGCGGTTCTTGAAAGGACGCTGGGCGTGCCGCTGTTCCAGGAACAGGCGATGCAGATCGCCATCACCGCCGCCGGTTTTTCACCCAGCGAGGCCGACCGCCTGCGCCGCGCCATGGCCACCTTCAAGCGGACCGGAACGATCCACACTTTCGAGCGGAAGATGGTGGAGGGCATGGTTGCGAATAACTACGAGAGGGAATTCGCCGAGCGCTGCTTCAACCAGATCAAAGGATTCGGCGAATATGGCTTCCCCGAAAGCCATGCTGCCTCCTTCGCCTCTCTCGTCTATGCCTCGGCCTGGCTCAAGACCTATTATCCGGACATCTTCTGCGCCGCGCTCCTGAACGCGCAGCCGATGGGTTTCTATGCACCGGCGCAACTGGTGCGCGATGCCCGCGAACACGGGGTCAGAATGCTGCCGGTCGACATCAACCATTCGGATTGGGACGCCCTGCTCGAAGGCGAGGGTTCCTTCGACAAGAATGCTGTCCACCCGCGCCACGCCAGCATGCGGGAGGTGATCAAAACCCGGAAGGCCGTGCGGCTGGGCTTCCGGTTGGTCAAGGGCCTGAAGCAGACGGATATGGAAGCGCTCGTCGCGCGCCGGGGGGAGGGATACCGCTCCGTTCATGACCTGTGGCTTCGGTCCGGGCTTTCCCGCGCCGTTCTGGAGCGCCTTGCGGATGCCGATGCCTTCCGGTCGGTAGGTCTCGACCGGCGAGCGGCCCTTTGGGCGGTAAAGGCGCTCGACGAGCAGTCGGCGGTGGAGCGGTTGCCGCTTTTCGAAGGGGCGGGTTCCGACGATCTGCAGATCGAGCCCAAGGTCGCTCTTCCCGAAATGCCGGCAGGCGAACAGGTCATTCATGACTACCGCACCCTGACGCTCTCCCTGAAGGCGCACCCCGTGTCCTTCATGCGGGAGGATTTTTCGCGAATGGGTATCCTGCGCAGCCGGGATCTGGCGGCAACCGCGACGGGGAGATGGGTGACGGTGGCGGGCCTTGTACTGGTCAGGCAGCGGCCGGGCTCTGCCAATGGCGTCATCTTCATGACGATCGAGGACGAAACAGGCATCGCCAATATCATCGTCTGGGAAAAGACGTTCCAGAAATACCGGCGGCAGGTCATGGGATCGCGGCTTGTGAAAGTCCGCGGCCGCTTGCAGAACCAGAGCGGCGTCATTCACGTGGTCGCCGATCATCTGGAGGATATAACGCCGATGCTTGGCCTGCTGCGCCGGGAGGCGCGGCGTTTCGGCGTCAACGACCGCGCGGACGAGGTCTTGCGGCCGAGCGCGGACGCCCGCGAAAAGAAAAAACTCCGGCAATTGCGCCTGGGTCTGCCCGCTCGCGCAGCACAGGAGGGCGAGGCGGCCGCCCAGGTAGCGGAGGTCATGCCGAAGGGGCGCAATTTTCATTGAGCCCCGTCATTACTCGCAGCGAAGCCGGCCTTGGGATTGAGGCCTCCAAGGCGACCTGTGTAAAAATGTCGCAGGCGCCGTTGCCCGAATTACAAGTCATGGAGGAAAAATCCCCTCCTTAGAATCGCCTAATGTAATGAAAATGCGACGATTTCCATCAAGTTTAGAATCGCTCTAATGCATCCCTCAACCATATGGAGAAGAGTTTTTAGTTGCGGCAAATGTCCTCTTTTGCTTTATCGCAAAATCAGAGCGTTGCGTATGATGGACACGACGAAATGCTGGTTTGCAGTTGCAACTTCATCACCGAGAAAGACATCGAGGACACGATCGTCGGCCTCCTCGACGAGGACTGTTGGCAGTTGATCGTGCCGGCGAAAGTCTATCATGCGATGGAAAAACGCGGCCGTTGCTGCGGCTGTTTTCCCAATGTCGTCGACATCATCATCCGCACCACCGAGCAATATCACGCCCGCCGCGACTCGACGGACGCCGATATATTTGATTTCATGAACCGCCTCAGACAATTCCATGAAGAAAACCGGAGGGCGGATCTTGAAAGGCGACGCAAAGGTCATCGAGCAGCTTAACGAAGCGCTCTATCTCGAACTCGGTGCCGTAAACCAGTACTGGCTGCATTACCGCCTTCTCGAAGATTGGGGGTACACGCTGCTCGCCAAGAAGGAGCGCGCCGAATCGATCGAGGAAATGCACCACGCCGACAAGCTCGTCTCCCGCATCATCTTTCTCGAAGGCCATCCGAATCTGCAGACGGTCGCGCCGCTGCGCATCGGCCAGAACGTCAAGGAAGTCCTGGAAGCCGACCTTGCCGGCGAGTACGACGCGCGCACCGCCTATAAGAACTCCCGCGACATCTGTCACGCGGCCGGCGATTACGTCTCGATGAAGCTCTTCGAGGAACTGCTCGCCGACGAGGAGGGTCACATAGACTTCCTCGAAACGCAGCTCGATCTGCTCCGCAAGATCGGTGAGGAAAAATACGGCCAGCTCAACGCCGCTTCCGCCGACGAAGCCGAGTAAATCCCAGCCTTCTCAAGGGCGGCGAATTAAATCAGCCCCTCATCCGGCCTGCCGGCCACCTTCTCCCCGCTTGCGGGGCGAAGGTGACAGGCAGCAAACGCCAGGCGTCTTCCGCCGTCGAATGCAGGGCAAAGCGGAGCCGCGTGTCCTTCTCCCCGCAAGCGGGGAGAAGGTGGCGGCAGCCGGATGAGGGGCTTATTCCGGTATCCTTTCGCTCATCGCACCAGATGCGAAAATGCCGCGACGACCTCTTCATAGGCCTTGCGCTTGAAGGGCACGATCAAACCCGGAAGTTCGTCCATGGGCTTCCATTCCCAGGCGTCGAATTCCGGCTCGTGGCCGCCGGGCGGCGGGTTGATGGCGATCTCGCTCTCCTCGCCCTCGAAGCGGAAGGCGTACCAGCGTTGCCTCTGGCCGCGATACTTGCCCTTGAGACCGATCCCGATCAGATGCGACGGGAGGTCGTAATTGATCCAATCCGGCGCCTCCGCCAGGAGCGAGACCGAGCGGATGCCGGTCTCCTCGTAGAGTTCGCGATAGGCGGCCGCGAGCGGGTCCTCGCCCTCGTCGATGCCCCCTTGCGGCATCTGCCAGAGCTGCGGCGAACCGTCATATTCGGAATTGCCGACGGCGAGCCGGTGCCCGGCCCAGACGAGTCCCTGCCGGTTGAGAACCATGACGCCGACACATGGCCGATAGGGCAGATCCTCAGCCGTCATGACGCGCCCCTTATCCTTCCCCATATCGTCCTTCCTTTGCATGTTGCCGCGAGCCGTATGACTCGATGGTCCACTGCGCTTAAATCAGTTTTGTTTCGGATCTTTGACGAGTGCGGCCACGCCGACCACCTCGATGCCCCGCCCGCCGGCTTCCTCGATCCATTCGGCAATGGCCGCCACGCTTTCGTCGAAGGCGGAAGCGACCCCGATCGCGGTGCCGTTCCTCCGCGCGATGCGCTCCAGCTCGTCGAGTCTGCGCAGGATGGCATTGCGGCTGAGCTCGCCATCGAGCACGAGATCGGCGAAACCGTGCGGCACGTCGAAGGCGCCGGCGAGCGTGCCCGAGAGCGATTGCGTCGACGTCCCGTCGTCCAGGAACAGGAGGCCCCGCTTGCCGAGATCGCGCATGACGGGCTCGAGCGCATCCGAATCGGAGAGAAACCGGCCTCCGAGATAGTTCATCACGCCGGTGTAATTGGTGATCTGTCCCATGCTTCGATGCAGTTCCGCAAGGTTCTTCCCGGCATCGGAGGAAACGCGCAGCGCGTGTGGGCCGGGATCGTTGTTCGGATAATCGAACGGTTCCATCGGCACCTGCAGCAGGATCTCGTGGCCGTTACGCCTCGCCTCCTGCATCCAGCGCTGCAGGCTGTTTCCGGCCGCGGCGAAGGCAAGCGTCACTTCCGGCGGCAGTGCGCGGAGGGCGCGCTGCGTCCCCGTCTGGCTGAGGCCGAGGCCGCCGACGACGATGGCGATCCGCGTTCCGCGGGCGCCGGACCAGGGGCGCGCATATTGCTCCATCGGCCTCAGCCCGTCCGGGCCGATGACCGGCAGGCGGCCTTCGGGGCGGTCTTCCAGCAGGCTTTCATTTGGAAGGGCTGCCATGCGAGGGTCCTGCCCTCGCGTGGGCTCGACACCGATCAGCGCGGGGCCGCCGGTTTCGCGCGCACGGGGCGTGTATTTCCTGACCGTCGCGCCATCATCGGTTAGAACGGCCTCGACATGCGCGCCGGCGAGAGCGCCGCTCCGGTGGAGCGCCTCGGGCCTGGCTTTTTTGCCCTCCGAGGGTGGCGCCGGTTCGGTAGCGAGGGTCGCGGTCGCTGCGGGCATTGCAGGCGAACGGGTCTGGTGGCCGGGAGAAAGGGCGCTCCATGCGGAAAGCCCGATGACCGCAAGGGCTCCCAGGCTGAGGCCGCAGTGACGCAGGTCGCGACGGAGATCGCGCTTGCGTGCCGGTCTCTCCTTGCGGTTCTGGCCCAGCGGGGCGTTGAGGTCAGTTGCCAAACGGGGCCTCGGTCGAGCTTCGATCCTGGCGCGAATCGCCGCTGGCCATGACGATGGCTTGAAGGAGGCCAGAATCATCGCACATGCGACTGCATGCCGATGGATAATATAAAGGCGCCGGGTTGAACAGCCCGGCGCCTCCTTGATTCCTCTCACCTGAAACTCTGCAGGTGAGGGCTTATTCCTTCAGCTGCGCCTGTTCCGGGTTGGCGGGGAAGGCCGGATCCGTCTTCTTGCCACGCAACAGGTCGAACGCATAGTTCAGCTGAATGTCGTCCTTGGTTTCCGGCGGCACGTAGGCGACCGAGCCGGAGCCCTCTTCGGTCTCTTCCTGGCCCGGAATGTGACCGCGCAGATCGGATTCGCCCTGCGCTTCCACCTTGCCCAGAAGCTCGGGCGGCAGCGGCTGCTCCACCTTGATGTCGGGCGTGATGCCGGTGCCCTGGATCGACTTGCCGGACGGCGTGTAATAGAGCGCCGTCGTCAGACGCAGCGCTCCGGCGTCGCCGAGCGGGATGATCGTCTGTACCGAGCCCTTGCCGAAGGAGCGCGTGCCGAGAACGGTGGCGCGCTTCAGGTCCTGGAGAGCACCGGCCACGATTTCCGACGCGGATGCCGAGCCGCCGTTGACGAGCACGACGACAGGCTTGCCGCCGGCCAGGTCGCCCGGGGTCGCATTGAAGCGGCGGGTTTCATCCGGATTGCGGCCGCGGGTCGAAACGACCTCGCCACGCTCGAGGAACGCGTCCGAGACATTGATCGCCTGGTCGAGCAGGCCGCCCGGATTGAGGCGCAGGTCGAGGACATAGCCCTTGAGCTTGTCCGCGGGAACTTCCGCCTGGATCTTCTCGATGCCCTTCTTCAGGTCCTCGAAGGTCTTTTCCGTAAACGAGATGACCCTGAGATAGCCGACATCCCCTTCGACACGGACCTTCACCGCGCGGACCGCGATCACGTCGCGTACGATCGTCAGTTCGATCGGCTTTTCGGCTCCCTTGCGCAGGATCGTCAGCTTGATCGGCGTGCCGACGGCGCCGCGCATCTTGTCGACCGCTTCCTCCAGCTTGAGGCCGCGGACGTCCTGACCGTCGATCTTCGCGATGAAATCGCCTGCGAGCACACCGGCGCGCGCGGCGGGCGTGTCGTCGATCGGACTCGTCACCTTGACGAGATCTTCTTCCATGGTGACCTCGATGCCGAGGCCGCCGAACTCGCCGCGCGTCTGGGTACGCATATCTTCGGCGTCGGTCGAGTTCATGTAGCTCGAATGCGGGTCTAGAGACGAGAGCATGCCGTTGATGGCGTTCTCGATCAACTTGTCATCCTGCGGCGGCGTCACGTATTGCGCGCGCACGCGCTCGAACACGTCGCCGAAGATCGCCAGTTCGCGGTATGTCGACGAATTTGCGGCCACGGCCGGCATGGTTGCCGAGTAGACGACGCCCATCGCCGTCGCGCCCATCAGCGCCCCGACCAGGACAAGTGAAGCTCTACGTATCATTTCGCGCCCTTCCAACCTCTGCTGCGGTCCACCACGGTCGGGAATCAACCGGCTTCCCGTCTTTTCTGAATTCAATGTAAAGCGTTGGCCTGTCGGTTTCCAGCGCCAAGGCCGCCGCACTCGCCACTCTTTTTGCACCCATCGCCGCCACCGGCTCCCCGGCCACGACGAATTGCCCCGGCCGGACACTGACGTTTTCCATGCCGGCGAGCACGATATGATACCCGTCCCCGGCATTGAGAATGATCATCTGCCCGTAGCTGCGGAAACTCCCGGCATAGACGATCCACCCGTCCGCCGGCGTAGTCACCAGCGCGCCTGCATTGGTCTCGAGCATGATCCCCTGCAGCGAATGCCCCGTTCCGTCCGCGTCGCCAAAACGGCGCACAAGCGAACCCGCAACGGGATAAGCCAGCCGCTCCCGCAGCTCGGAAAAGACATATGCCGGCGCAATGCGGTTTTTGTCAGGCACGGCACTCCGGGCGAGCTCCCGCGCAGCCTCGCGCTCGGCCGCGCTCATGCGGCGGCGTTCCTCCTCCTCGGCGCGGGCGGCGGCGGCCGCTTCGCGCACGGAGGAGATCTCGTTTTCGAGCGATGAGATCAGGCCCTCGAGGTTCCCCGCCTGCAGGGCGAGTTCCTCGGCCTTACGCTGTTCGACCGCCAGATCGGCCGCATTGCGTTGTCTCAGCTTTTCCTTTTCCGCAACGAGCATCGACATGCGCCGCTCTTCCTCGAGCCGGGCGGTCATTGCCGCGGTCAGTTCCTCGCGTTCCCTGGCGATACCGCTGCGGATATCGGCGAGCGCCTTCAGGTCGGCGACGAGGCTGTCGGTCTGCTCGCGTATCTCAGGAACGACGGCGCCGAGCAGAATGGCGCTGCGTACGGAGCCGAGCGCATCCTCCGGGGTCACGAGGATTGCCGGCGGCGGATTGCGGCCCATGCGCTGGAGAGCGGCGAGCACCTCGGCCAAAAGGCCGCGACGGGCGCGCAGCGAACGCCGCACCACATCCTCCTTGACGCGGAGATCGCCGAGCTTCCTTTCGCCGCCGGCGATCCGGCGTTCGAGCTCCTGCCGCTTGGCTGCCGAATCCACGAGGGCGTCACGCAGGGTCTCGTTGCTCTTGTCGATCTCGGCGATCGTCTTTTCCAGTGCCTCGGAGCGATCCCGCGAGAGCGTGATCGTCTTCGACAGTGCCTCGAGCTCGCTCGCGGTACTGTCGCGCCGGACCGCCAGATCGGCAGCCGGATCCGGCGGCGTCGGCTTGGCGGCACCCGCATCGGCCGGCGCGGCGGCGGGCGCATCCTGAGCCGCAGTCGGGCCGATCACCGACAGGAAAAGCGCCATGACCGCAGTACCGCAGCCGAACCGCCGGGCGCCCCGCTTCAAGCAGGCTCTATTCGTTGGAGGTCTCATCCCGTCTCATAAGTCCAAAAGTTAGGAGACCCTAATCTGATTTGGCTGGGCAAACCAATACATATTCGCGTTATCGTGTCGGGAGGCGGACCGGGCCGGTTCTACGGAAAGAAAGCGCGGCAACGGGGTGCGGCAGCCGGATCAGGCCCGATGATAAGGATGCCCCGAAAGGATCGTCACGGAGCGATAAAGCTGCTCGGCGATGAGGATGCGCACGAGCTGGTGCGGCCAGGTCATCCTGCCGAGGTTGAGCACGGCGTCGGCGCGGGCGTGGAGCGCGGGATCGAGTCCGTCGGCACCGCCGATCGCTATCATCAGATCGCGCTTGCCGCTGTCTCTGAAGGTAGCGAGCAGGTGTGCGAAAGCTTCCGAGTCGAGCGCCTTGCCGCGCTCGTCGAGCAGCACGAGCAGGCTGCCCTCGGCGAGCGCTTTTTCAAGCTGTCCGGCTTCCTCGCGCTTGCGCGTCTCCGCATTGCCGGCGCGGCTTTCGACTGTCTCCACGACGCGGGCCAATTCGAGGCCGACGGCTGGACCCGCCTTGGCGAACCGGTCGAGATAGCGGCCCGCAAGGTCCTTTTCCGGCCCCGCCTTGAGGCGGCCGACTGCGAAAAGTCCGATACGCATGACCCGATCCGTCCCCGCCGGCGCCGATCGGTTGTTATCGACCGGCAAAATTCTTGCCGCCATCCGCCTCGTCGGCGATGGCAATCGCATGTCACGTTCGGCACCGGCCGTCGCTCCGTCCTGAGTCGATGGTCAGGATCGGGCGACGTGTCTCAGTGCAGGGTACCGTCTTCGATCTCGGGAGCCGCCCACATCTTTTCGATGTTGTAGAACGCCCGGATTTCCGGCCGGAAGATGTGAACGATCACATCGCCGGTGTCGATCAGTACCCAGTCGCCACCCTCGAGACCTTCGACGCGAGCCCTGCCGAGGCCGTCGTCCTTCAGGTCCGTGATCAAGTGGTCGGCAATGGCCATCACATGCCTGTTCGATCGCCCGGAGACGACGACCATGAAGTCTCCCAGCGCCGATTTTCCGGCAATGTCGATGGTAACGATATTTTCTGCCTTCGAGTCCTCTAGGCTTTCGAGGACCAGTTGAAGCGCACGGACAGCGGCTTCGTCGCTCGATTCCGTGCTGCGCGGGAATGCGGATGCCGCATATCCCTTGGCGTGTGCTGTTGTCAGGGTTTTTCCTTT
This sequence comes from Sinorhizobium meliloti, assembly GCF_035610345.1. The sequence continues at coordinate 3,191,641 of NZ_CP141212.1, read as the reverse complement.
CCAAATGAACAGAACAGGCACGTTCGATTCGAAATTATTGTTCGAACCGTACTTAAATGTAGGCATCAAACCCATACGGTTTCAAGACACGAGATCCGAATTACGGGAAATCACCCGAATTTGGCCGAACGAAGCGCCGTCGAACTCAAGCCCGAACGCGGGCCGTGAATGAAGGTCCAGGCGGGCGCGCGGCGGAAAGCGAGGGTTCCCGCATCCTCCTCGTCGACCCGGGCCTTGCTGAAAGTCCTCGCCATCGGCGAAGAGAGATAGGCAAGAGTCGATCCCGGCCGGTCGATAACGGCGATAGGGAAAGTGGCGACGATCTTGCGCCAGTCCTGCCAGCGGTGAAAGTTCTTGAGATTGTCCGCGCCCATGACCCAGACGAAACGGACGCCGCGGTTGCGCGCGCGGATCGCTTCCAGCGTACGGGCAGTGTAGCTCTGGCCGAGCGCCTGCTCGAAAGCGGTCACCTTGATGCGCGGATTACGGGCGATCTTCTCGCTCATCGCGATGCGTTCGCCAAGAGGTGCGAGATGGTTGCGGTCCTTGAGCGGATTGCCGGGCGTCACCATCCACCAGAGCTGATCGAGCCCGAGCCGGCGCAAAGCGGTCTCGGCGACGAGCGCATGCCCGTCATGCGGCGGATTGAAGGATCCGCCGAACAGGCCGACGGCCATGCCGGACTCGACATGCGGCATGCTGAGATAGCGCGCATTCACTTCGCTCGGTGTCGTCAGGGCCGCACCTGTCCGGTGCCGCGCACGCGATACTTGAACGAGGTGAGCTGCTCGACGCCGACAGGCCCGCGGGCGTGCATCTTGCCGGTGGCGATGCCGATCTCGCCGCCCATGCCGAACTCGCCGCCGTCGGCGAATTGCGTCGAGGCGTTGTGCAGGAGGATCGCCGAATCGATCTCGGAGAAGAACCGCTCGACCACGGCGGGATCCTCGGCGATCACGGCTTCCGTATGGGCCGACGACCAGGTGTTGATGTGCTCGATCGCGCCGGAAATGCCGTCGACCAGTCTTACCGAGATGATCGCATCGAGATATTCGGTGGCCCAATCCTCGTCGGTCGCAGCTTTCAGGCCGGGCATGAGCCTTGCGAGGTCGTCGCAGACGCGCACCTCGCAGCCGGCATCGACGAGCGCCTCAAGGAGCGGCTCTGCGAATTTCTCGGCTGCGTTGCGGTCTATCAGCAGCGTCTCGGCGGCGCCGCAGATGCCGGTACGGCGCATCTTCGCATTGACGACGATCTTCTTCGCCATATCGCGATCGGCCGAAGCATCGACATAGATGTGGCAGAGACCCTCGAGATGGGCGAAGACCGGCACCCGCGCCTCTTTCTGAACACGGGCGACCAGGCTCTTTCCGCCGCGCGGCACGATCACGTCGATCGCGCCGTTCAGGCCGGTGAGCATGGAGCCGACGGCAGCGCGATCGGCGACCGGCACCATCTGGATCGCATCTTCCGGCAGGCCGGCGGCCTTCAATCCCTCGGTCAGGCAGGCATGGATCGCCCGCGACGAGTGAAAGCTGTCGGATCCGCCGCGCAGGATCACCGCATTGCCGGCCTTGAGGCAGAGCGCGCCGGCATCCGCCGTCACGTTCGGACGGCTTTCATAGATCACGCCGATCACGCCCAGGGGCGTCCGCACCCGTTCGATGTGGAGCCCGTTCGGACGGTCCCATTCGGAGATCACCTCGCCGACGGGGTCCCTGAGTTCGGCGATCGCGCGGATGCCGTCCGCCATGTCGCGGATGCGGCTTTCCGTCAGCGTCAGCCGGTCGATGAAGGCGGCGGCAACACCGCTTTCGCGCGCGTTTTCGAGGTCGAGCGCATTGGCGCCGAGGATCTCGGCGGTCCGTGCGACGATGACGTCTGCCATGGCGACGAGTGCCGCATGCTTGCGCTCGGCGCTTGCCGTCGCGAGCGGTCGGGCGGCCGCTTTGGCGCGGCGTCCGATCTCCAGCATCATCGCGTTGACGTCCTTGTCCTGTTCGACCGTCTCAAGCATGGAGCTTGCCCTTTCCCTCGTCGCTTTCCTCTGCAGGGCGCGCGCCCGATGGAGCCGTCATGACCAGATCGTCGCGGTGAACCATGGCGGTGCGGCCGGCATAGCCGAGGATAACAGCGATCTCGGCCGACTTCTTGCCGGCGATCTGGCGCGCCTCGTCGGCATCGTAGCCGGCAAGGCCGCGGGCGATCTCGCGGCCGGAATCGCCGATGATCGCAATCGTATCACCACGGCTGAAGCTTCCCGTCACCTGCCGGACACCGGCCGGCAGCAGGCTCTTGCCGGAACGCAGCGCCGCTTCCGCTCCGGCATCGATCGAGAGGGAACCGGCCGGCAGGAGCTGTCCGGCGATCCAGGTCTTGCGGGCGGTCACCGGAGAGCCTGACGGCGCGAACCAGGACGAGCGCGCGCCCGCCTCGATCGCGGCCAGCGGATGATCCGGCTTGCCGGAGGCGATGATCATCGCGCAGCCGGCGGTGGTGGCGATCTTGCCGGCGTCGATCTTGGTACGCATGCCGCCGCGCGAAAGCTCGGAGGCAGCGCCGCCCGCCATTGCCTCGATCTCGGGCGTGATTTCGGCGACCGTTTCGAGGAAACGGGCGTTCGGATCGAGATGCGGCGGCGCGGTATAGAGTCCGTCGATATCCGAGAGCAGGACCAGAAGGTCGGCGCCGACCATGGTCGCGACCCTGGCTGCGAGCCGGTCGTTGTCGCCATAGCGGATTTCGGTGGTCGCGACCGTGTCGTTCTCGTTGATGATCGGCACCGAGTCGAGCTTCATAAGCTGGCCGATCGTCGCGCGGGCATTGAGGTAGCGCCGTCGTTCCTCGGTGTCACCGAGGGTCAGGAGGATCTGGCCGGCGACGATCGCATGGGTCGAGAGGCTCTCCGACCAGGCACGCGCCAGCACGATCTGGCCGACGGCGGCGGCCGCCTGGCTTTCTTCGAGCTTCAGCGCACCCGCTGGCAGATCGAGCACCGTTCGTCCAAGCGCGATCGCTCCCGAGGAGACGACGAGGACCTCCACGCCCTTGGCCCTGAGGGCCGCAATATCGGCGCAGAGCGCGTCGAGCCAGCTCCTCTTGAGCCCCGTCTTGCGGTCGACGAGGAGTGCCGAGCCGATCTTGATGACGACCCGGCGGTATTTCTCGAGCGCTTTGCGGGCCTTGTTCATGCCTAAGCTTCCTCTTCGCCCGCCTTGGCCGCGGCGATGACGCTGCGCAATGCTCTCAGCGCCTCCGTCATACCCTTGTTGGTCACGGCGGAGATGAGAAGCGGCGGCGTGCCGCAGGCTTTGCCGAGCGCCTTGGCCTTCGCCTTCAATTCCTCCTCGTCCAGCACGTCGATCTGCGACAGGGCCACGATCTGGGGCTTCTCCTCGAGCCCACCGCCATAGGCTTCGAGCTCGTGCTTCACGGTCCTGTAGGCCTTGGCGACATCCTCTTCCTGCGCGGAGACGAGATGCAGCAGCACCCGGGTGCGCTCGACATGGCCGAGGAAGCGGTCGCCGATGCCGACGCCCTCATGCGCCCCTTCGATCAGCCCCGGAATGTCGGCGATGATGAACTCCTTCTCGTCGATGGTGGCAACGCCGAGATTGGGATGCAGCGTCGTGAAGGGATAGTTGGCGATCTTCGGCCGAGCCCGGGTGCAGGCGGCGAGAAAGGTCGACTTGCCCGCATTCGGCAGGCCGACGAGGCCGGCATCGGCTATCAGCTTCAGCCGCAGCCAGATCGTCTTTTCCTCGCCCTCCAGGCCCGGATTGGCCCAGCTCGGCGCCTGATTGGTGGAGGATTTGAAGTGTGCGTTGCCGAAGCCGCCATTGCCGCCGGCGGCGAGCCGGTAGCGCTGCCCTTCCGCCACCATGTCGACGATCAGCGTCTCGTTGTCTTCCTCGAAGATCTGCGTGCCGACCGGCACCTTCAGCGTCACGTCGCCGCCCTTGGCCCCGGTACGGTTGCGTCCCATGCCGTGGGTGCCGGTCTTGGCCTTGAAATGCTGCTGATAGCGGAAGTCGATGAGCGTGTTGAGGCCATTGACGGCTTCCACCCAGACATCGCCGCCGCGGCCGCCGTCGCCGCCATCAGGGCCGCCGAACTCGATGAACTTCTCGCGGCGGAAGGAAACGGCGCCCGCGCCGCCATCCCCTGACCGGATATAGACTTTCGTTTCGTCGAGGAATTTCATCGGTTCGCCATTTCTGAGTGATCGCTTCGAGTCGAGGACGGAATGCGGGGCAGCCCGCGCACGTTCCCGATCCCGCTCTGCTTTTGCGCCATCGATATAGGCGCTTCCGGCAGAGGTCAAAGATTATCGACATGAAGAACCCCGCCAGGAGCTGTACCGGCGGGGTTTCCTATCCGTTCAGTCCGGCCGGCGCAGGTCCTCGGCCGCAAGCCGGGTTTCGATATGCGCGACCATCGCATTGCGGGCGAGCGCATAGATCTGGCTGCAGCCGGTGATCCGGAAGCCCAGCTTTTCCTGCACCTTTAGCGAGGCCGGGTTGTCGGCGAAGACGCCCGAATGCAGCACCGTTTCCGGCATACGGCGGAAGAAGCGCTCGACCGCGGCATGGGCCGCCTCGCTCGCCAGCCCCTTGCCCCAGTAGAACCGGTTCAGCCAGTAGCCGACATGCCATTGGCCGTGCCGGAGCTCGATGCCGATGCAGCCGATATGAACGTCGTCGCCCGGGGTGGTGATGGCGAGCGTCCAGTCCGGCAGCACATCGGCCGTCTGGCGGTTGAGCCAGTCGAGCGCATCCTGGTGGTGGTAAGGCGCCGGAACGCGCGAAAGCATCCGCGCGACCTGGAAATCTCCGAGCGAGTCGGCGATCGCCGCCGCATCGGAAAGCCGGTGCGGCCGCAGCCGCAGCCGTTCCGTTTCGATGACCGGCGCCGGGCCGGGGCCGGGACGGGCGACCGCCCGGGCGCGCTCTGTGACCAGGGCGTTCATCGGACACCTCCCCAGCTTCTCAAGGAGACCCAGGTCTTGCGGTCGAGCCTGTACCATTCGACCGGGACCATGCCGCCGAGCGCCAGGCTGCCGACCATGCCGGAACCCTGGAACTGGAAGCCGCACTTCTGGATGACCCGGCGCGACGCGATGTTCATGACCCGGCAGCGCGCATCGATCTGGTCGATGTCGCGGGTGCGGAAGGCCATGTCGGTCAGGGTCTGTGCCGCCTCGGTCGCATAGCCCTGGTTCCAGTAGGGCTCGCCCAGCCAATAGCCGAGCTCGACGGTTTTTTCGTCGGCGTGCGGCTCGACACCGCAGCAGCCGAGAAATGCGCCATTGTCCGCTTTCGTGATCGCGTAGACGCACTTGCCAATCGTGCCGGCTTTTGCGCGTCGCACGAAATCGGCCGCATCCGCCGTCGTATAGGGGTGCGGCATGCGCGAGACCATGTTGGCGATGTTGGCATTGTTGGCAAGATGGGCAAGGGCGTCGATATCGTCTTCATGGGGCGCGCGCAAAACGAGCCTGGGCGATAACAATATCGGGCAATCGGTCCTTGACCGCTGAGGCCTCAGCCTTTGTTCGGGAGACCGGGATTGGTCTTCCCTGACGAGCTCGGTTTGCATGGTTCTTCCTCCAGACATGCGAAAAGGGGAGTTGGGTATCGCCCCATCTCCCCTTTGAAGTCTGGCTTTGGAACCTTGCGGTGCGTCAGCCGGGTCGATGAGACGCCGGCTGTTTTAGAGCGCTACCGGCTTATTCCGCTGCTTCGGCTTTCGGCATTACAGACACGTAGACTCGGCCGTTGGCCTTCTTGCGGAAGTCCACGTTGCCCGTCGTAAGCGCAAAAATCGTATGGTCCTTGCCGAGGCCTACATTGACGCCGGCATGCCACTTCGTGCCGCGCTGGCGCACGATGATGTTGCCTGGAATGACGGCTTCGCCGCCGAACTTCTTCACGCCAAGGCGCTTGGACTCGGAATCGCGACCGTTACGCGACGAACCGCCAGCTTTCTTGTGTGCCATTGGTGTTCTCCTTTAAACCTTCGATCCCGGAACTCAGTTTGCAGCTTCAGCGGCGGCTTCGGTCTTCTTCGAAGTCTTCTTCGCCTTGCCGCCGGCGGCAGCGATGTCCAGGATGCGGACGATCGTCTGATGTTGGCGATGGCCGCGCGAGCGCTTGGAGTTCTGGCGGCGGCGCTTCTTGAAGGCGATGACCTTCTTGGCGCGGCCCTGATCCACGACTTCGGCGCTGACGACGGCACCTTCGACAAACGGAGCACCGATGGTGGCATCGGCGCCGACGCCGACCATCAGGATCTCGGTGAATTCGATCTTGTCGCCAGCAACGCCTTCCAGCTTTTCGATGGTAATGACGTCATTGGCCGCCACGCGGTACTGCTTACCGCCGGTCTTGATGACTGCGAACATATTTTGTCCTTTCATGTTCGGTCCGGCTCTTTGCCCGAAGACAAGGCCGTCTTTTTGTCAGTCGCTACATGGAGCGAAGCGCCTCGGAAATCCTCGACCTTCGCCAGTGAACGGGCACAACACTTACCCGGCGCGGCACGGGCTAAGCCCACACCAACTCATGGCGCGGATTACGGGAACGGCCCTTGCTTGTCAAGGCGAAAGCCACCATATCGCAGATATTCTTATCGCAAGCCCTTGCCAGCGGCAGAAACTGCCGCTATGAACCGGCCGCGCTGAACAAGCGCCAACCGGCCCCGCGGAGAGGTGGCAGAGTGGTTGAATGCACCGCACTCGAAATGCGGCATGGGTGCAAGCCCATCGGGGGTTCGAATCCCCCCCTCTCCGCCAGATGTCTTACTGCGTTTTTCCGAGTTTTCTACCGTTTGCCATAATTCCCGGCACGCTCAATCTTATGAGGCGGGATGAGCTTGCACACCAGTTCTAATTCCGTCGTAGGCTTCGACTCAGCCTGGACCGATAACCCGAAAGCTCCCGGAGCGATCTGCGTCATTCGTCTGGATGGCGACGGCGCACATTTGTATCTCGCGCCCCGGCTCGCCTCGTTTGCGGAGGCTCTGGATGTCATCGAGCGCGAGCGCAAGGATGCCCAGAAGTGCCTCGTGGCGCTAGACCAGCCGACGATCGTCCCGAACCTCACCGGGTCGCGTCCAGTCGACAGGGTAGCCGGGTCGCTGATTTCCTGGATTGGAGGCGGCGTTCAGCCTGCAAGCCGGGCGAAGAAGGGTATGTTCGACGACGGCGCGCCGATCTGGCGGTTCAAGCAGGCCATGGGAGCGACGGAAGAGCCGGAAATCGCACGAACGGCATTCAGCGGCCTCTTCCTGATCGAAGTTTTTCCGGCTCTGGCACTGGCTGCTATCGAGGGGGCCTTCTGTTCGAGGCTTGCAGCCCCGAAGTACAATCCTGCCAACCGGAAGCGCTTCAAGATCAGCGACTGGCAGGCAGTCGCAGAAGCGACCAGGCGGTTCGGCATGTTGAACTCGCTGCGGCACCTGGACGAATGGTGCTTGATAGCGGCAAACGCCGAGGCGCCGAGCAAGGCCGACCAGGACAAGGTCGACGCATTGATCTGCGGCCTCATCGGGTTGCATTGGCTTGTCGCTCCGCGGGATCAATCCGTGATGATCGGTGACCTGGAGAGTGGCTATATGATCGCGCCGGCGACGCGCGGCGTGCATGAGAGGTTGCGCGCGGCGGCGCGGCAGCGGGATGTAGCGATTGCCTGAGTAGGGCCACGGACACAGGTCCGCCGCTTCTATTGCTGGAATGCCAATCCTCAAGCCGGAGGCGGATCTCAACCCGGTCTTATTCTGTGAGCACACAGATCGAAGCGCCCTTTGCATCCCCTCAGCATCACTCCCCCGCATTCCTCCTGAGCCATGCCTCCAATCCCGCGATCACCGACAGCCTCAAACTGGCGTTGCGCGTCAACGCCCGGGCAAGCGGGCGGCCGTCGGGTGGGAAGCCCATTTCGGCCATGACGTCGGCAGGTTTCAGCCCGCGCCGGGTCATTATCGTTCTGATCCCGGCAATTGTTGAGGGAAGCAGGTAGCGGCCGCTGGCGATCGGGGTTCCGGCGGGCTGCGGGCCGGCTTCGGGCGGGGCGGCGGCGGCGGGCAGCGCGTCTTTGGAGACGAGCCAGGCGAGAAAGCTTGCACGTTCGGCATCGCTTGCCTTCGCCCAGGAGTTCTTGAGCTTCTCCAGACGGCTGCGCTCCGGCTTCAGGCCGGCGAGGACCAGCGCCTGGCGCAGCGAGGGGATTTTGCCGGTGGCGAGCGCGGCGTGGATTTCCGGAAATTCGGCCTTGAGGCGGTGCAGGTAGGGGGCGTCGTCGTTTTTGGTTTTCTTCGCCATCTTGGCTCCGCTTGTGACTCTCCCGGGCGGTCTAGAGCATTTCACCGTTTCATAGAAACACTGAAATGCTCTAACGGATCCAACGCAGTTTCGGACGGAAAACCGTTACACACTTTCTGGAAGCGCTCCAGCGCGCCGGGAGAATGGGGCGAGCGAAGTATCCGGTCTCCGCTGAACCTCGGTTTGAAGGCCGGTCTCCCTCCAGTTCTGCACAAGTCAGCCTTTCTAACGTCGCCCGACAGCCGTAATGAATGCGGCGAAGGAAGGACGATTCGATGTCTGACGATGTTGAGCGCTACGGCGACCCGCAGGATGCGACCGTGGCCCTGTACCTCATGAACAATGACGGCGGCGAGCTGACCGACGTGCTGGTCGCTGCGCTCGAAGACGCATTTCGGATTCTCAATGAGGAATGGTCGAGCCGGTCGATGCATTGAGGCATCGCCGGTAAGCCTGCACGCGAACGGCCATCCCGCGCGAGGGGAAAGCGACGCCGTTCACCCGTTCTGGAGCAGACCCTCCATTGCGGCCGCAGCGCCGAGCAGCATCGCGTCCGCGCCGTGCCGGCCCATCAGCATCAGCCCTGCCGGCCGGCTCGAGCCCGCCATCGGCAGGGTTATTGCGGTCAGGTCGAACTGGTTGGCAACCTGAGTGTTGCGCAGCAGCAGGTCCTCCACGCGGCGGTATTCCCTCCTGTCCTCTTCGACCGAGGCGATGCTGACGGCGGGGATGGGTGTGGTCGGCAGCAACGTAAGATCGAAGGGTGCCAGCCGCTTGTCCATGGCGCGCATGAGCTCTTGCCGCGTCCGCAGCAGGTCCTGGATCGCGGCGTCGGGGACCGTGAGGCGGCGGCGCAATGTGGATTTTACGCGGACGTCGACCGGCGCATTGTCGTCCGGGAGCCAGCCCGCGTGCACACGGCTTGCCTCGAGGCCGGCGAGCGAGCCGATCGCGGTTGCCTCGGCGAAGCGGGCAAGCAGATCGTCGATCCTGCATGCGGCGAGTTTCGCACCCGCACGGGAGAGTGCCTGCAGGCTTCTTTCGAAAGCCGCCGCAATCTCCGGCGCAAGCCCTTGGAGAAGGGCGCCTTCGGGGATGCCGAGCTTCAGGCCGGCGAGCGGCACGGGCTCGAGCGGCCTCGGCGTCTCGCCGGCCATGACCGCGTCGGCGGCCGCGCAATCGGCGACCGTGCGCGCAAGCGGGCCGATCGAATCGAGGCTGGGGGACAGGGGAAAGGCGCCCTCCAGAGATACGCGGCGGGCGGTGGGCTTGAAGCCGACCAGGCCCTGCAGGGCGGCCGGAATGCGCACCGAGCCGCCGCTGTCGGAGCCGATGGCGATCTCGCTCGTGCCCTCCGCCGCGGAGACAGCGGCACCCGAGGAGGAACCGCCGGGAATGAGGCTCGGATCGACGGCGTTGCCGGGCACCGGGTAATGCGGATTGAGGCCGACGGCGGTAAAGGCGAATTCCGTCATGTGAGACTTGCCGATGATGACGGCGCCGGCCGCGCGGAGACGCCGGACGATCGCCGCGTCCGCTGTTGCCGGAGGCGCCGCGCGGCGGATGATGGAGCCCGCAAGCGTCGGCTCGCCGGCGATGTCGAAGAGGTCCTTGATGGAGACGATCCGCCCGTCGAGGGGCCCGAGGCTCTTGCCCTCGCGCCGCCTCCCGTCGGCAGCGTCCGCTTCCGCCCGGGCTCGCTCCCGATAGAGCTTTACAAAAACGCGTTCATCGTTCCGCCGCCCGTCAAGTCGGGCGAGAACGGTTTCGAGTCGGTCGCGGGACGGCACATCTGACGGGGGCAAGGAAGGACCTCGTGAATTGCGGCCCAAGTCCGGATGGAAATCCTTGGAAGCGCTCCAATATTTAAAGGATCGTACGATTGATGTACAATAGGGGGCGATAGCGACAAGCAATCGGGAAGACGCCGATGCGAATTCTACGATCCTCCGCAATCCTCGACTCCTCCGCCATCCACGAGGTCAGATACGACGCACCGCGCCGGACGTTGAGCGTCTGGTTCCTCGGCAACCGCAGGCCCTATCACTACCTCGACGTTCCGGAAGAGGTTTACGAGGAACTGTTGCATGCGGATTCCGCCGGCAACTATTTCAACCAGCACATACGCCATCACTACGGGTTCCTGCATTAAGGCCTGTTTCATTACTGAGATTCATTTCGGAGGACTGCAATCTCTCCTCACAGAGATGAGAGCGGCGCCGCGTCTGCGGCGCGGGAAGCGTTCTTTCAGCCCAAGGACTTGGTCTGGCTGGATTCCTGTGACGAGCACAGGAATGAGGAACTTAAACAAGCCGCCGCGGGTGGCCCGAATTTCAACAGGCCTTAGGAAGGTATCGGAGGGCTGCAATCTCTCCTCCTTCCTTATCCCCGTGCTTGTCACAGAGATGAGAGCGGCGCCGCGTCTGCGGCGCGGGAAGCGTTCTTTCAGCCCAAGGGCTTGGTCTGGCTGGATTCCTGTGACGAGCACAGGAATGAGGAAATCGAACAAACGGCGGCGGGTGGCGCGCTTCTCAACAGGCCTTAGGAAGGTATTGGAGGACTGCAATCTCTCCTCGCCTCATCCCTGTGCTTGTCACAGGGATCCAGCAGCGCCGCGTCTGCGGCGCGGAAGAGCCTTTCCAGCCCAAGGACTTGGTCTGGCTGGATTCCTGTGACAAGCACAGGAATGAGGGAATCAAACAAGCGGCGACGGGTGGCCCGAGCCCGTTTCACAGAACTGTCGCCAAACCGTCCGAATAGTTTCATCCGTCTGTAAAGCCGCTGACATCCGGCTGGCCAATGGTCCGCTCGCGAGAACCGACGATTCGCGAAACGGAACCGGAGGCAGGGATTGGCCGCTCTTCGAAACACCCTCACCAGGCGTTCTTTCCTCTTCTCTGCCGGCGCCGCCGGTCTTGTCGCTTCTTCCGGTCTCGCCACGCCGTTCTATGCGCGCGGCTACGGGCGGCCGGAATTCGCCCATGGGGTGCAGTCCGGCGATGTCGATACGGGCTCGGGGATGATCTGGACGCGGGTCGATCGGCCGGCGCGCGTTTCCGTCGAATATTCGACCACCGAGAGCTTTTCGAATGCCGTCAGGCTTGCCGATATCGATGCGACGCCGCTGACCGACTGCGCCGTCAAGTGCCGGCTCGACAAGCTGCTGCCGGACCAGGACATCTTCTATCGCTTCGTCGCGACCGATCTCTACGACGCCAATCGCGTCTCCGAACCGGTCGTCGGGCGCTTCCGGACGGCTCCCTTGCGGCGCCGCTCCGTGCGTTTCGTCTGGTCCGGCGACACGGCGGGGCAGGGCTGGGGCATCGACGAGATCGGCATGAAGACCTATTCGACCATGCGGCTGCACGAGCCGGATTTCTTCATTCATTCCGGCGACACGATCTATGCCGACAACCCCATCCCCGACGAGATCAGGCTGCGCGACGGCGGCACGTGGAAGAACCGGATCGTCACGCCCGAGAAGCGCGACGTCGCGCGCACGCTCGAGGAATATCGCGGCCAGTGGAAGTACAACCTGCTCGACGAGCATGTGCGGAGGCTCCATGCCGAATGTCCCACCTTCTATCAGTGGGACGACCACGAGGTCCTGAACAACTGGTCGGCCTCGACCGATCTCAGCGACGATGCGCGCTATCCGGAGAAGGATGTCGCCGTCTATGCCGCCCGCGCGGCGCGCGCCTTCCACGAGATGACGGCGATCCGCACGCTTCCGACGGAGCCCGGCCGCATCTTCCGCAAGATCGCCTATGGTCCGCTGCTCGACGTCTTCTTCGTCGATCTGCGCTCCTATCGCGGCCCCAACCAGGGCGAGGGGGGTGGCGACCTCTTCGGCTGGCGGCAGGCGGACTGGCTGAAGCGCGAGCTTGCGGCGTCCAGCGCCACCTGGAAGGTGATCGCCTGCGACATGCCGATCGGTCTCATCGTCTGGGACGACTATTCGGCAAGGCGCGGATCGGATGCCATCGCCGATGGCGACAATGGCGCGCCGAAGGGGCGCGAGACGGAATTTGCGGATCTCCTGCGCTTCGTCCGCGACAACGCGATCGAGAACATCGTCTGGCTGACGGCGGACGTGCATTACACGGCGGCGCATCACTACGATCCCTCGCGGGCCGCCTTCAAGGACTTCTCGCCGTTCTGGGAGTTCGTCTCCGGGCCGCTTCATTCCGGCACCTACGGACCGAAGGAGCTCGACATGACCTTCGGCCCCGAGGTTCGCTTCATCAAGGCGTCGGGCGGAGGAATCGACAGCAACCTGCCGCCGTCGGCGGGCCTGCAATTCTTCGGCATCGTCGATATCAGCGGCCAGACGCGGCAGATGACGGTGCGGCTGATGGACCGGCAGGATCGGGAACTCTGGCGGGTAATCCTCGATCCGGCGGTGTCCGTTTGAGCCGGCGGCGCTTCACGCAGGTCAGCCCTGCGCGCCGGCCCCCTTTCGCTTCCGGGAAAAAACCTGTATGAGCGCGGCAACTGAAAAGCGGTACCTGCCTCGTCGCGCGTGCCCACGAACTTTCCGAGACAAAAAATGAGCATTCGCAACATCGCGATCATCGCGCACGTCGACCATGGGAAAACCACGCTCGTCGACGAACTCCTGAAGCAGTCGGGCTCCTTCCGCGAAAACCAGCGCGTCGCCGAGCGCATGATGGATTCCAACGAACTGGAAAAGGAACGCGGCATCACCATCCTCGCCAAGGCGACTTCGGTCGAGTGGAAGGGTACGCGCATCAATATCGTCGATACCCCCGGCCACGCCGACTTCGGCGGTGAAGTCGAGCGCATTCTGTCGATGGTGGACGGCGCCATCGTTCTGGTCGACGCCGCCGAAGGCCCGATGCCGCAGACCAAATTCGTCGTGGGCAAGGCCCTCAAGGTCGGTCTTCGGCCGATCGTGGCGATCAACAAGATCGATCGTCCCGATGCCCGTCACGAGGAAGTCATCAACGAGGTATTCGATCTCTTCGCGGCGCTGGACGCGACCGATGAGCAGCTCGATTTCCCGATTCTCTACGGTTCCGGCCGTAACGGCTGGATGAACGTCGCGCCGGAAGGTCCGCAGGATCAGGGCCTGGCACCGCTCCTTGATCTCGTTCTCGATCACGTTCCGGAGCCGAGCGTCGGCGAAGGTCCGTTCCGGATGATCGGCACCATTCTGGAAGCCAATCCCTTCCTCGGCCGCATCATCACCGGGCGCATTCATTCCGGTTCGATCAAGCCGAACCAGGCGGTCAAGGTCCTCGGGCAGGACGGCAAGGTGCTCGAATCCGGACGCATCTCCAAGATTCTTGCATTCCGTGGCATCGAGCGTCAGCCGATCGAGGAAGCCCATGCGGGCGACATCGTGGCGATCGCCGGCCTCTCCAAGGGTACCGTCGCCGACACCTTCTGTGATCCGGCCGTCAACGAGCCGCTGAAGGCGCAGCCGATCGATCCGCCGACCGTCACCATGTCCTTCCTCGTCAACGATTCTCCGCTCGCCGGCACAGAAGGCGACAAGGTCACTTCGCGCGTCATCCGCGACCGTCTGTTCAAGGAGGCCGAGGGCAACGTCGCGTTGAAGATCGAGGAATCGTCCGAGAAGGATTCGTTCTACGTGTCGGGCCGAGGCGAACTGCAGCTCGCGGTCCTGATCGAAACGATGCGCCGCGAGGGCTTCGAGCTCGCCGTCTCGCGTCCGCGGGTGGTCATGCACAAGGATGAGAACGGGCAGCTTCTGGAGCCGATCGAAGAGGTCGTCATCGACGTCGACGAGGAGCATTCGGGCGTCGTCGTCCAGAAAATGTCCGAACGCAAGGCCGAAATGGCCGAGCTTCGTCCGTCCGGCGGCAACCGGGTGCGGCTGGTGTTCTTCGCGCCGACCCGCGGTCTCATCGGCTATCAGTCCGAGCTTCTGACCGATACGCGCGGCACGGCCATCATGAACCGTCTGTTCCACGACTATCAGCCCTACAAGGGTGAGATCGGCGGCCGGGTGAACGGTGTTCTGCTCTCGAACGACTCCGGCGAATCCGTGGCCTATGCGATGTTCAACCTCGAAGATCGCGGCCCGATGATCATCGACGCAGGTGAAAAGGTCTATGCCGGCATGATCATCGGCATCCACACGCGCGACAACGATCTGGAAGTCAACGTCCTCAAGGGCAAGAAGCTCACCAACATGCGCGCGTCCGGCAAGGACGAGGCGGTAAAGCTGACGCCGCCGATCCGCATGACGCTCGACCGGGCGTTGTCATGGATCCAGGACGACGAACTGGTCGAGGTCACGCCGAAGTCGATCCGGCTCCGCAAGATGTATCTCGATCCGAACGAGCGCAAGCGCTTCGAGAAGTCGCGGACGGCCGGCGCGGCTTAAGGGCTGGACGAGGAACCGGAACGTCCCTCATCCGGCCTGCCGGCCACCTTTTCCCGTTCTGGCGGGCAGAAGGCGGCTCGCGGCTGAACCCGAGGAGAGGGCGAGTCTGATCTTTCTGATTTCGTCGATCTTGCGAACCCCGGAGCGATCCGGGGTTTTTGCTGTGTGTGCCTTTCGCGGGCGGCTTGCGGATAAAGTTAAAAAGGCGTTAACCTTGGGGCAGGTGCCGTTAAAGTTGCCTGTGGGTTAACGCCGCGCGACAGTCCGGCGGGATTCCTGTCCGCCGCGTCGTGTGTTTAGAGTCGCAAGTCATGAAGACTGTTTCGATCGAGGTTCGGCCTGGGGAGCCGCATGAGGCGGCGGCAATCGCCGACGTGCATCGCGTTTCCTGGTTGCAGGCCTATGGCGGCATCATCCCGCACCGCCCCCTTGTCCGAATGGTCAATCGTCGCGATGAGACCTGGTGGCGCAAGGCCACGCGCGGACCGGCGACCCTTCTCGTCGTCGACGTCGCCGGCACGATAGCCGGCTATGCGACGCTGGGCCTGAGCCGGGCGCGGGCGCTGCCGCAGGAAGGCGAAATCTACGAGATATATCTCAGGCCGGAATATCAGGGCATCGGCCTCGGACGTGTCCTCTTCGGGGAAGCAAAGAGCCTTCTGAAATCGCTCGGCTGCGAAGGGCTGGTCGTCTGGTGCCTGGAAGACAGCGCGAACGCCTATAATTTCTTCCACTCGGCAGGCGGTCGCGATATTGCCGAAGGGATGGAGGATTTCGGCGAGAAGCACCTGAAGAAGGTCGGCTTCGTCTGGAGTTGAGGAGTGCCGCAAGGCGCTGTCATCGGTCCGGGCGTTTAGGATAGCCTCATTTCGGCAGGAAGTGCATGGGTTCGCCCGCCTTGTCGCCGCGATTTCCGTGATAGGATGCCTGGCCCGTGCCGCAGCGGAAGCTTGCGGCTCTTTCGTCGGCTATCCTGCGCGCCAGCGTGTTCGCATCGGCATTGGCGAGCGCGTCGACGTAGCCGACGACGCAGCCGTCGCCGTCCTCCTTCTGCGCGACCTTCGAAATCACCAGAACCTGTCCTTGGAACGCCTTCGTGCTCCTGTCCGTCTGCGGATCCGGGTTCTCGATGATCCAGCGCAGGATGGCGGCGACCGGCTTCCTGCTGTCGTCGAGGCGCCATTCGACGGTGGTTTCGGCATGGTTGAAGGGACCGAAACTCTCGAAGCCGTTCTCCAGATAGCTTTGCCTGGCATGGCCGAAGAAGAAGCTCTGGCGGATATCGCTCTCGATGAAATGGACGGGATAGTCACCTATCCCGGGACAAAGGCTCTGCGACGAGGCACCTTCCCACTCGCGCAGGAGCCGGCACTTGTCTCGGCTGACGTCTGTGTAGACGCTGTCATTGGCAAGTGCAGGCGCAGAGATCAGGGCGGCGGAAAGAAAATAGTGAAGTTTCGGGCGCATTGTCTCTCCTGCGAAGATAAATATCAGCCCCGCCCCTTTTTAGCCGCGTGGCGTGCCTAGAGCAAATCCGCCCGCCCGGAACCAAAGTCATGTTGCATCGCGGCATGTTTCCCTTTATCCGACGGGACGACATTTCAAACGACCCCTGGAGGTGCTCATGCGGATCGACGCGATTTCCATCGGAAAGAATCCACCGGAAGATGTCAATGTAATCGTGGAAGTCCCGGTCGGCGGGCATCCGATCAAATACGAAATGGACAAGGAGGCCGGCACGCTGGTGGTCGATCGCTTCCTCTACACGCCGATGACCTATCCGGGCAATTACGGCTTCGTGCCGCACACGCTTTCCGACGATGGCGATCCGATCGACGTGCTGATCTGCAATACCCGTCCGCTGGTTCCGGGCTGCGTCATCAATGTCCGCCCGATCGGCGTGATGATGATGGAAGACAATTCCGGCCAGGACGAAAAGATCATCGCGGTTCCCTCCGCCCATCTGACCAAGCGCTACGACAAGGTGCACGATTACACCGACCTGCCGGAAATCACCCTCAAGCAGATCGAGCATTTCTTCGAGCACTACAAGGATCTGGAGCCCGGCAAGTGGGTGAAGATCTTCGGCTGGAAGGATGCCAGCATGGCCAAGCAGCTGATCCGGGAAGCGGTCGAACGCGCCAAGACGAAGAAATAATCGTTTCGCTGTTTTTCCGAAACTGAAAACCTCCGGATCGGCCTCGATCCGGAGGTTTTTTGCGCTTGGATCAGGACGATCTTAGGTCGAGTCGCCGTGAACTCTCGAATAGGTCGACACGCGGGACGCGGGCGAAACCGCACACGCTTTTCCTCATCCCTGCTCTGAGGCCTGTTGAGATTCGGGCCCGTCGCCGCCGCCTGTTCGATCTCCTCATTCCTGTGCTTGTCACAGGAATCCAGCCAGACCAAGTCCTTGGGCTGAAAGGCTCTTCCGCGCCGCAGACGCGGCGCTGCTGGATCCCTGTGACGAGCACAGGGATGAGGGTGGAGCAGAGATTGCAGTCCTCCGATACCTTCCTGAGGCCTGTTGAAATTCGGGCCACCCGCGGCGGCTTGATTGATTTCCTCATTCCTGTGCTTGTCACAGGAATCCAGCCAGACCAAGTCTTTGGGCTGAAAGAACTCCTTCCGCGCCGCAGACGCGGCGCTGCTGGATCCCTGTGACGAGCACAGGGATGAGGGGAGGAGAGGTTGCAGTCCTCCGATACGTTTCCTACAGCGCCGCGCGTCTTATGAGACGCGCAAGGTCGCTGTGGCACGTTGAGCTGCTGCATGTTTTTGTCCTTTGAATGGCTACGATCAAAGGAAACGTTCAGTGGCGCACGAAGGAATTCAAGCGCATCGCCATGCGTGCCGACAATCGCAACGGGCCTTAGCGCAGCAGCGCAGGAGCGATGGTGGTGTTCAGGAAGAGCTGGATGAAATAGAGGATCACCAGCACGACGAGCGGCGAAAGGTCGACACCGCCCATGTCGGGCAGCACGCGCCGGATCGGCCGGTAGAGCGGTTCGGTCAACTGATAGAGCGAGCGGCCGATCATGTTGATCGCCTGATTGTTCACGTTGATCACGTTGAACGCGTAGAGCCAGGAGAAGATGGCCGAGGCGATGATCAGGAACCACGCAATGTTGATGATGAAATTCAAGGTGCCGATGACAGCAAGCATGCCAGTCTCCAATTCGTTGTTGACAGACATGTAGACATTAGGAACTAAACGAGCAAGTACGCCGGCCCGTCTCGCGCGATCATGTCAATGGCACGGAGCACGCCTTTCTTCCCTTCCCTGCAGTGCTCAGCGGTTTTCCGATGCGCAAGGATCGCTGCAGGATTCAATTTCCGCACGCTCCCGCTGTTCGATCGGCGACGATATCAGGAGCCTGCAGCAGGAGCATTCCAGCATGTCGGACGTCCATGCCGCGCACCGCTTCGCCGCCTTCAGGCATGTCGGCTACCGGCGTTATTTCTTCTCCCGCCTGCTCGCCTATTTCGCCGTCCAGATCATGTCCGTGGCCGTCGGCTGGCAGATCTACGATCTGACGCGGGATCCTTTCTCGCTTGGTCTCATCGGCCTTTTCCAGTTCCTGCCCTCCCTCGTCCTCATTCTCGTGACGGGCAGCGTGGCGGATCGCTACAATCGTCGGGCGATCATGGGCATCTGCATGCTGGTCAGCACGCTCTGCGGCGCAGCACTTCTGCTTTTGACGGTGACGGGGCTGTTTTCACCCTGGCCGGTTTACGCGATCCTTGTCGTGTTCGGCATAGAGCGGGCTTTTCTGGGGCCCGCTTCCCAATCGCTGGCGCCCAATCTGGTGCCTGCGGAAGACCTGCCCAATGCAATCGCCTGGAACTCGACCTCCTGGCAGACGGCGATGATCGTCGGCCCGGTGGCTGGTGGGCTCCTCTATGGATTCGGCCCGACCGTGCCCTATGCGGTCAGCCTCGGCTTCTTCGCTGCGGGCGCCCTGATGGTCTTCGCCGTGCCGAAGCCCGCGAGGCGCTCGCCGCCGTCGGCCGCAAGCTGGCAGACGATCACCGCGGGTTTCCGCTACATCAAGGCCGAGAAGATCGTGCTGGGGGCGATCTCGCTCGATCTCTTCGCCGTGCTGCTCGGCGGCGCCGTCGCGCTCATGCCGGTCTTCGCGCGGGACATCCTGACGCTCGGGCCGTGGGGCCTCGGCCTCCTGCGGGCCGCACCCGGTGTCGGTGCGGTCGGCATGGCGGTGTGGCTGGCCGCCCACCCGATCCGCAATCGGGCCGGTCTCTATATGTTCGTCGGCGTCGCCCTCTTCGGCCTCGCAACGGTGGTTTTCGGGCTTTCTGCGACGCCCTGGATATCGATCGCCGCGCTCGTCGTCATGGGCGCTTCCGACATGATCTCGGTCTATGTGCGCGAGATCCTGATCACGCTCTGGACCCCGGATGAGCTGCGCGGCCGCGTGAACGCCGTCAACATGGTGTTCGTCGGTGCTTCCAACGAACTCGGCGAGTTCCGCGCCGGCATGATGGCGTCCGGTTTCGGCGCGGTCTTCGCGGTGGTCTTCGGCGGTGCAGGCACGCTTTTCGTGTCGCTGCTGTGGGCACTCGGCTTTCCGCAATTGCGCCGGATCGACACGCTGGATGTGCCGGAGGCGCAGCGGAGGGGGTGATTGGGAGGGGTCAGGAAGCGGGCAATTGCTGCTGCACGCCGCGATCGCGCCCTCTCACAGCCCCGCCCTCCATAAAAATCAGCTCCAGAAAATTCTCCATCCATGTCCGCAAGGGATGGTCGTGCAGCATGCGGCCCTCCAGATGCGCTTTGCCCAGCTGGGCACCGGGGAGCTCGAAGCGATGGGCGCCGTGCACCACCCAGCGATGCATCATCGCCCGCGTCAGCTCGCCGTGGAACTGGATGCCCCAGGCATTTTCGCCGTAGCGGAAGGCCTGGTTGGGGTAGGTATCGCCGGTTGCCAGCAATTCGGCGCCCTTCGGCAGGTCGAAGCCTTCGCGGTGGAAGTGATAGACCATCGCCGGCCAGTCCATCAGGGCCTTGCCGGCCTGCGTGGCTCTGAGGGGATACCAGCCGATCTCGGTGATGCCTTCGTGATGGGCTGCGACCTTGCCGCCGAGATTTCGGGCCAGCATCTGCGCCCCGAGGCAGATTCCGAGATAGGGCTTGTTTTCCAGAAGCGGCACGGACAGCCAGTCGATTTCGCGCCGTACGAACTCCTCTTCGTCATTAGCGCTCATCGGTCCGCCGAAGATGATCGTCCCCGAATGCGCTTCCAGCGTGGGCGGCAGCTCGTCGCCGAGCGCGGGGCGGCGGATGTCGAGCGTAAAGCCCTTCCGCTCGAGAATGTGGCCGACACGGCCGGCGCTCGAGCGCTCCTGGTGAAGCACGATGAGGATGGGTCTCTTGGCGTCTCTTTGGGTGTCTGGGACCTCTGGCGGCATCGTCAGCTTTCCTGTTGCGCCTCGTTTTCCTCCACCATGTCGATCTTGGCGGCTGCTTCCTGGCGTTTCAAGACCCGGTCACGCCCGGAAACGCCGAGGAGGTCGGCAATCCGCCAGATCACGTGATCTTCCATCTCGCTGCGCGCGCCGTCCGCGTAAACGATTTCCCACAGCATGCCGACGAGCTCGATGCGTTGCTCCTCGGGCAGGTGCCGCTTTATATCTGACGTGAACTGGTAGAAATCGATCGCTTCGCTCTCGGCGCTCTCGCCGGCCGCGACCAGGGCGTTGAGAGCGGCATCGTCAAGCTTGTAATGCTCCTTGATGAGCTTGCGCATCTTGCGGCGCTCGGAGCTGCGGACCGCGCCGTCCGCTTCCATGACCTGGAAGCAGAGGCCGATCACCGCCACGCGGGGGTCTCCCACTTCAATCCGCGCCGAGCCCGTCATTCCTTCCAGAAATGCGCGAAAACGTTCAAACATGCACTATCGCCTGCAGCCTGTGGATATGTCGGGGTTCAGAAAAGACGGAAGTTGGCGGTGGTCCGTTCCGCCGCCGCCGGTTCGCGCACGCCCGGATCGTCCGGGGGGCGGCCGAAAAAGGGATCCGGCGCCTCCTCCGCATCCTTGTCCTTTGCGGGCGATGCGGCCGGTTCCTTCCGGTCGGGAACGGTGATCGCCTTCTCCGGCTCGGCCCGTTCTTTCTCGTCCCGCTCTCCCTCGGCCCGTTCTCTGTCAGTTTGCTCGCGCTCCGCTGGCGGGGCAGCCTCGACCGTCCGTTCAGAAGCCGGTTCCTCGGCGGGGCGGAGCACCGTCGCGACTGGCGGGAGGCTGCGAATTGCCTGGTCGGGGTTCAGATGCCCGTCCTCCGTTGCCGCCGCGATCTGCGACGGCGGAGCCTTCCACTCGAAAGCGTCGAGTCTGCCGCTGACCGGCGAGACCGGCAGCCAGACGGGCGAGGTGACGCCGTCGGCGGTCCAGGCCGGATCACGCGGGCTCTTCAGTGCCTGCGCCATCCAGTGCCGGATACGGCCCTCGTCGCCGGTGTCGGCCTCCTCGATATCCGCGAGCAGCAGAAAAATGCTCTCCCTCGGCTCGAGCCGGGCGGCGGCCTCTGCCTTTGACCGGGCAAGAGCGAGCTCGCGCGCATCGAGCGCCGCCTCGGCGACGGTCGCCAGTGCGACGGCATTGTTGCTGCGGAGCGATTCGAGCTTCTTCGCCCGCTTCAGACGGTCGAGGGTGGAATCGCCGCCGCGCGCCCGCACATAGAGGCGCGCAATGTCCGGATGCGGATCCGATTTCCACATCCTCTCGAGGATCGAGGCACCCTTGCGCAGATTGTCCTCGCGAAAGAGCGCCTTGGCGGCAACGAGGGCCGCCGGCACGAGGCGGTCGTCGAGCTTCAGCGCCGCCTGCGCGTCGTCCCGCGCGGATTTCGGGTCGGCATCCAATCTTTCCATTGCCCGCGCCGTCAGAAGAACGGCCTTTTTCCGGTCCGCTTCTTTCCTTTCGAGCACATGGGCGGCGCGGCTCTGGTCGAGCAGACGGATCGCCTCGTCCCACTGGCGCGCCTGGCTGCGATGGTCGAGCGTTGCCAGGGTCGCCCACGGCAAGTGCGGCGCCTTCTCGGAGGCACGCTCGGCGTATTGGCGCGCGGCCTCGTTGGCGCCGAGGCGCTTGGCTTCCAGATAGAGCCCGCGCAGGCCGAGTTCGCGCGTCTCCGGGTCGTCCGCCATCGCCTCGAATTTCTTGCGTGCGTCGTCGTATTTGCCTTCGATCAGCGCGGTCTGCGCTTCGAGCAGATGGATGAGCGGCTCCTGATCCGAGCTGATGAGGTTCCGCGTGCGTGCGGCCATCTTGCGGGCGAGATTGGCGTCGCCGGCGCCGGCCGCGATCAGGCCGGTCGACAATGCCTGATAGCCGCGGTCGCGCTTGCGGGCGCGAAAGTAACGCGTGACGGTGTGCGGCGACAGCCAGATCGTGCGAAGCAGCCAGACGACGATCAGAACGGCAGCGAAGAGCGAGATCAGGATCGAGGCGGCGCGCATCAGGCTCATCTCGATGAGCTGGCCCTGCCAGATCAGCGACAATTCCCCCGGACGATCCGCGAGCCAGGCAAAGCCGAGAGCCAGGCAAAGGACGAGGAGGACGAAGAACAGTATCCGGATCATATGGTCTTCTTTCTCCCGCTAACCTTGCTTGCCCATGCGCGTCATCGTGCCGGCGACGGCGGCATCGATCACCGTTTCGACGCCAAGCCGCCGGTCGAGCTTCTCCTTGAACCCCTGGCCAGCGGATTTCGCGGCTTCGGGAAGGCTGTCCCATTCGAGCGATGCGCCCTTGAGATCGCCGTTGTCGAGCTTGTCTTCGATGCGGGCTATCACCGCTTCCGGCGTGTCGCCTTCGGCGCTGCCGACCGGCCGCACGCGAATGCCCGACATGGCGCTGGAGACGAGGCGATCGAAAATGCCCTGATCGGGATCGGGCCGATGCAGCGCGTCCAGCATCGCGTCCGCCGCCGGCCGGAAACTTTCCCTCAATTCCGTCCGTGTGGGGACTCCCGTCGCGGCGACATCGGCCAGCTCTTTGACGACCGGATCCTCGGGGGCGATGCTGCGCAATGCGTCGAGTTCCGCGAGGAACGGCCCGCCGCGATCGATCGCCGTCTTCAGCGCGGTGACGGCAACGGCTTTCGCCATCTCGATATCGTTCGCAGGCTCGTTGAGCTTCTGCTCCGCCTGGTCGATACGGCCGGCAAGTTCTGCCCTGGCGGCGTCCGCTGCCTGGCGAGCCTCGGCAAGCTCGGTCTTCAGGGCGGCCATTTCATTCGTCAGATTGGCGACCTCCGCTTCGAGCGCCTTGATTTCGGGAGCGTCCGCCGCAGCTGCGCCGGGCTCTCGGGCCGCCTGTTCCAGAGCGGCGAGGCGGTTTTCCAAAGGGGCGACGTCCACTGTCGCCGCCGGAGCCTGCGCCTGAAGCTCCGCCTTGATCGCTTCGATCTCGCTCGCAAGGTTCTGCTCGGTACCCGGCTGCTCCGGTCCGGGCGCCGGAACGTAGCCGGCATATTGCAGCACGCCGGCACCGGCGAGCGCTATGAGACCGCCGAGGATGCCGGCTGCAAGCGCACCTGCGCCTGTGGCCTGTCTCCTCTTTGCCTCGGGCAGTTCGCCGTTGGCCGCGTGCGGAAGCTCCGCGTCGAAGGCGGCCGCAGCCGCGTCGGCGCGTGCCTCCTCCGTCTCTGTTTCCTCTTGCGGATCGCCCGTCGGCAAAGGAGGTTCGCCGATGCCGGCTTCGTTGCTTTCGACTTCGCCGGTCCTCACTTCGCCGGCTTCAGCCGCCTCGCTTGTCGAAATATCCGCCGGCTTGCCCGGTGCCGCATCCGGCCCGGCCGCTGCCTCGCCCGCTGCAGGTTCGGTCTTCTCCGCCTCGAGATCGATCGTCAGCGGTTCTTTCCCGGGTTTCGAGCGGCGCGGCGGCTTTTCCGATGCCATGGTCACCTCTTTTACCGTTTCATTGCCTGTCGGTCGGGCCTGAGCGGATCTGCAGCAGGAACGCTCCGCACCTTCCTCCGTTCTAAACGCAAACCTAGTCAGCGAGGATGACGAGGGAAAGCCCCAGACCATGCTTTTTGACGGAAATGGCCCAGATGACCCGAGCAATGTGCATAAGGCAGGCGGAAAACCGGCGCCGACTTTGCTGATTTGGCCTCAAAGAAGCTGAAAGAGATTTTCCTCGTCGGGCGCTGCCGCGACCCTGCAGACAAGACCGTCCGGCAGGGTCTCTCTTATCGGCCAGCTCAGGCAGAGAAAGCGCGAGGCGAGGTCCGCGGGTTCAAGCCCGCTCTCCCGCAATGCTGCATCCAGGCGCCGCGCGCTCTCGCGGGAATAGAGCATTACCGCATCGAAGGGGCCCGCGCGGAGGAGCCCGGGCAGCGTCTCCGCAGGATAGTGGACCGGCGCCATCCGGTAGCATTCGACGGTCCTGTGCTCGATTCGCCGTTGGTGCAATGCCCGTTCGAAACCCTCGGTCCGCGGTGACCCCGCGAGATAGACCAGCATTTCGCCGGGGGGGAGAAGGGCAGCGACCGTCTCGGCGAGCCCCTCGCCGGTTCCCGGTCCGATGCGGATGTCGGTAAATCCGAGATCGCCTGCGGCGCGCGCCGTCGCTTCGCCGACTGCAAAGAGCGGTGTTGCAAGGTGTGGCTCAAGCGCCGGACCGAGCGCGCCGAGGACGCGGACCGCCTCCCCACTGGTGACGGCGATCGCCTGGTGGGGCTCGCTCAATGCTGCCCGAACCGCGCCGGCGAGATGCTGCGCCTGCATAAGCGGCAGGATGACCGCTTCATGACCCATGGCGCTGAGCCTTGCCGCCGTCCTTTCGGCGGCCGGGCGTGGCCGGGTCACGAGCACGCGCATCGGATCAGCTCCAGGTCGAGAAGAAACCCGGCCCCGCCTTGGCGCGGATCCGCTCGCCGGCCTCCTGCCCGAGCCTTTCCGCGTCTGCCGCTTTGCCGTCGATTTCGATCTGGTGGAAGGTGGTGCCGTCGGGCGTCAGGATCATGCCGGCAAAACGGATATGTGTCCCGTCCGATTGCGCGTAGCCGGCGATCGGCGTACGGCAGGAGCCGTCGAGTGTCGCCAGGAAGCCGCGCTCGCAGGAGACCGCCTCGTGTGTGCGGGGGTCGTCGATTGCCGCAAGCAGCGTGTTGATACGGTCGTCGCCGATGCGGGCTTCGACGCAGATCGCGCCCTGAGCCGGCGCCGGCGGAAATTCTTCCGGGTCAAGCAGCTCCGTCGGCACATGCTCCATGCCGAGACGCTTCAGGCCGGCGAAGGCCAGAAGCGTGCCGTCGACCTGACCTTCGGCAAGTTTGCGCAGGCGTGTCTCGACCTGTCCGCGATAGGTGATCACGTCGATATCGGGCCGAAGCCGCCGGATCAGCGCCTGACGGCGCAGCGAAGACGAGCCGACGGTGGCGCCTTGCGGGAGATCGGCGAGCCTTTCGGCCGAGCGGCCGACAAAGGCGTCACGGATGTCCTCGCGCGGCAGGAAAGCCGAAAGGAACAGCCCGTCCGGCAGCTTCGTCGGCATGTCCTTGGACGAATGTACGGCGAAGTCGAGGTCTCCCGACAGAAGCTGCTCCTCGAGCTCTTCGGTGAACAGGCCCTTGCCGCCGATCTCCGCAAGCGACCTGTCGGTGATCCGGTCGCCCTTCGTGGAAAGAATGACGATCTCGAACATTTCCGGTGGCAGACCATGGGCGGCGGCGAGCCGGTCGCGCGTTTCATGCGTCTGGGCCATCGCCAGCGGGCTGCCGCGCGTGCCGATGCGGAAAGGTTTCGTTTGCATCCTTCGCCATCCGTTGTTACTGCATGCTTCCTTGGATCGGAACCGGTTCAGGACAAAACCATGCAGCAGTTCAAAGCGTTACAGCGTCCCTTGTGCGTCTGAAGGCGCACGGCGCTGTTTGAGTTTCGTGTAACCACCTTTCACTGCGACCGCAATCTTTGAGTATAGCACGTGACGTCCCCGCCTTTGCGCATCCTCGGCATTGAGACAAGCTGCGACGAAACCGCCGCTTCGGTCGTGCTGCGTGACGAAGAGGGCCACGGCCGGATTCTCGGCGACGTGGTGCTGAGCCAGCTGGAAGAGCACAGTGCCTATGGCGGCGTCGTTCCCGAGATCGCGGCGCGCGCCCATGTCGAGGCGCTCGACACGTTGATCGAGGAAGCGCTCCTGCGCGCCGGCGTGACGCTCCGCGACATCGACGCGGTCGCTGCGACAAGTGGTCCCGGCCTGATCGGCGGGCTCATCGTCGGGCTGATGACCGGCAAGGCGATCGCGCGGGCGACCGGCAAGCCGCTCTTTGCGGTCAATCACCTCGAAGGTCACGCGCTGACGGCGCGGCTGACCGACGGCCTTTCATTTCCCTATCTGATGCTGCTCGTCTCGGGCGGCCATACACAGTTGATCCTCGTCAAGGGCGTCGGCGAATACGAACGCTGGGGCACGACGATCGACGATGCGCTCGGCGAGGCCTTCGACAAGACCGCAAAGCTGCTCGGTCTTCCCTATCCGGGCGGGCCGGCCGTCGAGCGGGCGGCGCAGGCCGGCAATGCGGAGCGCTTCGACTTTCCCCGGCCGCTCGTGGGTGACGCCAGGCTCGACTTTTCTTTTTCGGGCCTCAAGACCGCCGTCCGCCAGGCCGCACAGTCGCTGGAGCCGGTGACGGATCAGGATATCGCCGACGTCTGTGCCTCTTTCCAGCGCGCCATTTCCCGCACGCTCAGGGACAGGGTCGGGCGCGGCTTGAAGCGGTTCAGGGCTGACTTCGCTTCCGTCGACCAACCGGCTCTCGTCGTGGCCGGCGGGGTTGCCGCGAACCAGACATTGCGCCGGACATTGCAGTCGCTTTGCGACGAGCACGGCTTCCGCTTCATCGCGCCGCCGCTCTCGCTTTGCACCGACAATGCCGCGATGATCGCTTGGGCCGGTGCGGAGCGCCTCGCGGCGGGCCTGCCGGCGGACGGGCTCGATGCGGCTCCGCGTTCGCGCTGGCCGCTCGATTCCGAAGCCAAGGCATTGATCGGCTCCGGCAGACGCGGCGCCAAGGCATGATGGACGGAAGATGAGCGGCAAATCGAAGAGCGCGCAAAAAATCGTGGTCGTCGGGGCGGGCGCCTTCGGAACGGCGCTTTCGGCCGTCGCGGCAGCGAAGGACAAGGCGAATGTCACTCTGCTTGCCCGGCGGGAGGAGGCGGCCGCGCAGTGTCGCCGTACCGGGCGGAATGACGCCGTTCTCCCGGGAATTCCGCTTCCCCCGCGCCTTGTCTATTCTTCACAGACGGCCGCGCTCGAAGACGCCGACGTCGTGCTTTTTGCGATGCCTTCGCAAGCGCATCGGGACGCGGCGCGGAGCTACGGTGCCGCGATCGGCGCCAGGGCGATCGTCGTCACCTGCGCCAAGGGCATGGAGCAATCGACCGGCCGACTCCTCACCGACGTTCTCGAAGAGGAGTTGCCGGGCCGCCGCGTCGGGGTGCTTTCCGGCCCGGGCTTTGCCGCCGATATCGCTCGCGGCCTGCCGACCGCCATGGTGATCGCCGCCCCCGATACCGCGATCGCGACGGAGCTTGCGGAGGCGCTTTCCGGGCGGACGTTCCGGCTTTATCCCTCGGCGGACCGCACCGGCGTTCAGCTTGGCGGGGCGCTCAAGAACGTGCTGGCGATCGCCTGCGGCATCGTCGAAGGCGCCGGCCTCGGCGACTCGGCCCGCGCTGCGCTGATCTCGCGCGGACTTGCGGAAATGTCGCGCTTCATCGTCGCGAGGGGCGGCGAGGCGGACACTGTGCGCGGCCTTTCGGGATTGGGTGACCTCGTGCTGACCGCGACGAGCCACCAGTCGCGCAACCTGCGCTTCGGCATAGCCCTCGGTAAAGACGGCCGGGCTGCCGCCGGCAGCGAGTTGGTGGAGGGCGCTTTTGCCGCATCCGTCGCCGCCCGCGTGGCGGGCGGACTCGGCATCGAGATGCCGGTCACCGAGGCCGTCGCAGCCATCGTCGACGGAAAGCTGGATGTCCGCTCGGCTCTCGAACAACTGATGTCCAGACCGATCACCCACGAATGATGTCTTCAGGAGGATCCATGCTCTTCGCACTGCTCTGCACCGACAAGCCCGGCGCGCTGCAACTCAGGGTCGACACGCGGCCTGACCATGTCGCCTATCTCAACGACCTCAATGCCCGGGGCATCCTGAAGATCGCAGGACCTTTCCTGGGCGCCGACGGCAAGCCGACGGGGAGCCTCGTGATCGTCAAGGCCGACACGCTCGAAGAGGCCAGGGCGCTTGCCGAGGCCGATCCCTATGCGAAGGCGGGTCTCTTCGCCAATGTCGAGATCAAGGCCTACAACTGGGTCTTCAACAATCCGGAGGCTTGAGGGGCGATGGCGTTCTGGCTCTACAAATCCGAACCGGCGAAATGGTCCTGGCAGATGCAGAAAGATGCCGGAGAGAAGGGCACCGAATGGACCGGCGTGCGCAACTACCTGGCGCGCAACAACATGCGGGCGATGAAGATCGGCGACAAGGGTTTCTTCTATCACTCCAACGAGGGGCTTGAGATCGTCGGCATCACCGAGGTCTGCGCGCTGTCGCATCCGGACTCGACGGCAGAGGGCGACGCCCGCTGGGACTGCGTCGACATCCGCGCCGTCATGGACATGCCACGGCCGGTTTCACTCAAGGAAATCAAGGAAAATCCGAAACTTGCCAAGATGTCGCTCGTCACGTCGATGCGTCTTTCGGTGCAGCCGGTGACGGATGACGAGTGGATCGAGGTCTGCCGCATGGGCGGGCTGGACAATCCGCCTCGATAGCGACCCGAATGTCGTGAAGACCGATCCCGAAAGCTTCATCCGCGCCAACACAAACATTCTCGCGCCGCCGCACGTGCCGGAAATCCGCCTGCATCTTGCGGGCGAGGCGCATGAATTGTGGCTGAAGACCGAGGAAGAGCTGGAACGGATCGGTCTGCCGCCGCCCTTCTGGGCCTTCGCCTGGGCGGGAGGGCAGGGGCTTGCCCGCTACGTCCTCGATCACCCCGAAACGGTGCGCGGCCGCCGCGTCATCGATTTCGCCTCCGGTTCCGGCCTCGTCGCCATCGCGGCGAAGTTGGCCGGCGCCGATGAGGTCACCGCCGCCGACATCGACCCATGGTCCGAAACGGCCGCGCGGCTGAATGCCGGGCTCAACGGCGTATCGCTCGCCTTCACCGGAGACGATATCGTCGGCTCGGAACGGGCGGCCGACGTCTACCTCGCCGGAGACGTCTTCTACGACAAGAGCTTCGCCGATCTGCTTCTGCCCTGGTTCGACGCGCTCGAACGTGCCGGTGCCGTCGTTCTCGTCGGCGATCCGGGCCGGGCCTATTGTCCGCGCGGGCGGATGACTGACCTTGCGACCTACGAGGTGCCGGTGACCCGGGCGCTCGAAGACAGCGAGGTGAAGCGCACGACGGTCTGGCGGTTCGGTCCGGCTGTCGTCGCCGGCGACGATTGAGGGGAACGTCCGCCCTCTACGGCCGGACGACGCAGACGCCGTGCTCCCAGGAGCAAGCGCTGGCATTTACCTGCGGCGAGACGATGATGATCTTCGCGCGTTTCGAAGATGGGTTGGCTGCTGCGGTCTCGCCGGCAAGATAGGCGTAGCCGCCGTCCCGGCTGAAATAGATGCCGTTTCCTTCATCGCGGAACGCCGAAAGGCCGCCGGCATAGGTGCCGATGTCCGGAATGGGTGTCGGGAAGTCGTAACTCCCATAGCTGCCGTAACCGCCGGACGCGTATCCGCCCCCATTGATGACGATCACAGGACCACGATCCCGTCCGCGGTGAGCGTAATGATGCCGGGAGTATCCCGGCCAGGGATATCTCGGCCGGACGTGCCGGGTGCGGGTCTGAACATCGGGCAGGCCCATGGAACCGGCAGATGCGAAACCGCCGACGGTCGTTACTGACCGGTGGCGCGCCTTGCGCCAGGTGTGATGGGGCGTGCGATGCTTGATCCGGACATGGCGGGTTCGGGTCTCCACATTGCCGAAACCGTCGCTTTCGGCGGCCCGTGCCGGCAAACCGGCGGGCATCGCAAGTGCGAAGGCCACGACTAGAGCTTTGGCCGCGCGGACCATTCGCGAGGGGTTCATGTCTCGCTGCCTCCGGATCATCATTAACAAACCGTTAAAGTGCATCCTGCGGCAACCGACGGGAAATGTCACGGATTCAGCTGGGTTTTTTCGTGCATATCGTTAAAAGGCCGGATGTCTCTGCGAGGCGGGAAAATGCCGTTTTCCGTCAAATCGATTAAATTGATTTTGCACTGCAAACACACTTGTCGTGAAGCCCTATGGTGATTAAAGGTCCGGGTGACTGAATTGCGCACAATCGGGTGCGATACCGGACGAAAAGAGTCCAGTTTTGGACGCATATCCGGTCATCCCGCGAGGTTCCGATGACGAATGTCACAAGAAGCCGGCCGCTCTCGCCGCATCTTCAAATCTACAAGCCGATCCCCACCATGATCATGTCGATCATGCACCGCATCACCGGCGGCGCGCTCTATTTCGGCACCGTCCTGGTGGCGTGGTGGCTGATCGCCGCTGCTTCGGGCGCTGCCTACTACGACTGGGTGAACTGGCTGTTCGGCACGTTCATCGGCAAGGTCGTCCTCTTCGGCTATACCTGGGCCCTTGTACACCATCTGCTGGGCGGCATCCGCCACCTCGGCTGGGATCTCGGCTACGGCTATGAGAAGCACTTCGCGACGAGAATGGCGAAGGCCATGATCGTCGCATCGGCGACGCTGACGCTCGTCATCTGGGTCGTCGGCTACCTCGCTCGTTAAGGGACTTCGACATGAATATGCGCACACCTCTCGGCAAGGTCCGGGGTCTCGGTTCGGCAAAGGAAGGCACGGATCACTTCTGGCGGCAGCGCCTCACGGCCGTCGCCAGCATTCCTCTCACGATCTTCTTCGTCGTCTTTCTCGCCCATTATGCGGGCGCACCGCATGCGGAACTGATCGCGGCCCTTGCGAACCCCTTCGTGGCGGTTGCCATGGGGCTGATGGTCGTCGCCGGCCTCGTTCACATGAAGATCGGCATGCAGGTCATCATCGAGGACTACGTCCATGCGGAGGGCGCCAAGATAGCGCTTCTCATGCTCAACACATTCTTCACGATCGCGGTCGGCGGGCTCTGTCTTTTCGCCGTCCTGAAGATCGCTTTTGCAGGGTAATTTCGTCATGGCATCGATCAGTTCACCCGCTGCAAACGGCAAGGCATATCAATATGTCGACCATTCCTTCGACGTCGTCGTCGTCGGCGCCGGCGGGGCGGGCCTGCGCGCGACGCTCGGCATGGCCGAGCAGGGCCTGAGGACGGCCTGCATAACCAAGGTCTTCCCGACGCGTTCGCATACGGTCGCGGCACAGGGCGGCATCGCCGCTTCGCTGCAGAACATGACGCCCGACTGCTGGCAGTGGCATCTTTATGACACCGTCAAGGGCTCCGACTGGCTCGGCGATGTCGACGCCATGCAGTATCTCGCAATGGAAGCGCCGAAGGCGGTCTACGAACTCGAGCACTATGGCGTTCCGTTCTCGCGCAACGAAGAAGGCAAGATCTATCAGCGCCCCTTCGGCGGCCACATGCAGAACTACGGCGAAGGGCCGCCGGTGCAGCGCACCTGCGCCGCCGCCGACCGTACCGGCCACGCGATCCTGCATACGCTCTACGGCCAATCGCTCCGGAACAATGCCGAATTCTTCATCGAATATTTTGCCATCGACCTGATCATGTCGGCTGACGGGCGCTGCACCGGCGTGGTCGCCTGGAACCTCGACGACGGCACGATCCACCGGTTCGCCGCCAAGATGGTGGTGCTGGCGACCGGCGGCTACGGCCGCGCCTATTTCTCCGCGACCTCGGCGCATACCTGCACCGGCGACGGCGGCGGCATGATTGCGCGCGCGGGTCTGCCGCTGCAGGATATGGAATTCGTGCAGTTCCATCCGACCGGCATTTACGGCGCAGGCTGCCTCATCACCGAAGGCGCCCGCGGCGAGGGCGGCTATCTGGTCAATTCCGAGGGCGAGCGCTTCATGGAGCGCTACGCGCCTTCTGCCAAGGACCTTGCCTCGCGCGACGTCGTTTCCCGCTGCATGACGATGGAAATCCGCGAGGGCCGAGGCGTCGGCAAGAACAAGGACCATATCTTCCTGCACCTCGACCATCTCGATCCCGCAGTGCTGCACGAACGCCTGCCGGGCATTTCGGAATCGGCGAAGATCTTCGCCGGCGTCGACGTCACGCGCGAGCCGATCCCGGTGCTGCCGACTGTTCACTACAATATGGGCGGCGTGCCGACCAATTACTGGGGCGAAGTGCTGAACGCGGACGGCCAGAACCCGGAGCGCATCGCGCCCGGACTGATGGCCGTCGGCGAAGCCGGCTGCGCCTCGGTGCACGGCGCCAACCGGCTCGGCTCGAACTCGCTGATCGACCTTGTCGTCTTCGGCCGTGCGGCGGCGATCCGCGCCGGCCAGATCATCGACCGCAACGAGGCGGTGCCGGACGTCGACACGGCCTCCTGCGACCGTATCATGGAGCGTTTCGACCGGCTGCGGCACGCCAACGGCACCACGCCCACGGCAGTGCTGCGTGACAAGATGCAGCGCGCCATGCAGGAAGACGCGGCCGTGTTCCGTACGCAAGAGTCGCTCGAATCCGGCTGCCGTCGCCTGTCGGCGATCTGGAAGGAACTGCCGGACGTCAGGGTCACCGACCGCTCGATGATCTGGAACTCGGATCTCGTCGAGACGCTGGAACTCGAAAACCTGATGGCTAATGCCATCACCACGGTCTACGGCGCCGAGGCGCGCAAGGAAAGCCGCGGCGCGCATGCGCGCGAGGACTACAAGGATGGCCCGCTCGCCGGTCGCGACGACGTCAACTGGCGCAAGCACACGCTTGCCTGGGTCAACGAAGCGGGCGACGTCCGGCTCGATTTTCGTCCGGTGCACACCGAGCTGATCGCCGAAGGCATCGATCCCCACAAGATCGAGCCGAAGGCGCGCGTCTACTGATCTCGAGGACTAAGGCACATGGTTGAACTCGCTCTCCCCAAGAACTCGCAGATCACCGAAGGCAAGGTGTGGCCGAAACCGGTCGGTGCGGCGAACCTGCGCGAATACCGGGTCTATCGCTGGAATCCGGACGACGGCAAAAACCCGCGGATCGATACCTATTACATCGATATCGACGATTGCGGCCCGATGGTTCTGGACGGTCTGCTCTACATCAAGAACAACATCGATCCGACGCTGACGCTGCGGCGCTCCTGCCGCGAAGGCATCTGCGGCTCCTGTGCGATGAATATCGACGGCACCAATACGCTCGCCTGCACCAAGGGCATGGATGAGGTGAAGGGCGCCGTGAAGGTGTATCCGCTGCCGCACATGCCCGTCGTCAAGGACCTCGTGCCCGACCTCACCAATTTCTATGCCCAGCACCGTTCGATCGAGCCCTGGCTGAAAACCGTTTCGCCGACACCGGCCAAGGAATGGCGGCAGAGCCACGAAGATCGCCTGAAGCTCGACGGCCTCTATGAGTGCATTCTCTGCGCCTGCTGCTCGACCTCCTGTCCGAGCTATTGGTGGAACGGTGACCGCTATCTCGGCCCCGCCGTCCTGCTGCAGGCCTATCGCTGGCTGATCGACTCCAGAGACGAGGCCACCGGCGAGCGTCTCGACAATCTCGAAGATCCGTTCCGGCTCTATCGCTGCCACACGATCATGAACTGCGCCCAGGCCTGTCCGAAGGGGTTGAACCCCGCCAAGGCGATCGGGGAGATCAAGAAGATGCTGGTCGAGCGGCGGTTCTGACCCTTCCGTCCTGCAGGTGTTCTCAGCAGCATTTCAGCGGCGGGCCTCGGCTCGCCGTTTTGCTTTCACGTCCGTCACATCCACGTGTTGCTAAGTGATTTGAAACGCGCCGCGAGGCAGTTAGGTAATAGCCGAGGATGGAGGGCCGCCGATGCTTCGCCTGCTGCTCGGTTTTCTCGTCACTTGTTTCCTGCTGCTGCCGGCGCGGGCGGCAGAACCGCAATATGCTATCTTCGCCGGCGGCTGCTTCTGGTGCGTCGAGACCGACTTCGACGCCGTGCCCGGCGTTCTCGAAACGATCTCCGGCTATGCCGGCGGCAAGAGCGCGAACCCGACCTATGAAGATTATTCGAGAGGTGGACACCGCGAGGTGGTGCGCGTGAAGTTCGACCCGGACCGGGTCTCCTATGCGGCGCTCGTCGGCGTCCTGTTCCGTACGACGGACCCGACGGATGACGGTGGCCAGTTCTGCGACCGGGGCTTCGCCTATACGACCGCGATCTATGCGCTGAACGAGCGGCAGGCGATGGACGCGAAGGCGGAAAAGATCAAGGCCGAGGCGGAGCTCGGCCGGCCGATCGTCACGCCCGTCGAAGGCGCAGCGAAATTCTGGCCGGCGGAAGACTACCATCAGGACTTCGGCAAGCGGAACCCGATCCGCTACTGGTACTATCGCAACGGCTGCGGCAGGAACCGAACGGTCGAGAAGCTCTGGGGCGATCGCGCCTATGCAGGCGTCGATCATTGATCGATTGCCCCTCATCCGCCCGTCGGCATCCTGCATAAGAAATGTTGTATAGGATCTCGGAATGCAACTGGCCGGTTTGCTTTCGCGCCTGGCCTCTCTTCAAGCCCATTTGCGGGCAGCCCGCGTCAATGCGTTTCTCAAGGCGCGCTCCTTCGCTGTCCGGAAGGCATCCTTTCTACTTTCGGATGACAACGCGCAGACGGCGTTGTGCCGCCGCTTGCTTGATCAGGGTGGCCACCTTGCGAACGAAAGCCGGGCTGAAGGTGCCGATCGGCGTTGTCGACGCGAGATCATAGGCTTCGTCGAGACGGAGCAGGTTGTACTCGTCCAGGATCAGCCAGGACGGGAAACGGAGCCCGCCACGGCGGCATTCGATTTCGCTGACGGCAATGTGGACGATCGACGGATCCGGACTCCGTGAGGTGATCGGGAACAAAAACAGCTTCACCGGCTCCGTCGGTGTCTTCACCAAAAGGCAAACCGGCCGCTCCTTGCGGCCCGATTCCTCACCGTCGCCGGCTTGCCTCGCCCAAAGATAGTAGCAGCGAAGGACGTCACCGGCCTTGAACATCGTCGTCATCATCGCTGGCAATGATCGCATCGAGGCCGGCGATGAGTTCATCATGAATATCGTCCGGCGCATTCTCGAGCGTGTAGGCGGCCGCGTGAGGTCGGCCAACCAATTTCTGATACTGAGCAGCGGACAGGATGACGAGCTTTTCCTTCCCGCGCTTGGTAAGTGCCACGGGCTCGATCAACGCTGCCTCGAGGATCTCGCCGGACGCGCGATTCATTTCGCTGAAAGTGAATTGCTTCATCTGCGTCGCTCCGTTCCCAATATACGTAAAATACGTAAATTATGCGGCTACGTCCAGCGCTGAGTTGCCCCGTGGCCCGACTTGGGTGAGCGCGTCAAACTGCGGCTCGATGTCCTCCGCCACTGCAGGCTTCTCCGGGCTGCATCGTAGACCTCGAGGGAGCGCCATCGACGAGCGCGGCGGACCCCGGTCGATCCGCCGTATCCCCCGTCAGCGCGCAGCCCAATTCGCGCCGCGGCGGAAGATCGTGCGCATCTCGGTCACCTCGAATTCCTTGGCCACATGCCCGAGCGAGGAGTAGAAGACCCGGCCCTTCCCATGCTTGCGCTTCCAGACCACCGGCATCGTCACGCCTTCGATCCAGGAGGCATGCTCGCCGGAGAAGGTGGTCGTCGCCAGCACCTCGTTGGACGGATCGACATGCATGTAATATTGCTCCGAGGTATAGGGAAAATCGGAGATGCCCTCCATCAGCGGATCGTCGGGGCGCGTGATGTTCACGCGATAGTCGATGATGTTGCCCGGGTGGGCCACCCACTGGCCGCCGATGATGAACTGGTATTCGACGCTCTCGCGGAAGGCGTCACCCGCGCCGCCGTGATAGCCGGCGATACCGACGCCGCCCTCGACGGCCGCGGCGAGATTCTTTACCTCTTCCTTCTCGATCTTCGACATCGTCATGATCGGAACGATCAGCGACAGGTCGTGGATCGACGGATCGGCGAAGGCTTCGGTCGTGTGTTCCAGATAGACCTTGAACCCGTCCTCTTGCAGCATGTCGCGGATGATATGGGCGCATTCCTGCGGCTCGTGCCCGCTCCAGCCGCCCCAGACGATCAGTGCCTCGCGCATTCTCATTCCTCCTCAAATTAGACTAGCGGCCGATGCGGCCGTCGACGAGCGATTGCGACAGAGGTGCCGGCCGCTCGGCCTTCGTGCTGATGCTGACGGTGGAACCGGTATCGGCCGCCTTGTGGAACGCTTCCATGACCTCCAGCACGTGCAAGGCGAGGTCTCCGTTTGCCCGGTGCGGCCGGCCCGAGCGGATCGCATGTGCCATGTCGGCCACCCCGATCGAGCGGTAGTTGCCGTCGGCATAGGGCTCGCTCGTCGCGGTCTGCTCGAAGGTGCCGCCCTTTTTCAGTAGCTCGATCTGGCCGCCGAAATGGTTCGGATCCGGGACGATCAGCGTGCCCTCGGTTCCATAGAGCTCGAGAGGCACATGCCTGTGGCCCGCCACATCGAAGCTCATGCCGATCTGCACGACAGCTCCATTCTCGAAGGCCATGATGCCGGCGACATGGGTCGGCACGCGCACGGGGATGCGTTCGCCGTTGCGCGCCTCGCTGGTGATGGTCCGCTCCTTCCGTGCCGCCGTCGCAAATCCGGCAACCTTTGCCACGGGGCCAAGGAGGTTGACGAGGTCGGTGATGTAGTAGGGACCCATATCGAGCACCGGCCCGCCGCCGACGTCGTAATAGAAGTCCGGATTGGGATGCCAGCGCTCGTGACCCGGGCACATGAAGGTGGCGGTGCCGCCGACGGGCGTGCCGAGCACGCCGGAATCGACGATTGCGCGCGCCGTCTGATGCGAGCCGCCGAGAAAGGTGTCCGGGGCGGCGCCGATCCGCAGGCCTTTCTCGCGAGCCAGCGCCACCAGCTTGCGTCCGTCAGCGAAGTCGGTGGCGAGCGGCTTTTCGGAATAGGTGTGCTTGCCGGCCTCGAGGGCCTGCATGGCGACGGCGACGTGCGCCTTCGGCACGGTCAGGTTGACGATGAGCTCGATCGACGGGTCCGCGAGGAGATCGGCGACGCTGCGGGCCTCGACCTTGAACTCCGCCGCGCGCTCTTCGGCAAGGTTGCGGTTCAGGTCGGCGATGCCGCGGATGTCGAGGATCGGAAAGGCTGCCATCGCCTTCAGATAAGCCGACGAGATGTTGCCGCAGCCGATGATGCCGATACCGAGTTTTTCCATCAGTCTCCTCCCGAAATGGATACATAAGTTCGGCGCAGCGCATCAAAGCGCCGGCGCCGGTCCGGTCGTCCCCCAGGGGGACTCGTAGAGTTCGCAGAGCGCCACAACCGCCGCCCCCTGGGCCCAGGTCTCGTCGGCCGATTCGTCGAAGACGAGTTCGGCCACCGTCGAGATCGAGGGCGGGATCGCGTTCTGAAAGGACCGGCGGATGCTCTCCACGAAAACGGTGCCGAGCGACAGGCTCGAACCGACGATGACGACGCGCGGCGGTCCGAACAGCGTGACGATGTTGGCGACGGCGAGCCCGACCGCTTCTCCGGCCCGCGAGGCGGCCGTGGTCAGCGCTTCGTCGTCGGCCGCGATCAGCATCTGCGCATGCGTCATGCCCCGTCCGAGGCGCACCGCCTCGGCGAACCGCCCGTCCATCGGGTGTTCGCCGAGAATCGCGTTCTCCCCGGCGAGCGTCGAAAGGCGCACGGTACGGCTCTCGCCGACGCCGAGCACAAGATCGCCGAGATTGTGGCTCAGGCCCCCGGCGCCTCGGAAAAGCTGGCCGCCATGCAGCACGCCGAGCCCGAGGGTCTGCTCCAGCGAAACGAGAACCATGTCGTCGAGGTCGCGGGCGCGCCCGAACCAGTGATGGGCAAGCGTGATGGCGTGCGCGTCGCTCTCGACGATCGTCGGGACGTTGAGCCTGCTCGTCATTTCGCTTGCGAAATCGACGTCCGTTTCCCGGAAGATCGGGCTGGAGCGGACGTGACCGGTGCGGTGTTCGACCACGCCCGGCAGGCCGATGCAGATCGAATCGATGTCGTCGAGCGAAAGGTCGGCGTCGACCACGCAGCGGCGCACGCCGTCCTCGATCAGATCGGCGATGACGGCGATCGGCTGGCGGTCGACCCGGATCGGCAAAGTCAGGTCGGAGAGCACTTCGCCGCGAAAGTTGGTGACGGCGAAAACCATACGATTGGCGGCGATCTTGGCACCGACGACGCGAGCGGCCTCTGGGTCGAGCTCCAGCATGACGCGCGGGCGGCCCCTTGCGGCAGCGTTGCGGATATCGCCCTCGTGCCGGGTCAGGATGAGGCCGTCGTCAAGCAGCGACGCGGTGATCGCGGAAACGGTGGTCGTGGACAGTTCGGTGCGTTCGCTGATCTCGACGCGTGAAATGGGGCCGTGCCGGCGGATCGTATCGAGCACGTTGAAGCGATTTATCGCGCGCATCAGTTCGGGATCGGCGGTCTTCATCGGTCTTCAGTATGCTCGCATGCTGGATTGGTTGGCTGGGCGGGGTCGGATTATTTAGCAGGAATACGAATTAAATAACGGGCAATTAGCGCCTCCTGTCAAGCGGAGCTCCCGAAATATTCGCGACGACTGTTGACATTTGCCGGCATCTCCTCTGAATTAATCCGCATCGGGGACAAAATGAAGAGGACGTTTTGCCCCCCTTTGAAGGAGTTTGGGAGGAGAAAAATGATGATGCTCGAACGCGGGTCGGCGCCTCTGCGCGCCACCAGACTTTCCGCGCTTGCTGCCGTAGCCGGCATGGCGCTTCTCTTCGATGCGAGCCACGCATCCGCCGATACGGTGGTCAGGTGGCTTCATCTGGAGACTGTTCCGGCCCATTTAAAGATGTGGGAGGACATCGCTGCAAAGTACGAATCGGAACATGCGGGCGTCGATATTCAGCTCCAGTTCCTGGAAAACGAAGCATTCAAGGCGAAGCTGCCGACGCTTCTGCAGTCGGACGACGCGCCTCATTTCTTCTATAGCTGGGGTGGCGGCGTGCTGAAGCAGCAATCCGAGACCGGGGCGCTCATGGATCTGACGGAGGCAATGCGCGCCGACGGCGGAGCCTGGGAGAAGAGCTACAATCCCGCTGCGCTCAAGGGCTTCACCTTTGACGACAGAATTTATGCGGTTCCCTTCAAAATGGGAACGATCAGCTTCTTCTACAACAAGGAGCTCTTTCAGAAGGGTGGCGTCAAGGCCGAGGACATCAAGACCTGGGACGATTTCCTCACGGCCGTGAAGACGCTGAAGGAGGCCGGCATCACGCCGATCGCCGGCGGCGGCGGCGACAAGTGGCCGTTGCATTTCTACTGGAGCTACCTGGTCATGCGCAATGGCGGCCAGCAGGTTTTCGAGGATGCCAGGAACAATGAGGGCGAGGGCTTCCTGCATCCGTCGATCATCAAGGCCGGCGAGCAGCTCGCCGAACTCGGCAAGCTCGAGCCGTTCCAGGGCGGTTATCTCGGCGCGAGCTGGCCGCAGACGCTCGGCCTCTTCGGCGACGGCAAGGCGGCGATGATCCTGAGCTTCGAGACGACCGAAGCCACCCAGCGCGCCAATTCCGGCGACGGCAAGGGCCTCGCGCCAGAGAATATCGGCCGCTTTCCCTTCCCCGCCGTCGAGGGCGGGGCGGGTGCTGCCACCGACACACTGGGCGGTCTCAACGGCTGGGCGGTAACCAAAAATGCTCCGCCTGAAGCGCTGGATTTCCTGCGCTACCTGACCAATGCGGAAAACGAGCGGCTGATGGCGAGCATCGGCATGATCGTCCCCGCGGCGGCAGGGGCCGAGGATGGCGTCACCAACCCGCTTGTGCGGGCTTCGGCCGACCAGCTCGCGGCCTCTACCTGGCACCAGAACTATTTCGACCAGGATCTCGGCCCCTCCGTCGGCCGCGTCGTGAACGACGCTTCGGTCGAAATCGTCTCCGGACAGATGTCCTCGGAAGAGGCGGCCCGGATGATCCAGGACGCCCGCGAACTCGAATGAGTGCGTAAGCGAGGGCGGCGGGAGCTCCCGCCGCCCGGCTTTCCTTCGACCATCCGGAACGAAAGGTGCGAGGACCAGATGACCGACGCGACTGCGACGATCACCGCGGTGCCGGCCACGGCAAGCCGCAAGAAAGTGCGGTACAAGAGCCCGACCGTGCGCGGGCGCCTGCCGGTGCTCATCCTCTTTCTGCCGCCGGCCCTGCTGCTGTTCACGGTCTTCGTCATCCTGCCGATGGGAGAGGCGGCCTGGTACAGCCTCTATCGCTGGAACGGCTACGGAACCCCGACGCAGTTCGTAGGCCTGCGCAATTTCGAGGTGCTGTTCAACAATGCGGCCTTCTCGCGGGCGCTGATCAACAACGGCATCATCATTCTCGTTTCGGTGCTCCTGCAGATTCCGCTCGCCCTCTGGCTTGCTATGATGCTCGCGCACAGGATCGCCGGCGTCGTCGCCTTCCGGCTGATCTTCTTTCTGCCCTACGTGCTGGCGGATGTCGCGGCCGGGCTCATCTGGCGTTTCGTCTATGATGGCGACTACGGGCTTGTGGCCGCGGTCGCCGGCTTCTTCGGCGTCGCCACCCCTTACGTGCTCGCCGACCGCAGCCTTGCCATCTATGCGGTGCTTGCCGTGATCATCTGGAAGTATTTCGGGTTCCACATGATGCTGTTCATCGCCGGCCTGCAGGCCGTCGACAGGAGCGTGCTCGAAGCTGCCGAGATCGATGGAGCGACCGGTTGGCAGAAATTCCGCTACGTGACGCTGCCGCTCCTCGGCTCGACCGTCAGGCTGTCGATCTTCTTCGCCGTCATCGGATCGCTGCAGCTCTTCGACCTCGTCATGCCCCTCACGGGCGGCGGGCCGTCGAACTCGACGCAGACCATGGTGACCTTCCTCTACACCTACGGCGTCACCCGCATGCAGGTGGGGCTCGGAAGCGCGGTCGGCGTGGTCCTCTTCGTCATCTGCGTCACGCTCGCTTTCGGCTACAAACGGATATTCATGCGCCATGACTGACACGACTTCTTCCGTTCGCATGACCGCAGCCACCCGCCTCTATCTCTACGTGTCGCTGTCGCTGGTGGCGATGCTGGTCCTGCTGCCCCTGGTCACCACGGCGCTCGGCGGCTTCAAGTCGCTCGGCGATCTGCGCGTCAATCCTTTCGGCCTGCCTTCCGAATGGCTGTGGTCGAACTATCTCGATATCCTTTTCGGCGACCGCTACTGGCGGCAGATGCTGAACTCGCTGTTCATCGCGGCCATAACGGTGGCGCTGACCGTCATCGTTTCGGCCATGGCCGCCTTCACCTTCGCCCATGTCAGGTTCTTCGGTTCGAACCATTTGCTGAACTACTTCCTGATCGGGCTCATGTTCCCGGCGGCAACGGCAATCCTGCCGCTCTTCATCCGCATCCGCGATCTCGGCCTGCTCGACACCTATTGGGGCGTGATCCTGCCTCAGGTGGCCTTCGGCCTCGGCATGAGCATCCTGCTTTTCCGCAATTATTTCCGGAACCTGCCGGAAGAACTCTTCCAGGCCGCCTTCGTCGACGGCTGCGGCTACATCCGCTTCTTCTGGTACATTTCCCTTCCGCTTTCCCGCCCCATCGTCTCGACGGTCGGCATCATCACCTTCGTGCATAGCTGGAACAGCTATATCCTGCCGCTGATCATGCTGAACACGGAGGCGAAATATCCCTGGCCGCTCGGCATCATGGTCTATCGCGGCGAGTTCGGCACCGATTGGCAGCTCGTGCTCGCCTTCATCACGCTGACGATCCTGCCGACGGTGATCGTCTTCTTTCTCGCCCAGAAGCACATCATCGCAGGCCTGACCGCCGGCGCGGTGAAATCCTGAGCCCTTTCCTGACGCGTCGTTCCAAGGAGAAAGCACATGGCATCCGTCGAACTCAGGGACATCCGCAAGAGCTATGCTGCGCTCGAGGTGGTCCACGGCGTGTCTCTCTCGATCGCGGAGGGCGAATTCATCGCGCTCGTCGGTCCGTCCGGCTGCGGCAAATCCACGTTGCTGCGCATGATCGCCGGATTGGAAGAGATCAGCGACGGCGAGGTGCTGATCGGCGGCAAGGTGGTCAATCCGCTGACGCCGCGCGAGCGCAACATCGCCATGGTCTTCCAGTCCTACGCGCTCTACCCGCACATGTCGGTGGCCGAGAACATGGGCTTCAACCTCAAGCTCTCCGGTCTCTCGCGTCCCGAGATCGACAGAAGGGTGGGCGAGGCGGCGCGCATGCTGGCGCTGACGGAGCTTCTCGATCGCAAGCCGAGCCAGCTTTCCGGCGGCCAGCGCCAGCGCGTCGCCATGGGACGCGCGATCGTCCGCGACCCGGCCGTCTTCCTGTTCGACGAACCGCTCTCCAATCTCGATGCCAAGCTCCGGGTGCAGATGCGCACCGAGATCAAGGCCTTGCACCAGAAGGTCGCCACCACCTCGATCTACGTGACCCACGACCAGATCGAGGCGATGACGCTCGCCGACCGCATCGTCGTCTTGAACGGCGGCAGGATCGAGCAGGTGGGCACGCCGCTGGAGCTCTATCGCACGCCCGCCAACCTCTTCGTCGCGGGTTTCATCGGTTCGCCGGCCATGAACGTGCTCGACGGAACGGTCGATGCCGATGACGGGGAGCCGGCGGTGCGCCTCGGCGACGGGTCGGCGATCCGCATCGCGCCCGAGCGCAAGGTGCGGCCCGGGCAGGCGGTCCGGATCGGACTGCGCCCGGAACATTTCGTCGCGGGCGGGGAGGGCAATGCCATTGCCGGCCAGACGCTGCTGGTCGAGCCGACCGGTGCCCAGACGCATGTGCTTTTCGAATTTGCCGGCGAACAGATAACCGCCGTCGTCGACGGCGACCACCCCGCCCGCCATGGTTCCCTCTTCAAGGCGGCGATGGACCGCAGCCAGGTCTATGTCTTCGACAGGCAGACGGGCGCGGCACTGTGAGCATTACACCCGGCTGTCCGCCGGGGCGGGCCATGTCCGTGTGAAGGCACATGCGAGCGAATCCGCCGGGCGTCTCAATCCTGCAACTGCCGGACGCGAAATGGCTTGCCTTGATTTGAAAGGTGGTTTTGCTGTAATTCGGCCTATATTATCGCGTTGCGTTATGGTTCGCGGACAATGTCGGGGGTAAAGATATGCGGGTTTCACATGCGGCGGCCGGGTTGGCGGTTGTACTTGCGCTAGCCGGATGCCAGCGGACGTCCTTCGGTGGTTTCGGGTCTCAGGATGTTTCTCGCGCTCCCGCTCCCCTGCAGGCGCAGCCCGTACCTTCCGTCTCCGCGGGGCAACTGCCGCCTCCGGCGGGGGCGTCGCAGTTCCCGGCCGCACCGACGACGGGCACCGCAGCGCCCGGCGCGGCGGCCGGCACGGAAGTGGCCGCAGCCACCAATGCCCTCGACGTAACGAAGGAGTCGATGGTCGGCAACTGGCGCGTTTCGAGCGCCGGCAGTTCCTGCGACATGTTCCTGACCCTCACCAATCTCGGCAGCGGTTCGCGCGGCGGCACGCGCGGCTGCGCCGGCGAGCTGACGGCCATGGGATCCTGGGAAGTGGCGGGCAAGCAGGTCGTGCTCAAGGACCGCAGCGGCAATCCGATCGCCCGGCTCTACAAGACGGCCGATGCGCGCTTCGACGGCTCGACCAATGGCGGGCAGCCGGTCAGCCTCAGCCGCTAGGGCGGAGGAGAAGTGTGTGCGGTTTCGCCCGCATCCCGCATCTCAACTTGCAAGAATCGATCACGACCGGCGATACGGCTCTGCGGCTTTCCAAGGCCTTTGGTACGACGCCGGAATTCTGGATTAATCTCCAAAGCCATTATGAACTGGAACGCGCGCGTGATGCCGCAGGTGATCTGAGCATTTCTCCGCTTCACGCCGCATGATGGACCAAAGCCGCAAAACCACGAAACGATAGAAGCGCATCGTGCTCAATCCCGACGACAGCATTCTTCGCAAGCTCGAGGCGCTCGTTGCCGCCGGCGAGCGGCAGCGCGACCCGGCTCAATTCGCAATCGCAAGACGGCTAGACAGCCTGACGGCAAAGCTCCTGGCGAGCCGCCCCTCGCGCAAGACCAATGCGCTCGGCTGGCTCTTTGCGGCGCGCAAAAAGGACCAGCCGCCGGTCAAGGGGCTCTATATCCACGGCGGCGTCGGGCGCGGCAAGACCATGCTGATGGACATGTTCTTCGACGCCGTGCCGATCCAGCGCAAGCGCCGCGCCCATTTCCACGAATTCATGGCCGATGTGCATGAGCGCATCTACAGGCACCGGCAGAAGCTCAAGAACGGCGAGACCAAGCAGGCCGATCCGATCCCGCCCGTCGCTTCCGATCTCTTCGGCGAAGCGCGGCTCCTGTGTTTCGACGAGTTCACCGTCACCGATATCGCCGATGCGATGATACTGGCGCGGCTCTTCGGCGAACTGTTCGCCAAGGGCTGCGTGCTTGTCGCGACCTCAAACGTCGAGCCGGACAATCTCTATCGCGACGGCCTCAATCGCGGTCTCTTCCTGCCGTTCATCGATCTTCTGAAGGCGAATGCCGAGATCATCTCGCTCGACACGGAAACGGATTATCGTCTGGGCAAGACCGATGGCACGCCCGTGTGGCTGTCGCCGCTCGGGCCGGAAACGGAAGCCGCCATGGATCGCGCCTGGTATCGGGAAACGGGCGGAGCGCCGGTCGCCTCGGCCGAGATCGGCCGCAAGGGGCGCACGATCCGCGTGCCGGCGGCCGCCGGCCGCGCCGCGCGGTTCACCTTTGCAGACCTGTGCGCGCAGCCGCTCGGCGCCGCCGACTACCTTGCGATCGTCGCGCAGTACAGCACCAT
This sequence comes from Sinorhizobium meliloti, assembly GCF_035610345.1. The sequence goes on along the minus strand of NZ_CP141212.1, from coordinate 3,146,905 downwards.
CTTCCTCGACCACGTTCCGCATCTCGGGCCGCACCTGCGCAACGAGACGAAGCGCTTCATCATCCTGGTCGACGCTCTCTATGATCAGGGCGCCCGCCTGTTCGCCTCGGCTGACGCCGAACCGCAGCATCTGCTGACCGCCAGGAAGGGCACCGAAGGCTTCGAATTCGACCGTACGGTTTCGCGTCTCATCGAGATGCAAAGCCAGGATTACGCTGCGGCTCACCCGCACAATTCAGCGGCGGAATGACGGTCAGGCGACAACAATTCTTACGTTTACGTAAGAATTTTACGATCTAACCGATTGAATTTGCTCTGCCCAAAAGTATCGATTGATATTTTTCCCTTTGCCGTTTAAGGGCTTTCGGCGAAGGTTTGGCGTTTGCCGCGTTTCAGGCCTTGATCATTTTGGGATCACAAAGGAAGCACTTTCATGGCGCGCAACAAGATCGCACTTATCGGTTCGGGGATGATTGGTGGCACGCTGGCGCATCTCGCCGGCCTGAAGGAACTGGGCGACATCGTCCTCTTCGACATTGCCGACGGCATTCCCCAGGGCAAGGGCCTCGACATCGCGCAGTCCTCTCCGGTCGAGGGCTTCGATGCATCGATGACCGGTGCGAGCGACTATTCCGCGATCGAGGGCGCCGACGTCTGCATCGTCACCGCCGGCGTGCCGCGCAAGCCCGGCATGAGCCGCGACGATCTGCTCGGCATCAACCTCAAGGTCATGGAACAGGTCGGCGCCGGCATCAAGAAATACGCTCCGAACGCCTTCGTCATCTGCATCACCAACCCGCTCGACGCCATGGTCTGGGCGCTGCAGAAGTTCTCCGGCCTGCCGAAGAACAAGGTCGTCGGCATGGCCGGCGTGCTCGACTCTTCGCGCTTCCGGCTCTTCCTTGCGGAGGAGTTCAACGTCTCGGTCAAGGACGTCACCGCTTTCGTGCTCGGCGGCCATGGCGACACCATGGTGCCCCTCGCGCGCTATTCGACCGTCGCCGGCATTCCGCTGCCCGACCTGATCCAGATGGGCTGGACCACCAAGGAAAAGCTCGACCAGATCATTCAGCGCACCCGTGACGGCGGCGCCGAGATCGTCGGCTTGCTCAAGACCGGCTCGGCCTATTATGCGCCGGCCGCCTCGGCGATCGAAATGGCCGAGGCCTATCTCAAGGACAAGAAGCGCGTGCTGCCCTGTGCCGCTCATCTCTCCGGCCAGTATGGCGTCAAGGACATGTATGTCGGCGTGCCCACCGTGATCGGCGCCGGCGGCATCGAGCGCATCATCGAGATCGACCTCAACAAGGGCGAGAAGGAAGCCTTCGACAAGTCGGTTGCGGCCGTCGCCGGCCTTTGCGAAGCCTGCATCAACATCGCACCCAGCCTGAAGTAACCGCCATCCGGCCTATCAGACAGGAAAGAACCCATGAACATCCATGAATACCAGGCCAAGGCTCTGTTGAAGAGCTATGGCGCGCCGGTCGCGGAAGGCGTCGCGATCTTCTCCGTCGACGAGGCCGAAGCGGCTGCGAAGAAGCTGCCGGGACCGCTTTACGTGGTGAAGAGCCAGATTCATGCCGGCGGCCGCGGCAAGGGCAAGTTCAAGGAACTCGGCCCCGACGCCAAGGGCGGCGTGCGCCTGGCCAAGTCGGTGGACGAGGTCGTCGCCAATGCCAAGGACATGCTCGGCAACACGCTCGTGACCAAGCAGACCGGTCCGGCCGGCAAGCAGGTCAACCGCCTCTATATCGAGGACGGCGCCGATATCGACCGCGAACTCTATCTCTCGATCCTCGTCGACCGCTCCGTGGGCCGGGTGGCCTTCGTCGTTTCGACCGAGGGCGGCATGGACATCGAAGCGGTCGCCGAACATACGCCGGAGAAGATCGTCACCGTCGCGATCGATCCGGAAAAGGGTGTGACCGCTGAAAATCTGAAGACGCTCGCCGACGCGCTGAAGCTCGAAGGCGAAGCGCGCGCCGATGCCGAGAAGCTCTTCCCGATCCTCTACAAGGCATTCGTCGAAAAGGACATGAGCCTGCTCGAGGTCAATCCGCTGATCGTCATGACGAACGGCCGGATGCGCGTCCTCGACGCCAAGGTCTCCTTCGACGGCAACGCCCTCTTCCGCCATGAGGACGTGGTCGCGCTGCGCGACACGACGGAAGAGGACGACAAGGAAATCGAGGCGTCGAAATACGACCTCGCCTATGTCGCCCTGGACGGCAATATCGGATGTATGGTCAACGGCGCCGGTCTCGCAATGGCGACGATGGACATCATCAAGCTCTACGGCGCCGAGCCTGCGAACTTCCTCGATGTCGGCGGCGGTGCCTCGAAGGAAAAGGTCACGCAGGCCTTCAAGATCATCACGGCCGATCCGGCGGTGAAGGGCATCCTCGTCAACATCTTCGGCGGCATCATGAAATGCGATGTCATCGCCGAGGGCGTGCTTGCAGCGGTCAAGGAAGTCGGCCTCAAGGTGCCGCTCGTCGTGCGCCTGGAAGGCACCAATGTCGAGCTCGGCAAGAAGATCATCAATGAATCGGGCCTCAACGTGATTTCCGCCGATGATCTGGACGACGCCGCCCAGAAGATCGTTGCAGCCGTGAAGGGAGCCTGAGGTTTCATGTCCATCCTGATCAACAAAGACACCAAGGTTCTCGTTCAGGGCCTCACCGGCAAGACCGGTACCTTCCACACCGAGCAGGCACTCGCCTATAACGGCACCAAGATGGTCGGCGGCATTCACCCGAAGAAGGGCGGCGAGACCTGGACCGGTGCCAAGGGCGAGCAACTGCCGATCTTCGCGACGGTCGCCGAAGGCCGCGATGCGACCGGCGCCAACGCTTCCGTGATCTATGTCCCGCCGGCCGGTGCCGCCGCGGCGATCATCGAAGCGATCGATGCGGAAATCCCGCTCATCGTCTGCATCACCGAGGGCATTCCCGTCGCCGACATGGTGAAGGTCAAGGCGCGGCTCGAAAAGTCGTCTTCGCGCCTCATCGGCCCGAACTGCCCGGGCGTGCTGACGCCGGACGAGTGCAAGATCGGCATCATGCCGGGCAACATCTTCCGCAAGGGTTCGGTCGGCGTGCTTTCGCGCTCCGGCACGCTGACCTACGAGGCGGTGTTCCAGACCACCAATGAAGGCCTCGGCCAGACGACCGCAGTCGGCATCGGCGGCGACCCGGTCAAGGGCACCGAGTTCATCGACGTGCTGGAAATGTTCCTCGCAGACGACGAGACCAAGTCGATCATCATGATCGGCGAGATCGGCGGCTCGGCCGAAGAGGAAGCGGCGCAGTTCCTGAAGGACGAGGCGAAGCGTGGCCGCAAGAAGCCGATGGTCGGCTTCATCGCGGGCCGTACCGCGCCTCCCGGCCGCACGATGGGCCATGCCGGCGCCGTCATCTCCGGCGGCAAGGGTGGTGCGGAAGACAAGATTGCGGCGATGGAATCGGCCGGGATCCGCGTCTCGCCTTCGCCCGCACGCCTCGGCAAGACGCTGGTCGAAGTCCTGAAGGGCTGACGAACAATCCCACGGCGCCCGCGCGTCCTGCCGGACGCATAAAGGTCGCCGTGGCACTTTGCAGCGGGGCGGCAGGCCATGCCGCCCCATTGGAGCCACGAAAGATACGATGATGAGCGTCAAGTCCGGTGCAGATGGCGAACAGCCGGAACCGGGCCGACGCAGCCGGAACGACGCGCCTGACCGTTGAAGGACGCCGATCCGGCAGAAGGCAAACACGACCGGGACAACCCGGCACACCAACTTAAGTCAGGAGGCGGGCTGAAGTCCGCGATAGACCATGACAAGGCAAGAGGCCAACGAGCAATTCCAGCTCACATCCTTTCTGGACGGCGCCAATGCCGCCTATATCGAGCAGCTCCATGCGCGCTATGAAGCGGACCCCTCATCCGTTTCGGCCGAGTGGCAGTCCTTCTTCAAGGCGCTTGCCGACCGGCCCGAAGATGTGGTGAGGGCGGCCAAGGGCGCCTCCTGGAAGAAGCAGAACTGGCCGATTCCCGCCAATGGCGAACTCGTCTCGGCCCTCGACGGCGACTGGGGTACGGTCGAGAAGGTCATCGAAAAAAAGGTCAAGGCGAAGGCCGAGGAGGCCGCAGCCGCTGCCGGCGTGGCGCTCAGCGAGGCCGAGGTGCATCAGTCGACGCGCGATTCCGTCCGCGCCATCATGATGATCCGCGCCTATCGCATGCGCGGCCACCTGCACGCCAAGCTCGACCCGCTCGGCCTTGCCGATCCGGTCGAGGATTACGACGAACTCTCCCCGAAGACCTACGGCTTCGAAGAGAAGGACTACGACCGCAAGATCTTCATCGACAACGTGCTCGGCCTCGAATACGCGACCGTGCGCGAGATGGTCGAGATCCTCGAGCGGACCTATTGTTCGACGATCGGCGTCGAATTCATGCATATGTCCAACCCGGAAGAGAAGGGCTGGATACAGGAACGCATCGAAGGCCCGGACAAGGGCGTCGAGTTCACCCCCGAGGGCAAGAAGGCGATCCTGCAGAAGCTCATCGAGGCGGAAGGCTTCGAGCAGTTCATCGACGTCAAGTACAAGGGCACCAAGCGCTTCGGGGTCGACGGCGGCGAATCCCTGATCCCGGCGCTCGAGCAGATCATCAAGCGCGGCGGCCAGCTCGGCCTCAAGGAGATCGTGCTGGGCATGGCGCATCGCGGCCGCCTCAACGTTCTCTCGCAGGTCATGGCCAAGCCGCACCGCGCCATCTTCCACGAGTTCAAGGGCGGCTCCTACACGCCCGATGACGTGGAAGGCTCCGGCGACGTCAAATATCACCTGGGCGCTTCCTCGGACCGCGAGTTCGACGGCAACAAGGTCCACCTGTCGCTGACGGCAAACCCGTCGCATCTCGAGATCGTCAATCCGGTCGTCATGGGCAAGGCGCGCGCCAAGCAGGACCAGATGGCGACCGTATTCGAAGGCGACATCATTCCGCTGCGCGAACGCGTCAAGGTCATGCCGCTGATCCTGCACGGCGACGCGGCCTTTGCCGGCCAGGGTGTGGTCGCCGAAATTCTCGGCCTCTCCGGCCTGCGCGGGCATCGTGTCGGCGGCACGGTGCATTTCATCATCAACAACCAGATCGGCTTCACCACGAACCCGGCCTTCTCGCGTTCCTCGCCCTATCCGTCGGACGTGGCGAAGATGATCGAGGCGCCGATCTTCCACGTGAACGGTGACGATCCGGAAGCGGTGGTCTATGCGGCCAAGGTCGCGACCGAATTCCGGATGAAGTTCCACAAGCCGGTCGTCATCGACATGTTCTGCTACCGCCGCTTCGGGCACAACGAGGGCGACGAGCCGGCGTTCACGCAGCCGAAGATGTACAAGGCGATCCGTGCGCACAAGACCGTCGTCCAGCTCTATTCGGACCGGCTGATCGCCCAGGGCCTGATCAGCGAAGGCGAAGTCGAGAAGATGAAGGCCGATTGGCGCGCCCATCTCGAACAGGAATTCGAGGCGGGTCAGTCCTACAAGCCGAACAAGGCCGACTGGCTCGACGGCGCCTGGTCGGGCCTGCGCACGGCCGACAACCAGGATGAGCAGCGCCGCGGGCGCACCTCGGTGCCGATGAAGCAGTTGAAGGAGGTCGGTCGCAAGCTGTCCGAAATTCCGGCCGGCTTCAGCGCGCACCGCACAATCCAGCGCTTCATGGAAAACCGCGCCAACATGATCCAGACCGGCGAGGGCATCGACTGGGCGATGGCGGAAGCGCTCGCCTTCGGTACGCTCGTGACCGAGGGCACCAAGATCCGCCTGTCCGGTCAGGATTGCGAGCGCGGCACCTTTTCCCAGCGCCATTCGGTCCTCTACGATCAGGAGACCGAAGAGCGCTACATCCCGCTCGCCAACCTGTCGCCGACCCAGGCACGCTACGAGGTCATCAACTCGATGCTCTCGGAAGAGGCCGTCCTCGGCTTCGAATACGGCTATTCGCTCGCTCGCCCGAACGCCCTGACGCTCTGGGAAGCCCAGTTCGGCGACTTCGCCAACGGCGCGCAGGTGGTCTTCGACCAGTTCATCTCGTCGGGTGAGCGCAAGTGGCTGCGCATGTCGGGCCTCGTCTGCCTGCTGCCGCACGGCTACGAGGGTCAGGGGCCGGAGCATTCCTCCGCCCGGCTGGAACGGTTCCTGCAGCTTTGCGCGGAAGACAACATGCAGGTCGCCAACGTCACGACCCCGGCGAACTATTTCCACATCCTGCGCCGTCAGGTGAAGCGCGATTTCCGCAAGCCGCTGATCCTGATGACGCCGAAGTCGCTGCTGCGTCACAAGCGGGCGGTCTCCAGCCTGTCGGAAATGGCCGGCGAGAGCTCCTTCCACCGTCTCCTCTGGGACGATGCCGAGGTCATCAAGGACGGCCCGATCAAGCTGCAGAAGGATTCGAAGATCCGTCGCGTCGTCATGTGCTCGGGCAAGGTCTATTACGACCTTCTGGAGGAGCGCGAGAAGCGCGGCATCGACGACATCTACCTGCTGCGCGTCGAGCAGCTCTATCCGTTCCCGGCCAAGGCGCTTATCAACGAGCTCAGCCGCTTCCGCAACGCGGAGATGGTCTGGTGCCAGGAAGAGCCGAAGAACATGGGCGCCTGGGCATTCATCGATCCCTATCTGGAATGGGTCCTTGCCCATATCGATGCCAAGTACCAGCGGGTGCGCTATACCGGCCGTCCGGCCGCCGCTTCGCCGGCGACCGGCCTGATGTCCAAGCATCTGGCCCAGCTTGCCGCCTTCCTCGAGGATGCGCTGGGTGGCTGACCAAGCCCCTCACGGTCTGCCGCTCGCTGACGCGCTTTCAGCGTAGCGGTTTTCCGTCCGGGAGCGCGTAACTCAAAGAGCTAGAAACAGAAATCTGATCAACGGAACAAAACTCATGGCAACAGAAATCCGCGTTCCCACCCTTGGCGAATCCGTCAGCGAAGCGACCGTCGGCACCTGGTTCAAGAAGGTCGGCGACGCGATCAAGGCCGACGAGCCGATCCTCGAGCTCGAGACCGACAAGGTGACGATCGAAGTCCCGGCCCCGGCCGCCGGCACCCTCAGCGAAATCGTCGCGCAGGCGGGTGAAACCGTCGGCCTCGGCGCGCTGCTCGGCCAGATCTCCGAGGGCGGCGCGGGTGCTGCCGCCGCTGCGCCGGCTGCGGCCGAGAAGAAGCCTGAACCTGCGGCGGCTACCGCTGCTCCGGCTGCGGCCGCACAGCCGGCCGCCGCTGCCGCGACGCAGACGTCCACGTCGATGCCGCCGGCACCGGCGGCTGCCAAGCTCATGGCCGAGAACAGTCTTTCCGCCGATCAGATCGACGGCTCGGGCAAGCGTGGCCAGGTGCTGAAGGGTGACGTGCTCGCGGCCGTCGCCAAGGGCATTTCGGCTCCGGCTGCAGCCGAGCCGGCCAAGATCCAGGCCCGCGCGCCGGCACCGGCGGAAGATGCCTCTCGCGAAGAGCGCGTGAAGATGACCCGCCTGCGGCAGACGATCGCCCGGCGCTTGAAGGACGCGCAGAACACCGCGGCTATGCTCACCACCTATAACGAGGTGGACATGAGCGCCGTCATGAGCCTGCGCTCGAAGTACAAGGACATCTTCGAGAAGAAGCACGGCGTGAAGCTCGGCTTCATGGGCTTCTTCACCAAGGCGGTGACGCATGCGCTGAAGGAGTTGCCGGCCGTCAACGCCGAGGTCGACGGCACCGAGATCATCTACAAGAACTTCTGCCACGTCGGCGTCGCCGTCGGTACCGACAAGGGCCTCGTCGTGCCCGTCGTGCGCGATGCCGACCAGATGTCGATCGCCGAAATCGAGAAGGAAATCGGCCGTCTCGGCAAGGCAGCGCGCGACGGAACGCTGGCCATGGCCGACATGCAGGGCGGCACCTTCACCATCTCCAACGGCGGCGTCTACGGTTCGCTGATGTCCTCGCCGATCCTCAACGCTCCGCAATCGGGCATCCTCGGCATGCACAAGATCCAGGACCGTCCGGTCGCGATCGGCGGTCAGGTCGTCATCCGGCCGATGATGTATCTGGCGCTCTCCTACGATCACCGCATCGTCGACGGCAAGGAAGCGGTGACCTTCCTCGTGCGCGTCAAGGAAAGCCTCGAGGATCCGGAACGCCTGGTGCTGGATCTCTAGATCACGGTGATTTAGGCCGGGTCGGCCTGAATGGCGGGGGCCGCGTGCCCCCGTTTCCATCTCCACCGATGCCCGGACCGGGACGCACGTCTGACGGGCATCGACAGCCACGGAACCAGAGGTTAGGTTTTGGGGGCACGCTATGCGCGCATCCCGGACAGTTGGGCATCGTAAGCACCGGTCGCAACCATGATGAGCTATCTGATCGAACTCGCTTCGCTAATGGCGATCTTCACCTTCGCCATCGTTTCGCCCGGCGCCGACCTCGCCATGGTGCTGCGCCAATCGCTGGTGCACGGCCGCCGCGCGGCGATCGTCACCTCCTTCGGCATCGGCGCGTCGCTGATGTTCCATGTGACCTACACCATTCTCGGCCTTGGGCTGATCATCTCGCAGTCGATCTACCTCTTCAACATCGTCAAGTGGTGCGGCGTCGCCTACCTGATCTACATCGGCATCAAAGCCCTTCGCGCCGGCCAGACGGAAATCGCGGTCGAGGCAGCGGCCGAGACCGGCGAAGCCCGCAGGCAGCAGACGGCGCTGAAGGCCTTCGGCCTCGGCTTTGCCGCCAACGCGCTCAATCCCAAGGCGGTCTTCTTCTTCCTGTCTATCTTCTCGACGGTCGTCAGCGCCCATACGCCGATGACGGTCAAGTTCGGCTATGGCTTCGTCATGGCGAGCGCGCTGATCCTCTGGTTCGTCGGCGTCAGCCTGTTCATGACGACGCCGCGGATGCGGGCGGCCTTCACGCGCGCGAGCAAATGGATCGACCGGGCGAGCGGCATGGTCTTCATCGCTCTCGGACTGAAGCTGGCGACGGAAAAGGCCGCGTGATGATCTGCGGCCGCAACGTTCTCTTCGTTTCGCTTATGCTTTCGGCAGCACCGGCGCTTGCGGACGAGTGCACCCAGGCGCAGGCGGTCTACGCCGATCCGGCCGGAACCTATGAACTGCGCTTCGAGCCCGTCGGATCGGAGGCAGCAGTCACCAGCAATCACTTCAAGATCAGGATTGGGGACACCGGCCTTCTGCTCGATGGCGTCGTGATGCAGTCCGGCGAACCGCTGCGGGCGAACGGGATCGTCATGAACGACTGCCCGACCGGCGACGTGACCGGCGCGGAACTCGAGGCCTGCACCGTCTGGCAGGGCCCGATCTATGCGGTCGACAAGGCCGGCCAGATCGGGCTGCTTCAGCCGGAGGACGCGCCCGCAGCCGATCGGATCCTGCTTCCGGATTTCGGACCGTTGCTGCGTGAATCGAGTGCCTGGGGCGAAGGCAAGGGCACCACCGACAGTTCGGATGTCTTCGAGTTCAAGGGGTGTGGATCATGAGCAGCGGACCTGTACTTCTCGTCACCGGGGGCAGCCGCGGCATCGGCGCCGCGGTCGCGCTTGCCGCGGCCAGCGAAGGCTGGCGGGTCGCCGTCAACTATGCGTCCAATCGCGATGCGGCCGAGGACGTGGTCCGCCGCATCGCGGAGGCCGGCGGCACGGCCGTTTCCGTCGAGGGCGACGTGGGCAGGGAAGAGGGGGTGAAGGCGATCTTTGCAGCCGTCGACACCGCCTTCGGCCGTCTCGACGGCCTCGTCAACAATGCCGGGATCATCGGTCCGCCGCAGCGCGTAGACGAGGTTTCGCCCGAGCGGATCGAGCGGCTGTTCCGCACCAACGTGACGGGCTCCATCCGTTGCGCCGCCGAGGCGGTGCTCCGGATGTCGACGCGCCACAGCGGGCGGGGCGGCTCGATCGTCAATCTCTCCTCCATCGCCGCCGTGCTTGGCGCGCCGGGGCAATATGTCGACTACGCCGCCACGAAGGGCGCGATCGACAGCTTCACGGTCGGCCTGGCGCGTGAAGTTGCCACCGAGGGCATACGCGTGAACGCGGTCCGGCCCGGCATCATCGATACGGAAATTCATGCCTCCGGCGGGCTGCCCGACCGCGCCCGCGACCTCGCACCCACGATCCCGATGCAGCGGCCCGGAACGGCCGGCGAAGTTGCCGATGCAATTCTCTATCTCCTGTCCGACAAGGCGACTTACGTGACGGGAACCATTCTCACCGTCAGTGGCGGGCGGTAGCCCTCCCAAGACCGTCCTCCCAAGACCGTCCTCCCAAGAAGGATTATCAAATGGCCTATGATCTCATCGTTATCGGAAGCGGCCCCGGCGGCTATGTCTGCGCCATCAAGGCGGCGCAGCTCGGCATGAAGGTTGCCGTGGTCGAGAAGCGCAGCACCTATGGCGGCACATGCCTGAATATCGGCTGCATCCCCTCCAAGGCGCTGCTGCATGCTTCCGAAATGTTCCATCAGGCGCAGCACGGCCTGGAGGCGCTGGGAGTCGAGGTCGCAAGCCCGAAGCTCAACCTTCAGAAGATGATGGCCCACAAGGACGCGACCGTTAAGTCCAATGTCGACGGCGTCTCCTTCCTCTTCAAGAAGAACAAGATCGACGGATTCCAGGGTACCGGCAAGGTTCTCGGCCAGGGCAAGGTCTCGGTCACGAACGAAAGCGGAGAGGAGCAGGTGCTCGAGGCGAAGAACGTCGTCATCGCCACCGGCTCGGACGTCGCCGGCATTCCGGGCGTGGAGGTCGCGTTCGACGAAAAGGTGATCGTTTCCTCGACCGGGGCGCTCGCGCTCGAAAAGGTCCCGGCGAGCATGATCGTCGTCGGCGGAGGCGTCATCGGCCTCGAGCTCGGCTCGGTCTGGGCGCGCCTCGGCGCGAAGGTGACCGTGGTCGAATTCCTCGACACGATTCTCGGCGGCATGGACGGAGAGGTTGCCAAGCAGCTTCAGCGGATGCTGACCAAGCAGGGCATCGACTTCAAACTCGGCGCCAAGGTGACCGGTGTCGTGAAATCCGGCGACGGTGCCAAGGTCACCTTCGAACCGGTGAAGGGCGGCGAGGCCACTGCGCTCGATGCCGAGGTCGTGCTCATCGCTACCGGACGCAAGCCCTCGACGGACGGCTTGGGTCTCGCCAAGGCGGGCGTCGTCCTCGATTCGCGCGGCCGCGTCGAGATCGACCAGCATTTCCAGACGAGCATTACCGGTGTCTATGCGATCGGCGACGTCGTGCGTGGGCCGATGCTGGCGCACAAGGCCGAGGACGAAGGCGTTGCCGTCGCCGAGATCATCGCAGGCCAGGCCGGGCATGTGAATTACGACGTCATTCCAGGCGTCGTCTATACCCAGCCCGAGGTCGCCTCCGTCGGCAAGACCGAGGAAGAGCTGAAGGCCGCGGGCGTCGCCTACAAGGTCGGCAAGTTCCCCTTCACGGCCAATGGCCGCGCCCGCGCCATGCTGCAGACAGACGGCTTCGTGAAGATCCTCGCGGACAAGGAGACCGACCGCGTGCTCGGCGGCCACATCATCGGCTTCGGCGCCGGCGAAATGATCCACGAGATCGCGGTGCTGATGGAGTTCGGCGGATCGTCGGAGGATCTCGGCCGCACCTGCCACGCCCATCCGACGATGTCGGAGGCGGTAAAGGAAGCGGCGCTCGCCACCTTCGCCAAGCCGATCCACATGTGATTATCGGGAGGGCCCTGCCCTCCCACCGCATTGACCGGCCGGTCATTCCACCTGCGTCACAGTGAACCCCTGCTGACGCAGGAGTTCGACGAGGCCTTCCTTCCCGGGAAGGTGCAGCGCGCCCACGGCCATGAACACGCCGCCGCCCTTCAGGAGGGGCGCGGCGCGATCTGCCATGATCCTGTTGCGATCGATGATGATGCGCTGCTCGAATTCGGCATAGCCGGCGTCGTCGGATGAAATCCCGGCGGAGGCGAGTTTCATCATTGGCATGATCGTGCCCGTCTCGCCGGAGAGGTAGAGATCGGTGGTCGTCGTCATCACGTCGTCGATCGTCTTGCCGAGAGCAAGCGTTTCGATCAGTGCCTTGAGATGCATTTCGACCGGCAGCGAATCCATTGCCGAAAGCTGCTCGACCAGCGTTTCAAGACCCTTGAGCGTCTTGCCCTCCCTCAACGCGTCCTCGGCGAGCTTCTTGTCGAGGAAGGAGGCACCGGCCGCCTTGCGCGAGAATTCGCAGGCCGGCAGGGCGACGAAGCTGGCAATCATCCAGGGCTTCATCTTGGTGACGAGCGGCAGCGGGATGCCGCGCGCCTTGAGACCGCTTTCGAGTAGCGCGCGGTCCTCCGGCTTCAGGAAATCGTTGATCGTTTTGTCGCCGGTGAACATGGTCAGTTCCGGCTGCATCATGATCGCGGCGGTTGCCCTGTTCTGGTCGACGATCTCGTCGGACTCGACGATCACCGTCTCAGCCCTTGCGAAGGCCTCCGTCGCGCCGCCGGGCATCGCCAGCACGCGCGGATCGGTGACATGCATGGTGCCGAGCAGGAAGGAGGGTGCCTGACCGTGCCCTTCGATCTTCCAAAGCAGGCCCTTTCCGTTGGGCACCGCCGCCGCTTCCGCGCGCAGCGCCGCCAGGCGGGCCGGATCCGAATGTTCGAGGCCGCTCAAGATGTTGCTGCCGGCGCAGTCCGTCTCTTCCGCCCGTGCCTCCGACACATGGAGCAGGGCGGCAACGAGGCTCGCTGCCGTCAGTAGATTGAGCAGTGCCGTCAGCCACAACAGGCCGTCGGCCGCCTTGGCCGCGAGATCGCGGACGGGTCTGGTGAAAGTGTTCATGGATGCCCCCGGCATTGACGGAACCCTACTCCCCCACGGTCACGGGTTCCTTAACACGTTTGGTTAACGGCCAAGGACGTCAGATTTTAGGCGCGCGGATGGGCGCGGTCGTAGATTTCCAGAAGCCGTGCCGAATCGACGCCGGTATAGACCTGCGTCGTCGACAGGCTGGCATGGCCGAGCAGTTCCTGGATGGTGCGGAGATCCCCTCCGCCCGCCAGAAGATGCGTCGCGAAAGAGTGGCGCAGCGCGTGCGGTGTCGCCGAATCCGGCAGGCCGAGTGCGGCGCGCAGCTTCTGCATCTCGCGCTGGATGATCGCCGGCTGGAGCTTCGCGCCGCGGGCGCCGCGGAAAATCGGCTCTCCGGGCTCGATATGGTAGGGGCAGAGCTTTCGATAGGTCTCGACTGCTTCGGCGGCGGCGGCGATCATCGGCACGATCCGTGTCTTGCCGCCCTTTCCGGTGACCCTGAGCGACGTCACCGGTCCTGAGAAATCGGCGGGGGTCAGGTCCAGCGCCTCCGCTATCCGCAGGCCGCAGCCATAGAGCAGGGTCAGCACTGCGGCATTGCGCGCCGCGATCCAGGGTTCCTCGGCCAGTTGCGCGTCCGCGGTGACGACCTTCAGGGCCTCCCGGTCGGTCAATGCCTTGGGGAGAGACTTCGGCTGCTTCGGGGACCGCACCGCCCCTGCACCCGCCGCATTGGCGAGCCCGTTTCTCTCGAGATAGCGCAGGAAGGAACGCAGACCTGCCAGGCCGCGGCCGAGCGTGCGCGCGCCGGCGCCTCCCTTGCGGCGCTGCGCCAGGAAGCCGCGCAGATCCGCGGGGCGAAGGGCGCGGATATCCGAGAGCCGCGGCGGACCGGCGAGGTGCCCGGTCAGGAATGTCAGGAACTGCCGCGTGTCGCGTTCATAGGCGTCTACCGTCTTTTCGGACAACCGGCGTTCCTCGGCGAGGCTCGCAAGCCAGCGCCTTCGTTCCGCCATCACTTCGGGATGGCCTATGGCAAGAAGTTCGTTCATCATCGGGCCCGGCGGGTTCATCAGCGCGGTGCGCTCACTGATCCAGGCTCGGAGCATCGCATCGGGCGTGTTATGTTTTTGCTAACGTGCTGAAGTTTGCTGCTGCGGCCCCTTGGAATTTGTCATTGTTCGATCATATTGAACTGCAATGTTCGGCCAGCAACAGCGGATGGGACAATGTCGAGACGTGATTCGGCGAGCGCTCTGGCGCATTTTGCAGAGGCGGTTGCGCTGGTCTCGCAAGGGCGTCCCGGTCATATCGTCGATACGCTGATCGCGGAACGCGGCCAGAAGATCGTCTGCCATCCCCTGTGGCCCGTCATGCGGCCCTTTCTCTACACGCTGCTCAACTACCGCAAGGCGATCGAGTTCGCCAATGCCGTCGCCAATATGCCGGGCTTCCAGGCCTTCGAGCATCTGAGTTCGCTTCTCGCTCTCGAGATCCGCGCCGACAAGCCGGAGCGCATTCCCGAGAAGGGCGGGTTCCTGCTCGTCAGCAACCATCCGACGGGGATCGCCGACGGCATCGCCGTCTTCGATCTCCTGAAGAGCCGGCGGCCGGACATGATGTTCTTTGCGAACCGCGACGCGATCCGCGTCAATCCGCGCTTCGTGGAAATGGTCATTCCGGTGGAATGGCGCGAGGAATACAAGTCGAAGCTCAAGGCGCGCGAAACGCTGCAGGTGACGAACAGGGCCATCGAGGCGGGCAAGGCGACCGTGCTCTTCCCCTCCGGCCGCATTGCCTATTGGGCCGAGGGACGGCTCAACGAGCGCCCCTGGAAGAGCTCGGCGGTCGGCTTCGCGCGCAAATACGGCCTGCCGATCCTGCCGGTGCATATGAGCGCGCGCAATTCCGGCCTCTTCTACTGGTTTGCCAAATGGTCGACGGAACTGCGCGACATGACGGTGTTCCACGAACTCCTGAACAAGAAGGGCGACCGCTTCGACTTCCGGATCGGCAATCTCATTCCGGCGGATGCGCTCGACGGCGATCCGGTGGAGGTGACGCGTGCGCTAGAGCGTCATACGGTACACGCACTGGCTGCCGACAGCGATGCGGCGTTCGAGCTGTCTGCCAGGGCGGTTGTAGCGGGCTAAGCCGTCACCATGATGCTTCGCTCGATGTTCGCCGAGAACTACCGGTCGCTGCGCTCGATCCGAATGGATTTGGCCGGCGTCAATCTTTTCATCGGAGAGAACGGCGTCGGGAAGTCCAACCTCTATCGTGCCCTGCAGCTGGTTCAGGCTGCCGTGAGAGGCCATCTCGCCCGCGAGATTGCGGAAGAAGGCGGCATGGCGTCCGCCATCTGGAGCGGCCCGCAGCGCGTCGGCAAGCCGGCGCGTATTCGGCTGGACGCCGAACTGATCGACGAGGAGCGAGCGATCACCTTCCGCTACCGGATCGAGGCGGGTTTCCGCCCGCCAAAGGCGGCGGCGGGTTTCGCCTATGAGCCGCAGGTCAAGGAGGAGGAGCTCACGATCGAGACGGGCCGGCGCCCCGTTCCGGTGATGAAGCGCACCGGCCCCGGTATCTTCGTGCGCGGCGAGGGCGGCCGGATGGTGGACTATCCGGAGCAGGCGATGACCTCGGAGACGGCTATCGCGCTGCTCGGCGACGCCGGCCACTACCCTGAAATCGGCAGCTTCCGCCGGGCGGTCGACCAATGGCGGTTCTTTCACGGCTTTCGCACCGACCGCGAATCGCCGCTGCGGATGCCCTGCCTCGCCATCACCGCGCCATTGCTGGACGAAACCGGCGCCAACATGGCCGCCGTCTTCGCGACGCTCCGGCACACGAGGCAGGATACGGTCGATCTCGATCGCGCGGTCGCCGACGCCTTCGCAGGCGCCCGCCTGCAGGTGCCCGAACCCGGCCAGTTCGCCGAATTCTCGCTCGTCTTTCCGGACTTTCCGCACCGGGCATTTTCGCCGCGCGAGCTTTCGGACGGGCAGATGCGTTTTCTGGCACTTGCGGCGGCGCTGTTATCCTATCGCCGTCCCCGGTTCATCGCGCTCAACGAGCCCGAGACGAGCCTTCATCCCGATATGCTGCCGGCACTGGCTGCCATGGTCGCCAGTGCCGCGGGGGAAAGCCAGATCTGGATCGTCACGCATTCCGAACGCCTGGCCGAGCTGGTCCGGCAGCAATGCGGCGTTCGTCCGCGTCGTGTGATTCGCAAGGACGGAGCCACCTGGATCGACGGCATGCGGCTTACCGGCGCGGTCGAAGAGGAGGACGAGTAAACACCCGGTCTGCCGGGACGGCGCGGCGTCAGGCGCTGTCAGAACAGCTTGCGCAAATTCACATAGCCGCCGAACTGATCATATTCGTAGATACCGACATTGCTGCTGCGCTTCTCATAGAAGACGCTCACCTCGGGACGGATACCGTTCCACTCCAGCCGTTCGGTCGAGAGGGCAATCTCGGGCCTTATCGTCGCATCTCTACGGCGCTTGCCCCAAAAGGCGCTGTATTCGGTAAGATGCGTTTGCTTCCAGCTTATTTGCGGCGTCAGCTGTACGTCGGCGACACTGAAGCGCACGCCGAAATCGAGCTTTGTCGCAACGTAGCTGTAGTAATCATTCCGACTGTCGAGCGTTTCCGCAGATAGTGTTGCGAACACGGTCGCATTGGACCGAAATGTCCAGTCGCCGAACACATAAGCGCGGTAGAATGGTCCCGAGACATCGGCCTCCTGCGAAAACATGTACCCGGCTTGCCCTCCCAGTCCGGCACCGGCGGTGTCGGAAAGCCTGAATCGCTTCCAGGATTCGATCGTGGGCAGTGCATAGGAATTCTGCCGAGCGATTCCGGTGTCCACGTTGGCTTGGATGAAGAGGCCGGGCCAGGCCGCCACCTGTTTGGCGACTGCGAGCTGAACGCGGCCCGCCCGCAGATCGTCGTCTTCAAAGAGCCTCGACGACAGGTGAAGCTTTGTCAGGTACCCGTTCTGCCAGAGTTTCTCGGCGGAAAACCACGGTTCTATACCGTAAGCGAGCTCTTTGCGGGCCGGTGGCTGATACTCCAGCGGGACACCGTTGAAATAGACCGTCCCGCCCTCGCCGACTTTGGACGGGTTGCTATCCGTAATGATTCTGGCTCCGTATCGGATGCGCAGCACGCGCAGCTCTGCCTCCTCTATGAAGGGAAGGATGTTGCGCCGAACCTTTTCCGGCGTTGCCTTTTCAAGATAGACTTCCCGAAACAGTGCGAGCGCACCGGCGTTGTCGCCGGTGCGCAGGAGTAGCCGTGCCAGTTCCAGTCTGATGCGGGGAGCCGGGACCTCCGCCTGCAGGAGGCGGAGGGTTCGTATTGCGCTGTCCAGCCGACCGGCGCCGGCTTCGGCCAAGGCGTACTTGAAGCTGGCATCGATCTCGGCCGGTGTGGCGGCGGCCGCGTTCGTCGCCACACCAGCGAGCAGGAGCCCTCCCAGGAGGGTCATGCGAATCATGGTTGCTTTACGGCGCCGTACCCGCCAACCAGCGCCCCGCCGCTCCCCTTCAAGTCGAAGGTACCGCCGACTTCCTGACCTTCCGATCCGTAGAAGTGGCCGTCAGCAGTGCCGGACATCGACTGGTCGGCGGTAACGATGTTGCCGGAGAGACCCCCCGATGCGATATCGAGCTTGCCAGACATGTCGAGGTTGGCAGCCGCGCCGCCCGCTTCGAGCGTGGTGTTGCTGGTCGAGAATTGTGCCGTGTTGGCACCGAAATCGACGTCCAGAGCGGCGTCCGCGCTCATGACGTCATAGCCGGCGCCCGGGCGGCCGACGATGCCGCCCGCCGTTCCTTTGAACGTTGCGGTCGAACTCGTCGGAATGTCAGCCTTGGCCGTTTCGCTGCCGACGCTGAAGGCGCCGGCATGCCCGCCCTTTTGGTCGACCCAGCCCCCATAGGTCTGATAGGTGAACCCGTTTTTCTCCGGATCGGCGTAGCCGACGCTGCCGCTGTCGTCCTTGGCGTCGGCGATCACCAGCTTTCCGTTTTGTGAATAGGACAATTCGGAGTTGTTGTGGTCCCAGGTTTTCGTCGTGCTAGCTGTCTTCAGGGTGGCTGAACTGATGTCGCCGCTATTTGGGTCCTTCGTCAGTTCCGCCTCTACGGGAGAGGAGGCAAACGCCGAGACGGCCGAGCCCTCGCTGACGGTGGCTTCGCGGCCGGTTCCTTTCAAAGTGGCCGTCTTGCCCTTATCGAGCGGAAACTTGGTAAAGCTCGTCGTTGCACCCGGACCGCCGGGTCCGCCGGCGCTTCCTCCGCAGCCGGCCAGCGCCAGCGATGCTGCGATCCAGATCACTAAGTTAGATGTCGTCGAATAGTTCATCCCCGTCTCCAGTCCTTATTGTGCAGTACAGTATATAATTGCTGTAAGGCACATATAACGCCATGCATTACGTCCAATTACGTCGACATGTTTTCGAAAGTTAGTTTGGATACTTCTTAACGTTTCATGTGTTCTCCTCGGAATAAAACTTGGCTATACATTTCTGATAGGTGGGCTCTCCCGATGCAATCACCCGAATGGGTGAATGCGAGAGTCGGTCGGCGAGAATTTGGGGCAGCGGATACGGGAGGGGCGAGGTGGACGACACCGCATCGGAGGAACTGATGGAAGCGCTGGCGCGTGCATTGGGTACGTTACAGGCAGAGCTGACCCCTTCCTTGGTGAAGAGAGTGGTGCCGGGGCGGAGCGACATGGCCGATCCGGCCGGCACCTGGCGGATCATCGATTGCCAGCTTACCGGCGGCATTCTGCAACCACTGATGTTGGCGGAGCGGCACGACGCGCTCTGGCGATACCTCTCCGATGCACTGGACCGACAGGGAGAGCTGCGTGGCGGGATTCTTCTCGACGACGGCCTGGCGCTGTTCGTGCCCGGCGGCAGCGAACGCCCTGACCGTCTCGCGGTTTTGAGCGATTCAACCCTTTTCGATGCCGCGGACGAGCTTGCCGGCGACCTAACGCTCTACCCTTCGGAGCAACGGCTGCTGAAACAGCTTGTTTGCGGTTTCAACCTGACCGCGGCCGCGGCTCTCGATGGTGTCGGCCATGAGACGAAGCGCTCCCAGTTCAAGTCTCTCGCTCGCAAGCTCGGTGGCGGTTCGCAAGCGGAAATCGCCGGCAGGGCGCTTTCGCGCATCTTTCTCGAGATCGCCTCGGTCCCCGGGGAGGGCGTATCGCAGGACGACTACTTCGACGATCTGCTGCGGCAGTTCGCACCTGAAGCGCGAACCTTGCGCCTGCGCAGCCGAACCGGCCAAAGCCATCGTTTCGTGGATATAGGGCCGATTGGAGGGTGGCCCGTCGTTATGCTGCATCCCATGATTCTGCCCGACTTCAGGAGCGCTGACGTCGCAGTTCTCGATACGCTCGCCATCCGCCTGATCGTCCCGTTGCGCCATGGTGCGATGTCGCGGGGGACGGTTGCGCTGGACGTCTGCGCGCATCTCGACCACGCCTGTGAGGGGATTGAGCTCGCCCGCAAGCATTTCTGCGGGGAGCGGGCAGACATCATGGCCTGCATCAGCGGAACGGCCTATGGGCTGGAATATGCCCGTCGCCACCGCGACCGCGTTGCTTCAATGGCTTTCATGGGCGCCACAGTGAAGCCGACGACGTCGCGCAGCACAGCCGGTCGGCTGCGGTCAAGCTTGTTCACCCTTTCGATGAGTCGATGGCACGTCTACTCACGGGTCATGGATTTCTATGTGCGTCGCATTCGCCGACCGGAAACGCTGAGACAGCTGCTCATGGGCGTCTACCGCCCCAACCTCGTCGATCTGGCGGTCATCGACGCCGAATATGGCCCGCCCTTCGGCGGAGAGCGGCTGCGCAAGTTCTTTACCTCGTCGGTGCAATCGATCAAACACGACTTCTATCATCAGGCCCTGCCCGACTGGAGCGGTTTCCCTGTGCCGGGTTGCCGTGCAACCTTTCTTCATGGGGCGCAGGATTTCATACACCCCCCCGCGGAAGTGCGCGCTCTGGCGCAATCGCTCGGTGGCGTTCCGGTCTTCATGCTGCCAAACGCAGGGCAATTGCTTTACCACAACCACTTCGAGGCGGCGATGAACCTCTATCGAGGGTTTCTTGAAGGCCGAGAATAGGCGAACTCGGAAAAAAGGCCCCGCATCACTGCGAGGCCCCTTGTCAATTCCGTTCGACGCCGGAGGATCAGGCGATCTTCTGGCCGGTCTTGGCCCAGTCGGCGAGGAACATTTCGAGGCCCTTGTCGGTCAGCGGGTGCTTGACCAGGGCCTTCAGCGTTGCCGGCGGGGCGGTGACGACGTCGGCGCCGATGAGGGCGGCCTCCTTGACGTGGTTGACCGTGCGCACCGAGGCGGCGAGGATCTCCGTCTCGTAGCCGTAATTGTCGAAGATCTGGCGGATTTCGCGGATCAGGTCCATGCCGTCGACGGCGATATCGTCGAGGCGGCCGATGAACGGCGAGACGAAGGTCGCGCCGGCCTTGGCGGCGAGCAGCGCCTGGTTTGCCGAGAAGCACAGCGTCACATTGGTCTGGTGACCGTCCGAGGTCAGCGCCTTGCAGGCCTTGAGGCCGTCGAGCGTCAGCGGCAGCTTGATGCAGATATTGTCGGCGATCTTCGAAAGCGCGGCCGCTTCCTTCATCATCGCGCTGTATTCGGTCGCGGTCACTTCGGCCGAAACCGGTCCTTCGACGATCGAGCAGATTTCCTTGGTAACCTCGACGATGTCGCGGCCCGCCTTCAGGATCAATGACGGATTTGTGGTGACGCCGTCGAGCAGGCCGAGATCGTTCAGTTCCCGGATGTCCTTCACATCGGCGGTATCAACGAAAAATTTCATCGGAGTCTTCCTTTGGCACTCAGCCGTTTCGGGCGCATCTCCACAGCAGGAAATTCCATGGCGGATATCGCGCGCGTTGAAACTCGGTTGGAACCGTGACAAACCCTGCTTTCCGCAAGGCAGCGGTTCGCTGCGAGTTTTCTTTAACTGAAAGCGGTGGCAAGGTCACGGCAAAATGACTCTTGATTCAACCGATTTATTCGGCCCCGTACTCGACCGCCGGGTGGTGCCCGTCCTGGTGCCCATGCCGGCGCCGAGGGCCTATTCCTACGCGGTGCCCGACGGCATGGCGGTCGAGCCGGGATCGATCGTCCAGGTGCCGCTCGGCCCCCGTTTCGTCGTCGGCGTCGTGTGGGACGGCGAAGATGACGGCGGCGTCGATCCGAAAAAGCTGAAGCAGATCGAGAAGGTCTTCGACTGCCCGCCGCTCGGCCCGGACATGCGCGCCTTTCTTGACTGGGTGGCGAGCTACACGCTGACGCCGCCGGGCCTCGTCGCCCGGATGGCACTCCGGGCGCCGACCGCGTTCGATCCGGAGCCGATGGTGGAAGCCCTGCGCCTGACCGAGATGCGGCCGGAACGGATGACTGCGGCGCGCGAGCGCGTCCTCGCCACCGCGAGCGACGGGCTTTCCTGGACCCGCTCGGGGCTCGCCCATGCCGCGGGGGTCTCGTCCAGCGTCATCGACGGCCTGACGTCGCAGGGCGTGTTCGAAACCGTCTTCATGCCGCCGCCGCCGGTCGTCGCCGCGCCGGATCCGGCTTTCGCCGCGCCGCGCCTCGAAGGCCCGCAGAGACAGGCGGCTGCCGACCTGCTGGTCGCCGTCGAGGAGCGGAAATTCTCCGTATCGCTGATCGACGGCATCACCGGTTCCGGCAAGACTGAGGTCTATTTCGAGGCGATAGCGGCGACGTTGCGCGCCGGCAAGCAGATCCTGATCCTGCTGCCGGAGATCGCGCTGACCGCAAGCTTCCTCGAACGCTTCCAGGAGCGCTTCGGCGCGAAGCCCGCGGAGTGGCATTCCGATCTCGCGCCGCGCACGCGGGAAAAGGTCTGGCGGCAGGTGACGACCGGCCAGGTGCGCGTCGTCGCCGGCGCCCGCTCGGCGCTTTTCCTGCCCTTCGAGGATCTCGGCCTCATCATCGTCGACGAGGAGCACGACCCCGCCTACAAGCAGGAGGACCGCGTCTTCTACAATGCGCGCGATATGGCCGTGGTACGCGGGCGGATCGGCAATTTTCCGGTCGTGCTCGTCTCCGCCACACCTTCGGTCGAGAGCCGGGTGAACGGCGAGGTGGGGCGTTACCGGCCGATCCATCTGCCCACCCGCTTCGGCGATGCGGCGCTCCCCGATCTCGGCATAGTCGACATGCGCCGTCATCCGCCGGAACGCGGCGGCTTTCTCTCGCCGGTGCTCGTGAACCAGATCGGCAAGACGATCGGCCGGCGCGAGCAGGCGCTCCTGTTCCTGAACCGGCGCGGCTATGCGCCGCTGACTCTCTGCCGCGTCTGCGGCCATCGCTTTCAGTGCCCGGACTGCTCGAGCTGGCTGGTCGAGCACCGTTTCCGCGGGCAGATCCAGTGCCATCATTGCGGCTATTCGGAGAGGACGCCGGAAGCCTGCCCGGAATGCGGCACGCTCGATCATCTCGTTGCCTGCGGCCCCGGGGTAGAGCGCATCGCCGAAGAGGTCGAGCGGCATTTCCCCGACGCGCGCACCATTGTGCTCTCCTCCGACCTGATGGGCGTCAAGCGGCTGCGGCTGGAGCTCGAGGCGATCGCCCGCGGGGAGGCGGACATCGTCATCGGCACCCAACTCGTCGCCAAGGGGCACAACTTCCCGAACATGACGCTCGTCGGCATCGTCGATGCGGATCTGGGTCTTGCCAATGGCGACCCGCGCGCTGCGGAACGGACGTTCCAGCTCCTTTCCCAGGTGACAGGGCGTGCCGGCCGGACGGGCCTCAAGAGCCTCGGGCTTCTGCAGACCTATCAGCCGCAGCATCCGGTCATGCAGGCGATCGTGTCCGGCGATTCCGACGCTTTCTACGAACGCGAGATCCATGAGCGGGAAAGGGCGGTGCTGCCCCCTTTCGGCCGGCTCGCCTCGATCATCGTTTCGGCCGATACGCGCGGCGATGCCGAGGGCCACGCCCGCGGACTGCGCAATGCCGCGCCGCGCGTCGACGGCATAGCGATCCTCGGACCGGCGGAAGCGCCGCTCGCGCTCATCCGCGGCCGACATCGCTTCCGGCTTCTCGTCCACGGGCGGCGCAACAGCGACATGCAGTCCTTCGTCCGGGCGATGATCGCCGCCGGCCCCAAGGAGCGCGGATCGATCAGCGTCCAGCTCGACATCGATCCGCAGAGTTTTTTGTGATCACTGTCGGATCTTCGTCCTTCGACCGATTCACATCCGGAAGGACATAGGCTAGACCTCTTTCACGCATCGCGTCGGCTCGGCGCGAGGCGGAGGGTCCACAGCAACGGGCGGGGACGGAGATGGAGTTCTACATACCGACGGAAACCGGGGAGCTGCTGGCTTTTTGTGCGGCCGCGCTCGCGGCGCTGATCGGGCTCGTCATGCTCTTTGCGCCGCGCCTGACCTTTCGTGCCGCCGGAATCGGCATCGCCGAGGGGCGGCGGGGAGGGCTGGCGGAGGCCCGCTCCACCATGGGCGGCATGCATCTCGGCCTGGGCCTCGGCGCCATCCTGCTTGCCCAGCCAATGGTCTATCTCGCCGTCGGCGCGGCTTTCGCACTCGCGGCGTTCGGTCGCATCCTGTCGATCATGAGCGACAACGGCGCGACCCTCTTCAACTGGCTCGCGCTCCTGGTCCAGGCGGCGCTCGCGATCCTGCCTCTTGCCTATGTTTTCGGGCTGATCTGATCGCCGACAAGGGCCTGCGACACTATTTACGGCAAAATTCGGCCGAAGCGGCCGGGTAATGCCGCATTCCTGCCGTTGGCGTGTTGCGAGTCCAAACATCCTATGCTAGACGAACCGCGAACTGCGGGGGAAGTGGGTCGACCGGCCTCGATATCCTGCGAGTTATTGCAGCAAATTCAAGATGTTAGGTCGACGGTTCGCCTGTCCTGGCATTCCTGGATGATTTTGAGAGAAGCTTGTGCCCGTGGCAGACACATCCCAGCTCATTTCCGGTGTTGCAGAAAGATATGCCTCCTCGCTTTTCGAGCTTGCCCTTGATGCCGGGTCGATCGAAGCAGTCGGCGCCGATCTGACGCGCATCCAGGCGCTGATCGACGGCAGCGACGATTTGAAGCGGCTGATCGTAAGCCCGGTCTTTTCCGCCGACGACCAGTTCAAGGCCATTTCCGCCCTCGTCGAGAAGTTCGGCTTCTCCGGGCTGGTCGGCAACTTCCTGAAGGTCGTCGCGCGCAATCGCCGCCTCTTCGTGCTGCCGGGCATCATCAAGGCGTTCCGTCTGCTCGCTGCCCGTCACAAGGGCGAAATCACCGCCGACGTCACGTCGGCACATGCGCTGACGCTGGCGCAGGAAATCGAATTGAAGGCGGCGCTGAAAGGCGTCACCGGCAAAGACGTGGCGGTAAACGTCACCGTCGACCCGTCTATTCTTGGAGGTCTGATCGTGAAGGTCGGGTCCCGCCAGATTGACACCTCCCTTCGCACCAAACTCTCTACCCTTAAGCTTGCACTGAAAGAGGTCGGCTGATGGATATCCGCGCCGCGGAAATTTCCGCAATTCTTAAAGATCAGATCAAAAATTTCGGCCAGGAAGCGGAAGTTTCCGAAGTCGGCCAGGTGCTTTCCGTCGGTGACGGTATCGCCCGCGTCTACGGCCTCGACAACGTCCAGGCAGGCGAGATGGTCGAATTCCCAGGCGGAATTCGCGGCATGGCGCTGAACCTCGAAGCCGACAATGTCGGTGTGGTTATCTTCGGCTCGGACCGGGACATCAAGGAAGGCGACACGGTCAAGCGGACCGGCGCCATCGTGGACGTTCCCGTAGGTCCGGAGCTGCTCGGCCGCGTCGTGGACGCGCTCGGCAATCCGATCGACGGCAAGGGCCCGATCAATGCCAAGCAGCGCGCCCGCGTCGACGTCAAGGCGCCCGGCATCATTCCGCGCAAGTCGGTCCATGAGCCGATGTCGACCGGCCTCAAGGCCATCGACGCCCTCATCCCGGTCGGTCGCGGCCAGCGCGAGCTCGTCATCGGCGACCGCCAGACCGGCAAGACCGCGATCATTCTCGATACGATCCTCAACCAAAAAGCCATTCACGACAATGGCCCGGAAGGGGATAAGCTCTATTGCGTCTACGTCGCTATCGGCCAGAAGCGCTCGACGGTCGCTCAGTTCGTTAAGGTGCTCGAAGAGCGCGGCGCGCTGCAGTATTCGATCATCGTCGCTGCAACGGCTTCCGATCCGGCGCCGATGCAGTATCTGGCTCCGTTCGCCGGCTGCGCGATGGGCGAATATTTCCGCGACAACGGCAAGCACGCCCTGATCGGCTATGACGACCTTTCCAAGCAGGCCGTCGCTTACCGTCAGATGTCTCTGCTGCTGCGCCGCCCGCCGGGCCGTGAAGCCTATCCGGGCGACGTTTTCTACCTGCATTCGCGCCTTCTAGAGCGCGCCGCCAAGCTCTCCGACGAGCGTGGCGCCGGCTCGCTGACGGCTCTGCCGGTCATCGAGACGCAGGGCAACGACGTGTCCGCGTTCATTCCGACCAACGTGATCTCGATCACCGACGGCCAGATCTTCCTCGAAACCGACCTGTTCTACCAGGGTATCCGTCCGGCCGTTAACGTCGGTCTGTCGGTTTCGCGCGTCGGCTCCTCCGCCCAGATCAAGGCGATGAAGCAGGTCGCCGGCTCGATCAAGGGCGAGCTCGCCCAGTACCGCGAAATGGCGGCCTTCGCACAGTTCGGCTCGGATCTCGATGCCGCGACGCAGCGTCTGCTCAACCGCGGTGCCCGCCTGACCGAACTTCTGAAGCAGCCGCAGTTCTCGCCGCTGAAGACGGAAGAGCAGGTCGCGGTCATCTTCGCCGGCGTCAACGGCTATCTCGACAAGCTGCCGGTCAGCGAGGTCGGCAAGTTCGAGCACGGTCTCCTTTCCTACCTCCGTTCGGAAGGCAAGGCCGTTCTGGATACCATCCGTACGGAAAAGGCTATCTCGGACGACACCAAGGCCAAGCTGAAGGGCGCAATCGACAGCTTCGCCAAATCCTTCGCCTGAGCGGACCTCAACTAGGACGGACAACGGATGCCTTCACTTAAGGATCTGAAGAACCGGATCGCCTCCGTCAAGGCGACGCAGAAGATCACCAAGGCGATGAAGATGGTCGCCGCGGCGAAGCTTCGGCGTGCGCAGGAGGCGGCCGAGGCCGCCCGGCCCTATTCGCAGCGCATGGCTGCCGTTCTCGCCAATATCGCCCAGGCGGTCGGCGCGGACGACAGCGCGCCGCGGCTGATGACGGGAACCGGCAAGGACGACACGCACCTGGTGATCGTCTGCACGGCCGAGCGCGGTCTTTGCGGCGGCTTCAACTCGCAGATCGCCCGCTTTGCCCGCGACCATGTGCGCAAGCTTCTGGCCCAGGGCAAGACGGTCAAGATCATCTGCGTCGGGAAGAAGGGCTTCGATATGCTTCGGCGCGACTTCGCGTCGCTGATCATCGACCGTGTCGACCTGCGTGAAGTCAAGAAGATCGGTTTCGAGAACGCGGACCGGATCGGCCATAAGGTCATCGAGCTCTTCGACAACGGCGAGTTCGACGTCTGCACCCTGTTCTATTCCGAGTTCAAGTCCGTCATTTCCCAGATCCCGACCGCCCAGCAGCTCATCCCGGCATCGGCCGGCGAAGTGGCCGCCGAAGGCGAAGGTGCATCGGCGATCTACGAATACGAGCCGGAAGCCGGCGCGATCCTCAGCGATCTCATCCCGCGCAATATCTCCGTGCAGATCTTCCGGGCCCTGCTCGAGAACGTCGCGGGTGAAATGGGCGCGAAGATGAGTGCCATGGACAATGCGACGCGCAACGCGGGTGAGATGATCGACAAGCTGACGCTCAGCTACAACCGTCAGCGGCAGGCGCAGATCACCAAGGAACTCATTGAAATCATCTCTGGCGCGGAAGCGCTCTAAGGTTACGAGAAGAGGGTAAGAATTATGGCTAAGGCAGCTACCCCGAAAGAAACCGCAGCGGCGAAGAAGCCGGCTGCTCCGAAGAAGGCAGCTTCCGCCAAGACAGTCGTTGCGGCTACGGGTGCTGTCGGCCGCGTGACGCAGGTCATCGGCGCCGTCGTCGACGTCGCATTCGAAGAAGGCCAGCTCCCGCAGATCCTGAACGCGCTGGAAACCGACAACAACGGCAACCGCCTCGTTCTCGAAGTCGCACAGCATCTCGGCGAAAACTCCGTCCGCACGATCGCCATGGACTCGACCGAAGGTCTCGTTCGCGGCCAGAAGGTCGCCGACACGGGCGGCCCGATCGCGGTTCCGGTCGGCAAGGAAACGCTCGGCCGCATCATGAACGTCATCGGCGAGCCGGTCGACGAAGCCGGTCCGCTGAAGACTTCCGCCCGCCGCGCCATCCACCAGGACGCTCCGGCCTATGTGGAACAGTCGACCGAAGCGCAGATTCTCGTCACCGGCATCAAGGTCGTCGACCTGCTCGCTCCCTATGCGAAGGGCGGCAAGATCGGCCTCTTCGGCGGCGCGGGCGTCGGCAAGACCGTTCTAATCATGGAACTGATCAACAACGTCGCCAAGGCGCACGGCGGTTACTCCGTCTTCGCAGGCGTCGGCGAGCGGACCCGCGAAGGCAACGACCTCTATCACGAAATGATCGAATCCGGCGTGAACAAGCACGGCGGCGGCGAAGGCTCCAAGGCCGCACTCGTCTATGGCCAGATGAACGAGCCGCCGGGCGCCCGCGCACGCGTCGCGCTGACCGGCCTGACGGTCGCCGAACAGTTCCGTGACGAAGGCCAGGACGTTCTCTTCTTCGTCGACAACATCTTCCGCTTCACCCAGGCGGGCTCGGAAGTGTCGGCTCTGCTCGGCCGTATTCCTTCGGCCGTGGGCTATCAGCCGACGCTTGCAACCGACATGGGCCAGATGCAGGAGCGCATCACCACCACGACCAAGGGCTCGATCACCTCGGTTCAGGCGATTTACGTTCCCGCCGACGACTTGACCGACCCGGCACCGGCGACCTCGTTCGCGCACCTCGATGCGACGACGGTTCTGTCGCGTTCGATCGCCGAAAAGGGCATTTATCCGGCCGTGGATCCGCTGGATTCGACCTCGCGCATGCTGGACCCGATGATCGTCGGCGAAGAGCATTACGAAGTGTCGCGCAAAGTGCAGTCGACCCTGCAGCGCTACAAGGCCCTGCAGGACATCATCGCGATCCTGGGCATGGACGAGCTTTCCGAAGAGGACAAGATCGCCGTCGCCCGCGCCCGCAAGATCGAGCGTTTCCTGTCGCAGCCGTTCTTCGTCGCCGAAGTCTTCACCGGCTCGCCGGGCAAGCTGGTTGCGCTCGAAGACACGATCAAGGGCTTCAAGGGTCTCGTCAACGGCGAGTACGACCACCTGCCGGAAGCTGCCTTCTACATGGTCGGCTCCATCGAGGAAGCCGTCGAGAAGGCCAAGAAGCTGGCTGCCGAAGCCGCCTGATCTGCATCAGGAACCGTGGCGCGGAGTTCCTTGCGCCACGGCTTTCATCCCGCCCGACAGTTGAGGCGGAGAACGTGCACAGCCCGCCGACCAGCGGCGCGCTCACCAGAAGTGAATGGTCATGGCCGAAAGTTTCAATTTTGAGCTTGTTTCCCCCGAGCGTCTGCTTGTCTCGGAGAAGGTGACCGAAGTCGTCATTCCGGCGACCGAGGGCGAGATGACCGTGATGGCCAATCACGCGCCGACCATGACGACCGTCAAGCCGGGCGTGGTCGCGGTCAAGACCGCCGCCGGCAAGACCGAGCGCTACGCCGTCTTCGGCGGTTTCGCCGATATCCTGCCTTCCGGCTGCACGCTTTTGGCCGAATCCGCCGTCCACGTCGACGAACTGGACAGCACGGTTCTCGAAAACCGCATCGAAGCGGCACGCGCCGAACTCGAAGGCGCCGGTGACGAGAAGAAGACGCGTCTGGAACAATTCATCGCCGAACTCACGAAGCTCGGGGAGATCGTGATCCCGGCCTGAAAGGGACATCCCGATAAGGGATAATGCCTATCGAACCCCGCCTCGAGCGGGGTTTTTCGTCTCCGCGAGTTCGTGTCTCCCCGGAAGCGCCGATAGGGCGTTTCAAGTCACCCGGTACTCTCCGTCCCTTGCCGCCCCTCATCCCGCTGCCGCGACCTTCTCCCCGCAGACGGGGAGAAGGGGCAAGCCGTGAGGGCCCAGCCCCATTCCGCCACTCGCTTCGAGGAAAGAGAACAGACGCCGCCGCGTGTCTCCTTCGCCCCGCTTGCGGCAAGAAGGTGCCGGCAGGCGGATGAGGGGGCGCTGCAAGCAGAAGCGAAAATGCCCGGACGAAAGGTCCGGGCATTTCGGTAATCGACCTAGACTAGCCTCGGCCTCGGCCTCAGCTCGCGGCGCGTTCCGTCTCGTGCTTCTGGGCGTAGTAGTGGCCGAAGCGGTTGGCGAGGAAGGCGTCGAGCGCGATGTCTTCCTGGCGGACGAAGCCCTTGGTGGGGATCTTGCCTTGGGCGAGCATGTCGAGAACGGCGCAGATGCTGCCGGCGGTGGTGATCTGGATGCCGCTCTGCATGCGTCCCGCAACGACGCCGCTATAGACCTTGTTGGCGTAGGTCTCCTGCACCAGGCGACCTTCGCGGAATCCCGAAACGGTAACGAAGATCACGACCACGTCCTGGGTGGTGGTCGGCAGGGCGTTTTCGAGGATGTCCTTCAGTACCTCGCGGCGATGACGCAGGCCGAGGTCGTTCAGGAGCGCCTTGAAGATCGCGGCATGGCCGGGATAACGGATCGTCTTGTAATTGAGCGTGCGGACCTTGCCCTTCAGCGTCTCGCAAAGCGTGCCGAGGCCGCCGGAGGTGTTGAAGGCCTCGTAGGTGACGCCGTCGAGCGAGAACTCCTCGC
Organism: Sinorhizobium meliloti; assembly: GCF_035610345.1. The sequence goes on along the minus strand of NZ_CP141212.1, from coordinate 3,117,114 downwards.
GCTCTTCCATCGCGGGAACTTCGATCAGCGAACCTTCGACGATCGCCTCGCAGGGCTCGATATATTCGTTGATGACGCCGTCGGTGCTCCAGGTGAGATTATAGTTCAAAGCGTTCGACGGGTATTGCGGCAGGGCGCCGACGCGCATGCGCACGCTTTCGAGCGTATCGAAATGCCGGCTGAGATCGTTGGCGACGATCGAAATGAAGCCCGGTGCAAGGCCGCATTGCGGAATGAAGGCGGTGTCGGCCTCAGCTGCGATCGCCTTGACCTGGCGGGTGGATTCGACGTCTTCCGTCAGGTCGAGATAGTGGATTTTCGCCTCGGCTGCGGCTTCGGCGATCGCGACCGTCAGATGGAACGGCGCGGCGCTGAGCACGGCGAATTTTCCGGAGAGCAGGGCGACGAGCGCCTTTCTGTCGGCGATGTCGATGACTGCGGTCGAGACGGCATCGTGCTTCTCGACCTGCTGCAGCTGCTCGGCGCTGCGATCGGCGACGCAGACGCGGTAGTCGCCGCTATGTGCCAGCATGCGCGCGATGGTGGAGCCGATCTTGCCGGCACCGATGACGACGATGTCTTTCATTTTGTATCCCCGGGGTATGAGCCTCTTTCACCACCATTGTCTCGCGGCCGTATATTGATTTGAAGCGTCGATATGGCTAAATCGTCGGTCTCTATTCGGCATTTTGCCGATAAAGGTCGACGATATGCATGTGACGGACAAGGATCGCGAACTCCTCGCCATACTGAGCGAGAACGCCCGCATGCCGACGGCGACGATCGCCCGCCGGCTCGGCCTGTCGCGCACCACGGTGCAGGCGCGCATCGAGCGGCTGGAGCGCGAGGGGGTGATCGCAGGCTATGGCGTGCGCCTCTCGGAAAACTACGAGAAAGGCCTCGTGCGAGCGCATGTTCTGATCACGATTGCGCCGCGAGCGCTCGGTCGGGTCACGCCCGAGCTCGCCGCCATTCGCGAAATCCGCATGCTGCATTCCGTCAGCGGCAGCTTCGATCTGATCGCGGTCGTCGCTGCAGCGTCGATCAGCGAGCTTGACCTGTTGATCGACCGGATCGGCGAAATCGAGGGTGTCGAAAAGACCCTGTCCTCCATCATTCTCTCGACGCGCATCGATCGCTGATACGCAGGTTCGCATCAATGCTCGGGCGTTGCGCCCCGCCCGGCAGGCTGCCCCGCTGCACTTTGCGGTTCTGTCGATTGGACCGGCCGCGTCCAGGCGCTCGGGCCCCGGATATAGGAAACACTCGCGCCGTCGCCCGGGACCAGCCATTTTTCGCGGTCGAAATAGAGCTCGGCGATGCTCTTCGGCCGCGCGCGTGCGGCCTGATTGGCAAGAAAGTTGTAGCGGGGCGTGTCCCCCATCTCCCGCTTGAACTGGATACGACTGCCGAAGCGCTTGAGGTCGAATTCCTGGAGACCCTGGATCTGGAGAGTGACGCTTGCGCTCCCCGCCCAACGAACCTCCCTCAAGAAGACGGATGCCGCCTTGGCAGCAGCGCTGGTGACGACCGGTGTGTCCCCGCTGTGCTCGATGTTGAGTTTTACGCGAAAGGAGGTGATCTCCTCCTCGCCACGGCCCTTGACCAGGATAAAGATGGACGAGCTCGGCTCCTGGCCCGGGCGGGCAAAGGGAACGAGCGACGAGCACTCCCAGCGGCCGCTCTCGGCGGATTTCCATTCGAGGTCGCGGAAGCCGGCTTCCCTTAGTCCCTCGCAAAGCGCCCGCGGGTCGCTGCGGATCTGACGGATGAATTGCTGTTCCGGCGTTGCAAGATCCGCGAAGATGTGGGCGGGCAGGAGTGCCTTTGGCGGTTCGGGCTTTTTGCGTGGACCGCGGGCAGTCTCCGGCAGCCGCTCCGCTTGCGGCGGCGTCATCGAGAAACCCAGTCCTGTGAGCAGCTGCTTCAGGTGGCGCTGTTCGTTGGCCAGGAGCACGGTCGCGGCGATCGCCGTAAAGACGAGCCCCACGGCGACGAAGAAGAAAGCGATGCCGGAACGGCTTTGCTGTTTCCTCTCCATCTTGCGCCGTCGCTCCGCCACGGGAAGATCACGGCATTCCACCGGACCGCTCCAAACCTTCAGTCGTGGCGCACCATAAGGGATCATGGCGCCGGCGTCCAAGAGGTGAGAGAGAGGTCTTCCTTTCCTTCTATTCCACGCTTGTCCGCTGCGCTTCGGCGCGTGCCACCTTCCAGGTGGAATAGGCGAAGGCGAGCAGGAATATCGCCGTCATCAGAAGGACGATGGTGGGTGCCGGTGCGCTGTCGATGAAGAAGGAGAGATAGACGCCGCAGAAGGAGGCGGCGACGGCGACGATCACCGCGACCGCCAGCATGTGGCCGAACGTCCGCGTGACGAGATAGGCGATCGCGCCGGGGGCAATGAGCATGGCGATGGCCAGGATCAGCCCGACGGCCTTGAGGGCGCCGACGATCGTCAGCGACAGGATCGCCAGCAGTCCGTAGTGCAGCCAACCGACCCTCAGACCGATCGCGCGTGCCTGAGCCGGATCGAAGGCGTGGAGCAGCAGATCGCGCCACTTCAGGCCGAGAATGCCGGCGGCGAGAAGCGCGATGAGGCCCGTCTCCAGAATGTCGCCCCAGCCGATGCCGAGCATGTCGCCGAAGAGGATGTGATCGAGATGCACGTCGCTCTGGATCTTGGTGTAGAGCACAAGGCCAAGGCCGAACATGCCGGAAAAGACGACGCCCATCACCGTGTCCTGCTTGATGCGGCTGTTTTCCTTCAGATAGCCGGTCAAGAGTGCGCAGCACATGCCGGCCGTAAAGGCGCCGACGGCGAGCGGCAGGCCGACAATGTAGGAGACGACGACGCCGGGGAAGACCGCATGCGAGATCGCGTCGCCCATCAGCGACCAGCCCTTGAGGACCAGGAAGCAGGAGAGCATCGCCGTCGGAAGCGCGACCAGGACCGAGATCAGCAGCGCATTGCGCATGAACTCGAACTCGAAAACGGCAAGGAGCATGTCGAGCGAAGGCATCATGCGGTCTCCAGAGCCTCGGATGCGCGGCGGCGTGCAGCGAGCAGCCCGTGTTTCGGGGCAAATACGAAGGCGAACAGAAAGATCGCAGTTTGCAGGACGATGATGATGCCCCCGGTTGCGCCGTCGAGGAAGTAGCTCGCATAGGCGCCGACGAAGCTCGTCAGGGCCCCGATCGCGACGCTGATCACGATCAGCCGCGGGAAACGGTCGGTCAGGAGATAGGCGGTTGCGCCGGGGGTGACGACCATGGCGATGACGAGGAAGGCGCCGACCGTCTGCAGCGCCGCCACGGTCGAGGCCGAAAGGAGCGTGAAGAAGAGCACCTTCAGGAAGGTGGTGTTGATGCCGATCGAGCGGGCGTGGCTTTCGTCGAAGAAAGTCACCATCAGGTCCTTCCACTTCGCGGACAGGATCAGCAGCGAGACGATGCCGATGATGGCGAGCTGCAAGGTGTCGGCCGGCGTGATGGCGAGGATATTGCCGAGCACGATCGTCTGGATGTTCACCGAGGTCGGCGACAGAGACACCATGAACAGGCCGAGGCCGAAGAAGGAGGTGAAGATCAGGCCGATGATCGTGTCCTCCTTCAGCCGCGTGCGCTGGTTGAGGAACAGCATGGCACCGGCGGCAAGCGCACCGGAAAAGAAGGCGCCCAGCGAGAAGGGAAGCCCGAGCATGTAGGCCCCGGCGACGCCCGGCACGATCGAGTGAGAGAGCGCATCGCCGATCAGCGACCAGCCCTTCAGCATGAGATAGGCCGAAAGGAACGCGCAGACCGCGCCCACGAGTGCGCTTACCCACATGGCATTCACCATGTAGCTATAGGCGAACGGCTCGATGAGCGTGGCGATCATTCGGAGTCCGCCTCGGAATCCGATTCCGGTTTGGCCGGCTGCGCGACCATGCGGTCGCGGGCGCCATACATGACGAGCGGACGCTCGTCGTCGCTGATGACCGAGAGCTGGCGTGGATCGGCATCGTCATGAAGGTTCTCTCCGCCGAGCACGAAGTGACGCAGGACGCCCCCGAAGGCGAGCTCCAGGTTTTCGCGGGTGAAGGTGGTTTCCGTCGGACCGTAGGCGAGCACCGTATTTTTCAGGAGGATGGTGCGGTCGCAGAATTCCGGCACGCTTCCGAGATTATGGGTGGAGACGAGCATCACACGACCCTCTTCGCGAAGCGCGACGAGCAGGCGGATGATAGCGTCCTCCGTCTTCACGTCGACCCCGGTGAAAGGCTCGTCGAGCAGGATGACGCGGCCGTTCTGGGCAAGTGCCCGGGCCAGGAAGACCCGCTTCTTCTGGCCTCCGGAAAGCTCGCCGATCTGGCGCTTGCGGAACTCGCTCATGCCGACCCGTGCCAGCGCCGTCTCGACCGCCTCGTGATCGGCCTTTTTGGGGATGCGCAGCATGTTCATATGGCCGTAACGGCCCATCATCACCACGTCTTCGACCAGGACGGGAAAATTCCAGTCGACCTCTTCGGCCTGCGGGACATAGGCGACGAGGTTCTGTTTCAATGCCTGCGTCACGGTGAGGCCCAGGATCGAGATGTCGCCCTTGGCCAGCCGGACGAAGCCCATGATCGCTTTGAACAGCGTCGACTTGCCGCTGCCGTTTACGCCGACGAGGGCCGCGATGGTGCCCGTCGGGATTTCGAAGGAGGCGTCGCGCAGCGCCCGGTGGCCGTTGCGGTAGGTCACCGTAGCACCGCTGACGCGAATGCCGCCATCCTCGTCTTGCGGAGCAGCTCCCGGATAGGCGCGGGCCTTTTCCTGAAGGTTCATTGCGACAAGCCTTTCGCGATCGTTTCCGATGTAACGCGCAGCAGATCGATATAGGTCGGAACGGGACCGTCGGCCTCGCTCAAGGAGTCGACATAGAGCACGCCTCCGTATTTTGCACCCGTCTCCCGCGCGACCTGCTCAGCGGGGTCGGGCGAAATGGTGCTTTCGGAGAAGACGACGGGTATCCGATTAGCCCGAACGACGTCGATCACCTTGCGCACCTGCTGCGGCGTGCCTTGCTGGTCGGCATTGATCGGCCAAAGATAAAGCTCCTTCATGCCGAAATCGCGGGCGAGATAGCTGAAGGCGCCCTCGCTCGAAACGAGCCATCGCCTTTCCGCCGGGATCCTTTCGAGCTCGGCGCGGATGGGTGCGACCGCCGCCTCGATCTTCTTCTTGTAGGCCTCGGCATTGGCCTTGTAGACCTCGGCATTGGGGGGATCGTGTTGCACGAAGGCGTCGCGAATATTGTCGACATAGATCAGGGCGGCCGATGGCGACATCCAGGCATGCGGGTTGGGTTTGCCGGTATAGGGGCCCTCGGCGATGCCCATCGGCTCGATGCCTTCGGAGACGACGACGCCGGGAACGCCGTCGAAGTTCTGGAAGAACCTTTCGAACCAGAGCTCGAGGTTCAGCCCGTTCCAGAGAATGAGGTCGGCATCATGCGCCTTGAGGATATCGCGGGGCGTCGGCTGGTAATTGTGGATCTCGGCGCCCGGCTTGGTGATCGATTCGACCACCGCGGCGTCGCCCGCGACGTTCTGCGCCATATCGGCGATGACCGTGAAGGTGGTGACGGCCTTGAGCTTTTCCGCCGCGCGGGCCGCCGCGGGCAGGAGCGATAGAGCAGCCATCGCCGCTGCGGCCGCCACGATCATGCGCCTCGTTGGATGGATCATCCGGCTCTCCTCTTTGCGAACCATAATATGGGTAGGCGAATGGTCTGCATAAGTCAATGCAAATGAGAAGCATTTGCAACTAGCTATTTCCAAAAGGCGTCCCCTTGGCTAGTGTCGCAGGATGAGCCAGAGCAAGAATCGGATCGAGGAACTGGAAGGAATCCTGCGGGAAGGCGGCGTCCGTGTGACGCGCCAGCGCGCCGCGATCCTCAAGATCCTGGCCGAGGCCGCGGACCACCCGGATGCCAGCGAACTTCACCGGCGCGCGAAGGAAATCGACGCGACGGTGTCGCTCTCGACGGTATACCGGACGCTTTCCGCGCTGGAGCAGCAAGGGGTGGTGCAGCGGCATGCCTTCGAGAATGCGACTGCCCGCTTCGAGACGGCGGATGCGCCCCACCACGATCACCTGATCGATATCGAAACGGGTGCGGTGATCGAGTTTCGCTCCGACAAGATCGAGCAGTTGCAGGCGGAGATCGCTGCCGAACTCGGCTACGACCTGGTGCGCCACCGGCTGGAGCTCTATTGCCGGAAGCGCAAGGACTGAGCGGAATTACCCTCCGACGGCGGCAATCTTGGGGCGCGTCGGCATGGTCATGGCGGCGACGCCGGCGATGACGCAGCCGAGGCCGAGCCATGCGGTGGTCGAAAGCGTTTCCCCGAGAAATACCACTCCAATCGCAACGCCGATCGGAACGCGTACATAGGCCTGTGCCGTCGCGCCGACGGAACCGAGCGTGTGGATCAGGCGGAAATAGATGACGAAGGCGAGCGCGGTCGAGAAGACGGACAGGCAGAGGAGCGCGATCAGCGATTCCGGCGAGGGATCGAGCGTCCAGGGCCGATCGACGACGAGGCTTGCCGGGATGAGCAGGGCCGCACCCGCGAGAAGCGATCCGCAGGCGGGCATCATCGGATCGAGGCCCCTAAAGCCCTTCCCGAAAATCGCCGCGCCGGCATAGCAAACCGTCGCAAGAACGACCGCAAGCTGCGGGATGAGCTGATTGCCGATGCCGCGGAAGGCCTCGAGACCGATGATCAGCGCGATTCCGGCGAGGCCCGCAAGGACGCCCAGGAACTTGCGGGCAGTAACGGGCTCGTGCCGGGTGATCAGCGCCGTCAGGAGAAAGGCGAAGATCGGCGTCGTGGAGTTGAGGATGGCCGCGACGCCGGCATCGATCGTACGCTCCGACCAGGCGATCAAGGTGAATGGGACGACGCTGTTGAGGCAGGCCTGGAACAGGAACCGCCGCCACGTCGCCCCGTCGCGCGGCAATGTCAGGCCGCGCCATGCGATCAGCGCCAGAAGAACCATGCCGGCAAGCAGCGTTCGCGCGGCGATCAGCGTCACCGGGGGAATGGTTTCGACGCCGATCTTGATGAAGGTGTAGGAGGCGCCCCAGAGCGTTGCCAGGGCGACAAGCAGAAGCAGTTCGAGAGCGAGACGTGGCCTGTCCATGAATGCGGTCCTTGTGAATCGTTGTTCATCGGACCATTCCTAGCGTCCGGAGCCCCTGCGATGCTTCGGTGCCGATCGAAGTATGGCGCATACCCCGCGGGTCTTCGCTCGCGGGGTATGCGGTTCAATGGCCGTCTGCCAGCCGCGCGGCCTCGACGCATGCGGAACGCTCGATGCTGAGGCCGTTGAAGAAGGCATTGAGCACGACGGCCGAGGCCGCGGCCAGCACTATGCCGGACTCGATGATGGGATGGATCGCATGCGGCATCCACATCAGGAAGTTGGGTGCGATCATCGGAATGAGGCCGAAGCCGACGGAGACGGCGACCACGAACAGGTTGTTTCGCGAGGACTTGAAGTCGACCGTCGAGAGTATCCTGACGCCGGTTGCCGCCACCATGCCGAACATCACGAGCCCCGCTCCGCCGAGAACGAAGGTCGGAACCGCCTCGACCAGCGCGCCCATCTTCGGGACAACGCCCAGCAGGATCATGATGACGCCGCCCATTACGCAGACGTAGCGGCTCTTGACGCCGGTGACGCCGACGAGGCCGACATTCTGCGAAAAGCTCGTATAGGGAAATGTATTGAAGAGACCGCCGATGATGGTGCCGAGACCGTCCACCCGAAGTCCGGCGGTCAATTGCTGTTGCTTGACCTCGCGGTTCGTCATCTCGCCGAGTGCCAGGAACATGCCCGTCGATTCGATCATCACGACGATCATGACAAGCGACATGGTGGCGATCAGCACCGGATCGAAGATCGGCATGCCGAAGCGCAATGGGGTCACGACGGCGAACCAGCCGGCGCTCGCCACGCGATCGAAATGCATCATGCCGAGCATGGCTGCCGCGACGCATCCGATCACGATGCCGATCAGAACCGCGATGTTGCTGATGAGCCCCTTGCCGAAACGGGCCACTACGAGAATGGAGACCAGCACGAAGGCGGCAAGCGCCACATGGCCCGGTTCAGCATAGATCGGGTTCGGAACCGTGGCACCCAGGACCAGCCCGTCCGGCACGGCCGGACCGCCGGTTGCGGCGAGCTGCTTCAAATCGGCGAGCCATTGCGCGTGAGCCGGATCGACGAGTTTCGGCGCCGTCGGACCGAAGGGGTTGCCGAATATCCAGTTGACGCCGACGCGCATCAGGGTCACCCCGATGACGAGAATGATGGTGCCTGTGACGACGGGCGGGAAGAACTTCAGCAGGCGTCCCATGATGGGCGCGATGAGGAGCGCGACGAGGCCGGCGCCCATGATCGCGCCGAAGATCGTCCTTGCTCCGTCGATTCCGGGCGTCATGGCGGCCATGGAGACCATCGGGCCGACGGCGGCAAAGGTGACGCCCATCATCACGGGAAGGCGGATGCCTATACCCCTGGTCAGCCCGAGCGACTGAATGATGGTGACGATGCCGCAGACGAACAGGTCCGCCGAGATCAGGAAGGCGACGTCCTCCGGGCTCAGCTGCAGCGCCCGGCCGACGATCAGGGGCACTGCGACGGCGCCGCCATACATGACAAGAACATGCTGTATCCCGAGGGTCGCAAGCCTGCCGATCGGCAGGCGCTCGTCCACGGGATGTATGCTGGATGCGTCGTTCATGGTTCCTCCTCCATCGCCGCCACCGTCCGTTCCCGTCCTCCAACGGGGAGGGGAACTTTTCGCGCCGCAGGAGCATGCCGCAAGGGTGCAGGAAGTGAAAACACTTTCGGATTTTCGAGGGTAATCGGGCGCATCGCACGCGATCCGGACATGCCCCGGATCGCGTCCCGTCGGCTCAGCGGAACGGCTTGCCGGCCGTCAATGCGCTTCCGCGGCAAGCACGCGCACTTCCGTGCCGTTGGCGTCGTAGAGCTTGCCGTTGAGGAAATAGTCGCCGTCGTGCAGTCGCGCGATGTCCTGGTAGCGGAGCGTCCGCTCCGTCCCGGCGACGAACACCGATTGCTGGTCCGAGTTCCCGGCGGTCATATGGTTGAAGATCAGGTTGAGGCCGATCGCCATCAGCGCGGCGGAGCTGATGCCGGAATGGAAGATCGTCTCGACCCAGGCCGGGAAATGCTCGTAGAAGGTCGGCGAGGCGATCGGGATCATGCCGAAGCCGATCGAGGTCGCGACGATGACGAGGTTCATGTTGTTGGCGTAGTCCACCTTCGACAGAGTTCGGATGCCGCTCGCAGCGACCGTGCCGAAGAGCACGATGCCGGCGCCGCCGAGCACCGAACTCGGAACCGCCGCGACGATGCGGCCCATGACCGGCAGAAGACCGAGCGTGACGAGAAACAGGCCGCCGGTTGCAACGACATAGCGGCTCTTGACCCCGGTGACCGCCACCAGCCCGACATTCTGGGCAAAGGCGCTCTGGGTGAAGGAGCCGAAGATCGGTGCGAGTAGGCTCGACAGCATGTCGGCCCTGAGGCCGTCTCCGAGCCGGCGCGAATCCACCTTCGTTTCGATGATCTCGCCGACCGCCAGAATGTCCGCCGAAGTCTCGACCAGCGTCACCATGATGACGATGAACATCGAGGCGATCGCCGCGACTTCGAAGGTCGGATAGCCGAAGTGGAAGACCAGCGGAAGCGCGAAGAAAGGCCCTTCGGTTACCTGCGAGAAATCAGCCATGCCGGCGAAATAGGCTATCACCGTACCGATGATCAGAGCGAGCAGGATCGAGAGCCGCGAGATCGCGGCGCTTCCGAGCTTGCTGAGCAGGAGCACGATGACGAGCGTGACCGCTGCAAGCTGGATATTGGCGGGACTGCCGAAATCCGGGGCACTGCTGTTCCCGCCCATGGCCCAGCGCGCGGCCACCGGCATCAGCGTCAGCCCTATGGTGGTGATCACGATTCCGGTGACGAGCGGCGGAAAGAAGCGGGTGATCCGCGAAAATACAGGCGTTATCAGCAGGCCGATCAGCGAGGCGGCAATGACGGCGCCGAGCACCGACTGAAGCCCCCCATTGCCGGAAATGGCGATCATCGTCGCCACGCCGGAAAAGGAAACGCCCTGGACCAGCGGCAACTGGCTTCCGAAGAAGGGCAGGCCGATGGTTTGCAAGATGGTGGCGAGGCCGCCGGCAAATAAGGATGCCGTGATGAGCAGGCCGATGTCGCCGGGGCTAAGGCCTGCGGCCTGGCCCAGTATCAGGGGCACGGCGACGATGCCTCCATACATCGTCAGCACGTGTTGCAGGCCATAGGCCAGATTGGCGCCGATTCCGAGCTTCTCATCCTCCGGACGCGTTGATAATGCGGTTTCCTCTGCACTGTTTGCCAAGGTAATCTCCTCCAATACCTTTGCATGTCATCCGCTTCTTACGAAGAAGGTGGCAAATAATGTCAGCGACGATGAGGCGCTGCCTTACCGAAATAGGGGAAACAGTTTTCGTCTGGCGGGCGGTAATGCTGCGGTGAGCGCGGGGTGGCACCCTCATACGAAACGAAAAAACCGGGGCCGTTTCCAGCCCCGGTGCCGCATCTCCTTTTAACAACGCCGCCGACGGATCGGGCAGCGTCTATCGATCAGTTCGTCTGCCAGCTCTTGACCAGCTCGTCGTAGTTGACGGTGGTCGGCTTTTCCTTCTCGTTCTCGATCTTGAGCTGCGGTGCAAGGTTGCCGGCCTTCACGGCTTCGGCGTTCCAGTATTCCAGATCGTGCTCTTCGGCGAGCTTCGGACCGATGTCGCCCTGGACGCCGGCACGTTCCAGGCGCTGCAGCACCTTTTCCTGCTCGGCGCAGAGCGAGTCCATGGCTTCCTGGGCGGTTTTCGCGCCGGAGGAAGCGTCGCCGATCGCCTGCCACCAGAGCTGTGCCAGCTTCGGATAGTCGGGCACGTTCGTTCCGGTCGGCGACCACTGCAGGCGGGCCGGTGAACGGTAGAACTCGATCAGGCCGCCGAGCTTCGGGGCGCGGTCGGTGAAGCTCTGATGGTCGAGCGTCGACTGGCGGATGAAGGTCAGGCCGACATGGCTCTTCTTAACGTCCACCGTCTTCGACGTCACGAACTGCGCATAGAGCCAGGCGGCCTTGGCGCGATCGTCCGGCGTCGACTTCAGCAGCGTCCAGGACCCGGCGTCCTGGTAGCCGAGCTTCATGCCGTCCTTCCAGTAGACGCCGTGCGGGCTCGGGGCAAAACGCCACTTCGGTGTGCCGTCCTCGTTCACGACCGGCAGGCCTTCCTTCACGAAATCGGCGGTGAAGGCCGTATAGGTGAACATCTGCTGGGCGATCTCGCCCTGCGATGGTACCGGACCGGATTCCGAGAAGGTCATGCCCTGGGCAGCAGCCGGCGCATAGGCCTTCATCCAGTCGAGATATTTCTGGATGGCATAGACCGAGGCCGGGCCGTTGGTGTCGCCGCCGCGCGCGACGCAGGATCCGACGGGCCGCGAGTTTTCGTCGACCTTGATGCCCCACTCGTCGACCGGCTTGCCGTTCGGGATGCCCTTGTCGCCGTTGCCGGCCATCGACAGCCAGGCATCGGTGAAGCGCCAGCCCAGCGACGGGTCCTTCTTGCCGTAGTCCATGTGGCCATAGACCTTCTTGCCGTCGATCTCGCGCCCGGTGAAGAACTCGGCGATGTCCTCATAGGCCGACCAGTTGACCGGAACGCCGAGTTCGTAGCCGTACTTGGCCTTGAAGTCCGCCTTGTTCTTCTCGTCGTTGAACCAGTCGTAGCGGAACCAATAGAGGTTCGCGAACTGCTGATCGGGAAGCTGGTAGAGCTTGCCGTCCGGCGCGGTCGTGAAGGATTTGCCGATGAAGTCGTCTATGTCGAGGTTGGGGTTGGTGACATCCTTGCCCTCGTTCGCCATGAAGTCGGTCAGGCTGCGGGCCTGCTGGTAGCGCCAGTGCGTGCCGATCAGGTCAGAGTCGTTGATATAGGCGTCATAGACGTTCTCGCCCGACTGCATCTGCGTCTGCAGTTTTTCGACCACGTCGCCTTCGCCGATCAGGTCATGGGTGATCTTGATGCCGGTGATCGCGGTAAAGGCCGGTGCGAGCACCTTCGATTCGTATTCATGCGTGGTGATCGTTTCGGAAACGACCTTGATCTCCATGCCGGCAAAAGGCTTTGCCGCATCGACGAACCATTGCATTTCCGCTTCCTGGGCGGCGCGGTCGAGCGAGGACATGTCGCCGACTTCCTTGTCCAGGAACTGCTTTGCCTCGTCCATCCCGGCAAATGCCGAGCCGGTAAATGCCAGCAGCATAGCCGCCGTCGTTGTCAAAAGGTGCCTTCGCATTAAATCCTCCCTTGGGTTTTGCGATTGCGTTCACTTGCAGTTTCAAAGGGCGCCCGCGGTGAGCGCCCTTCGTTTGGTTCCTCAGACGTAGCGGAAGACGCCGACCGCATAGATCACCGACAGGGCGACCGCCCACCAGAGATTTGCGCCGACCAGCCCCAGCCAGGCGAGGTGAATGAATGCGCTTCCGAGCAGCGACACGAAGAGCCGGTCGCCGCGGGTCGTCTCGAAGCGCAGGATGCCGACGCGCGGGTTTCCGCCCGGCCGGGCATATTCCCAGACGGCCATCAGCGACAGGAGCGCGAAGATCGTCAGAAAGAACATGGCGGTAGGGAAAGACCAGGCCATCCAGCCGCCGGGGATCAGCGGGGCAAACCAGTCGGTCTTGCCGTCCTTGGCCGGCAGAACGGAAAAAAGCAGGCCGGCCGCGGTGAGATAGACGACGAGCACGGCGGCAAGCGCGACGGGCCAGCGGTTCTTGCGAGTGGCGATGGTTGCCATCAGACCCTCCCCAGGGCAAAGCCCTTGGCGATGTAGTTGCGAACGAAATAGATGACGAGCGCGCCGGGGATGATCGTCAGCACGCCGGCGGCGGCGAGCACGCCCCAGTCGAGACCGGAGGCGGAGACCGTGCGTGTCATCGTCGCGGCGATCGGCTTGGCGTCGGTCGTCGTCAGGGTGCGGGCGATCAGCAGCTCGACCCACGAGAACATGAAGCAGAAGAAGGCGGCCACGCCGATGCCGGACGCGATCAGGGGCACGAAGATCTTCACGAAGAAACGCGGGAAGGAGTAGCCGTCGATATAGGCGGTCTCGTCGATCTCCTTCGGCACGCCGGACATGAAGCCTTCCAAAATCCAGACGGCGAGCGGCACGTTGAACAGGCAATGCGCGATCGCCACCGCGATGTGCGTGTCGATGAGACCGAAGGCGGAATAGAGCTGGAAGAAGGGCAGCGCGAAAACCGCCGGCGGCGCCATCCGGTTGGTGAGCAGCCAGAAGAACAGGTGCTTGTCGCCGAGGAAGCGGTAGCGCGAAAAGGCGTAGGCTGCCGGCAGCGCCACCGTCACCGAGATCAGCGTGTTCAGGACGACATAGGTGATCGAGTTGATGTAGCCGTTGTACCAGGAGGGATCGGTAAAGATCACCGCATAGTTCCGAAGCGTCGGATTCTGCGGCCACAGCGAGAAGGTGCTGAGGATCTCGCTCGTCTCCTTGAAGCTCATATTGACGAGCCAGTAGATCGGCAGGAGCAGGAAGACGATGTAGATCGTCGGCACCAGCCAGGAGAGGCGCTGCGAAAGTGGTTGCTTGTTGGTCATCATGATGTCTCCTCCCACCTTTCTCAGCCTTGCGCGTCGCTCGTGGTCATCACCGTGTAGAAGATCCACGACAGGAGCAGGATGATGAGGAAGTAGATGATCGAGAGGGCTGCGGCCGGGCCGAGGTCGAACTGGCCGATTGCCGTCTTGACCAGATCGATCGACAGGAAGGTCGTCGAATTGCCCGGGCCGCCGCCGGTCACGACGAAAGGTTCGGTATAGATCATGAAGCTGTCCATGAAGCGCAGCAGGAAGGCGATCAGGAGCACGCGCTTCATCTTCGGAAGCTGGATGTAGCGGAAGACCGACCAGCGCGAGGCGCCGTCGATCTTGGCAGCCTGGTAGTAGGCGTCCGGGATCGAGACGAGGCCGGCATAGCAGAGCAGCACGACGAGGCTCGTCCAGTGCCAGACATCCATGACGATCAGCGTGACCCAGGCGTCGAGCGGATTCTGCACGTAATTATAGTTGATGCCGAGCGAGGCGAGCGTGCGCCCGAGCAGGCCGATGTCGACCCGGCCGAAGACCTGCCAGATGGTGCCGACGACGTTCCACGGAATGAGCAGCGGCAGCGCCATCAGAACGAGGCAGATCGGCACGCCGATGCCTCTCTTCGGCATGTTGAGCGCGATGACGATGCCGAGCGGGATCTCGATCGCGAGAATGATCGCCGAGAAGATCAGATTGCGGGTGAGCGCATCCCAGAAACGGTCGGATTCGAGCACGTCCAGGAACCAGTCGGTGCCGGCCCAGAAGAACTCGTTATTGCCGAAGGTGTCCTGTACCGAATAGTTGACGACGGTCATCAGCGGGATCACCGCCGAGAAGGCGACGAGCACCAGTACCGGCAGGACCATGAACCAGGCCTTGTTGTTCCAGGTCTTTTCCATATCAGGCCTCCCCGCCGACGCGCCAGGAATCGGCGTAGATGTTGATTGCCTTCGGATCGAAGGTCACGCGCGGCTCGGCGGGGATCTCGCCGTCCTCGTCGACGATGATGGAGATCGGCCGGTCGGCGAAGCGGGCGCGTACGACCTTGTGGCGGCCGATATCCTCGACCTTCGTGACGGCGACCGGCATGCCTTCGCGGCCGAGGGAAATGAATTCCGGACGGATGCCGAGTTCGGTTCTGGCGCCCGGCTTGATCTGCGGCTGGAAATCGAGCGCGATCCTCTGGTCGCCGACGGCGGCTGTGTTGCCGGCGATCTCGGCCGGCAGGACGTTCATGCCCGGCGAGCCGATGAAGTAGCCGACGAAGGTGTGACGCGGCCGCTCGAAAAGCTCGGCCGGCGTGCCGATCTGGACGATCTGGCCGTCATACATGACGACGACCTTGTCGGCGAAAGTGAGCGCCTCGGTCTGGTCGTGTGTCACATAGACCATGGTGAAGCCGAACTGCTTGTGCAGCCGCTTGATCTGCGAGCGCAGGACCCATTTCATTTCCGGATCGATGACGGTCAGCGGCTCGTCGAAGAGGATGGCGCTGACGTCCGAGCGCACGAGGCCGCGGCCGAGCGAGATCTTCTGCTTCTGGTCGGCGGTCAGCCCGCGCGCAGTCTTCCTGGCCCAGCTGCCGAGTCCGGTCATCTCGAGGATTTCCTTGACGCGGCGGTCGACCTCCGTTTCGGGCACATGCCGGTTGCGCAGCGGAAAGGCGAGATTGTCGTAGACGGTCATCGTGTCGTAGATGACCGGGAACTGGAACACCTGGGCGATGTTGCGCTGCTGAGTCGTCAGATGCGTGACGTCGGTTCCGTCGAAGAGAATGCGCCCTTCGGACGGGTTGATCAGCCCCGAAATGATGTTGAGCAGCGTGGTCTTGCCGCAGCCGGAGGGCCCGAGCAAAGCGTAGGCGCCACCGTCGTTCCACTCGTGATGCACTTCCTTCAGCGCGTAGTCCGCTTCCGATTTCGGCCTGGCGCCGTAGGCGTGGCGGATATGTTCGAGATTGATGCGTGCCATGGTTTCCTCCCCGACGCCCTTTCCTCAGGCCGTCCCGCCGACCGCCCTGCCGTCCGGCCCGAAGGCCATAAGGTGGCGTGTGTCGACGAAGACATTGAGCGTTGCGTCCGGTTCGATCTCGTGAATGCCGGGTGCGAGCATGACCCAGCGTGCGCCCGCGAAGGCGACGTGAATGAAGCTTTCGGACCCGGTGATTTCCGAGATCGCCGTCTTGACCGTCAGCGGTTCGTCGCTGCCGTTCGGCTGGCCGAAAGAAAGATGGTGCGGCTGAAAGGCCACCGTGCAGGGGCCATCCCCGAGGGAACGAAGATGTGCGGGAACGGGAAGCACCGGTTTGCCTTCGAGCGCAAAATGCGTTCCCGCCTTCACGAGGCCGATGGTGTTCAGCGGCGGATCGGCGAATGTGCGTGCCGTGACGATGTCGACCGGGCGGCGATAGACATCGATGGTGCGGCCGAACTGGGTGATCCTTCCCTTGCTCAGTGTGGCGGTGTTGCCGCCGAGCAGAAGCGCTTCCGACGGCTCTGTCGTGGCGTAGACGAAGATCGCGCCGGATGCGGCGAAGATCTTCGGCAGTTCCTCGCGCAATTCCTCCCGCAGCTTGTAGTCGAGATTGGCAAGCGGCTCGTCGAGCAGCACCAGATCGGCATTCTTGACGATGGCGCGGGCGAGCGCGGTGCGTTGCTGCTGACCGCCGGACAGGTTGAGAGGCGTGCGGTCGAGATAGGGCGTGAGCTTCAGGAGTTCCGCCGCCTTTCGCACTTCGCGGTCGACGGCGGCGCTGTCGGCGCGCTTGATCCGCATCGGCGAGGCGATGTTCTCGTAGACCGTCATCGCCGGATAGTTGATGAACTGCTGATAGACCATGGCGACCGAGCGTTTCTGCACGGGAACGCCGGTCACGTCGGCACCGTCGAGATGGATCGAACCGGAGGCGGGCTTGTCGAGACCGGCCATCAGCCGCATCAGCGACGTCTTGCCGGAGAGCGTCGGGCCGAGCAGCACATTGAGCGACCCCCTCTCCAGCACAAGGTCGGTCGGGTGGATGTGCGTCTCTCCACCCACGACCTTGGATATCTTCTTCATTTCAAGCATTGAATTCTCCACCCCAACGGCAGTTCGGCCGTGGTACCTCAGGCGGCCGCGTTGACCGCGCCCCGCATATATTCCTCCAGTTCCGCGGTTTGCGCCCGCGAAAACTTCAGTCCCAGTTTCGTGCGGCGCCAAAGCACGTCCTCCGCGCGCAATGCCCATTCCTGACCGATCAGCCAATCCACTTCCGCCGCATAGAGATCCGCCCCGAAGTGCTTTCCGAGGTCGGCCTCGCTCGCGGCATTGCCGAGAAGCTGCGCCGCCCGCGTGCCGTAGAGCCGTACCAGCCGGCGGGCGTGGGAGGCGGCCAGGAAAGGATAGCGCGTCTTGAGCTTCGCGACCTCGTCGTCATAGCCGCCAGTCGGAAAATCGCCCCCCGGAAGCTGCGAGCCGGCCGTCCACTTCCTGCCCTTTTCCCCGATGGTCTCGCCGATCTTCTCGAGCGCCGATTCCGCAAGCCGCCTGTAGGTGGTGAGCTTGCCGCCGAAGACGTTGAGCAGGGGTGCATCGCCGTTCTCGACGCGCAGCACATAGTCGCGGGTCGCCTCCTGCGCCTTGCTCGCGCCGTCATCGAAAAGGGGGCGCACGGCGGAATAGGTCCACACGATATCCCCTCTGCCGACCGGGTCGCTGAAATATTCGCTCGCCGCTTTGCAGAGATAATCGATCTCTGCATCGCTGATGCGCACGTCAGCCGGATTGCCGGTGAAATCGCGATCGGTGGTTCCGATCAGCGTGAACTCGTCCTGGTAAGGAATGGCGAACATGATCCGCCCGTCCGGGTTCTGGAAGAAATAGGCGCGCGGATCGTCGAACTTCTTCTTAACGACGATATGGCTGCCCTGGACCAGGCGGACGTTGCGGACGTCGTTGTTGCCGACCGTCTCGGAGAGAACCCGGTCGACCCAGGGGCCCGCGGCATTGACGAGCATGCGGGCGCGTATCGTCTCGCGCGCGCCTGTCGCCGTATTCTCGATTTCGATCGCCCAACGGCCGCTCTCACGGCGCGCCGAGACGACGCGGGTGCGCGCCATGATCCTGGCGCCGCGGTCGGCGGCGTCGCGCGCGTTCAGCACCACGAGGCGAGCATCGTCGACCCAGCCGTCCGAATATTCGAATGCTTTGGTGAAGAGGCGCTTCAGCGGTGCGCCTGCGGGATCGCGCGTCATGTCGAGCGTCTTCGTCGCCGGCAGAAGCTTGCGGCCGCCTATGTGATCGTAAAGAAAGAGGCCGAGGCGGATCAGCCAGGCCGGCCGCGGACCACCCTTGTGGAAGGGCAGCACGAAGCGCATCGGCCAGATAACGTGCGGCGCCATCGCCCAGAGGACTTCGCGCTCCATCAGGGCTTCGCGCACCAGGCGGAATTCATAATGTTCGAGATAGCGCAAGCCGCCATGGATGAGCTTGGTCGAGCCTGAGGATGTTCCGGAGGCGAAATCGCTCATCTCCGCAAGCGCGACGGAATATCCGCGGCCAGCCGCATCACGCGCGATGCCGCATCCGTTGATGCCGCCGCCTATGACGAAGACGTCGAATATCGTCTGCTCTGACACTCTTGTTTTCCCCTCCACGCTCCGCGACACAAATTTTGTGCAATCGCGAAAGTGAAAACAGTTAAAGCGAAAATATTTCGAATGTCAAACGAATGTTCGGGCTTCGCGCTCGGGAATCGGAGAACGGATCACACCTCGGTCTCGACCAGCCTCACATCCTGGTCGGCACAGATTTTCCGAACGTTTTCAACGATGCAGCGGTCGGTGATGAATGTCTGTACCTGCGAGATATGGCCGATGCGCACCGGCGCGGTGCGTTCGAATTTCGTCGAATCCGAAACGAGGATGACATGGCGCGCATTGGCGATGATCGCCTGCGCGACTTTCACTTCGCGATAATCGAAATCGAGCAGGGCTCCGTCAGGGTCGATCGCCGAGGCGCCGATCACCGCGAAATCCACCTTGAACTGCTTGATGAAGTCGACGGCGGCCTCTCCGACGATGCCGCCGTCGGAGCCGCGGACGACCCCGCCGGCGATCACCACCTCGATCGAGGGGAAGACCCGCAACCTGTTGGCTACGTTGATGTTGTTGGTGATGATCATCAGTTCCCGGTGGTCGAGGAGCGCCTCTCCCACCGCTTCCGTCGTGGTGCCGATATTGATGAAGAGCGAAGAATTGTCCGGGATGAGCGCGGCCGCGGCCCGGCCGATCGCCTGCTTTTCCGCCGCGGCGATCTGGCGGCGGGATTCGTATCTGACGTTTTCCTTGCCGCTCGGAAAAATGGCGCCGCCGTGAATGCGGTTCAAAACCCTGGCGTCGCAGAGATCGTTCAGGTCCTTGCGGATCGTCTGCGGCGTAACGGAAAAGCGCTGGGCGAGATCCTCGACCAGCACGCGGCCTTCCGTTTTCGCCAGTTCCAAAATCTCCGCCTGTCGTCCGGTCAGATACATCCGCCCCTCGCGTTTCGTTTTCTTTCATAATATGCAAAAACGAAAGCGGCGCAATTTCAGATTAGAAATATCCAGCGCGTTCGATTTTCGTTGCGGCTCGCGCCCGATCTGCGCTGTAATCGGTGGAGGCACGCCAGTCTGACGTTATCGGGAGGAAGAAAGCGCATGTATCATCCGGCCTTGTTCCAGGGCATGAACGTGGTGGTTACCGGCGGCGGGAGGGGCATCGGCCTCGAGGTCGTGCGGCAGTTCCTCGATTGCGGTGCGCGCGTGGTTGTGCATATGGGGCGGACGATCGCCGCCGACCGCCCCGAATTTCTCGACCTTGCAGCGGCCGAAGGCAGGGCGTTCCTCGCGGCGGCGGATTTCGTTGCCGACGGAGGCGTCGAGAGCCTCGCCGATGTGGTGAGGAGCCGCTTCGACAGCGTCGATGTCCTCGTCAACAATGCCGGCACGATGGTTGGCCGCTTTCCGGCGTCCGATCTCACCGATGAGCAATACCGCACGGTCGTGCAGCTCAACCAGACCTCGGTCGTCGAGATGACCCGGACGATGCTGCCGCTCCTGCGCAAGGGCAGACATCCTGCGATCGTCAACACGGTTTCGATCTCGGCGCGCATGGGCGGCAGTCCCGGCTCCTCGATCTACTCTGCCACCAAAGCTTTCGTCGCAACCTATTCGAAGGCGCTGGCGCGTGAACTTGCGCCGGACGGCATCCGTGTCAACTGCGTCTCGCCCGGCACGATCACGACGGATTTCCACGAGCGCTATTCGACGCCGGAGAAGCTGGAGGCGACGCGCAAGACCATCCCGCTCGGCCGGCTCGGGACGGCGGAGGATTGCGCGCCGGCCTATCTCTTCCTCGCCGCACACGCGCTTTCGGGCTATATCACCGGACAGGTCCTGGAGGTGAATGGCGGGCAGCTCATCGCTTAAGCGCGCGTCCGCCCCTCATCCGCCTACCGGCACCTTCTTCCCGCTTGGCGGGGAGAAGGCCAGTCCTCGGGTCAAACTCGAGGAGAGGCGCAAAAACGTGTGCACTGAGTGATCCGGATATGATCGACAAGCTGGAATTTTTTCTCGCACTGGCCCGCGAACGGCATTTCGGCCGGGCGGCGGAGGAGTGCGGGGTGACCCAGCCGACACTTTCGGCAGCGATCCGGCAGCTCGAAGAACAGCTCGGCGTTATTCTGGTCAATCGCGGATCACGCTTCCAGGGACTGACGCCCGAAGGGCAGCGGGTGCTGGAATGGGCACGGCGGATCGTCAGTGACAGCCGTACCATGCGCGAGGAGATGCGTGCAGCGCGAAAAGGTCTTTCGGGGCATATGCGCCTCGCCGCGGTGCCGACGACGCTCTCCATGGTGCCGCTCATCACCGCGCCCTTCCAGGAGAAGCATCCGGACGTCACCTTCTCGGTGCTTTCGACCACCTCGCTGCAGATCCTCGCGCTTCTCGAAAACCTGGAGATCGATGCCGGTCTGACCTATCTGGAGAACGAGCCGCTCGGCCGGGTGACGAGCGTGCCCCTGCAGATCGAGCAATATCATCTGGTTACGGCCGCCGGTACGGCGCTTTCGGATCGCGAAAGCGTGACCTGGAAGGAAGTGAGCGACATTCGGCTTTGTCTATTGACGGCCGACATGCAGAACCGGCGCATCATCAATCAGCACTTTGCCGAGGCGGGCGCGGTTCCGAAGCCGACCCTCGAATCGAATTCGATGATCGTGCTCTTTTCCCACGTCCGGACCGGCCGGTGGGCGAGCATCATGCCTTATAACGTAGCGAAATCATTCGGTTTTCATGAGGACATACGGATGATTCCGATCGTCGATCCGGACGTCCGCCATACCGTCGGCCTGGTCGCCACCTATCGTGAGCCGTTCACGCCGCTCGTCTCCGCGCTGTTGCACGAGGCGCGTATCCTCGGTGAGCGCAACCAGGTTCAATAGAAATTTTCTATCGATCGACGGAACAGCCATATTGACCCATGGAAGCATAAGCGCGAAGCTTGTTTCATGGGCAAAGAGCGTGGAATCTCCGATCTTTGCCAACTGGTTGAGACAGCGGCACGACGACGGTCGGGAGATCCTGGCGGCGCGGCCGCGAGCCGGGAGGGCTCCTTCAGTGAATATCCATCTGCCGCGCGCAGACGTGACCGAACGGACGCTGGCGATCGTCGGCGAGCTCAAGGGGCTCGAAGGCCCGCTTATTCCCATCCTGCACGAAATCCAGGACGAGTTCGGCTATGTGCCGGAGGAGAGCCTGCCGGTGATCGCGCGGGAACTCAATCTGTCGCGCGCCGAAGTCTATGGCGTGGTTACCTTCTATCACGATTTTCGCGAGCACCCGGCCGGGCGCCATGTGCTGAAGCTCTGTCGCGCCGAGGCCTGCCAGTCGATGGGCGGCGACCGGCTTGCGGAGCGCGCCAAGGCGCTTCTCGGGATCGATTTCCATGAGACGACGCCGGACGGCGCCGTGACGCTTGAGCCGGTCTACTGTCTCGGACTCTGTTCCTGCTCGCCGTCGGCGATGCTCGACGGCGAGGTTCATGCGCGCCTCGACGAAACAGAGCTCGAGGCGCTGGTTGCGGAGGCGCGCCGATGACCGTCAGGATCTACATTCCCCGGGATGCGGCGGCCATTGCGCTTGGCGCCGAAAAGGTGGTCGAGGCGATGGCCGGCGAGATCGCCGCACGCGGGCTCGACGCCACGATCGTGCGCAACGGCTCGCGCGGCATGCACTGGCTGGAGCCGCTGGTCGAAGTCGAAACGGCCGCAGGGCGCGTCGCCTACGGCCCGGTGAAGGCGCGCGATGTCGCCTCGCTTCTCGATGCCGGGCTGATTTCGGGTCGCGCGCATCCTCTCTGCCTCGGCAAGACCGAGGAAATTCCGTTTCTCAAGCGACAGACCCGGCTTACCTTTGCCCGTTGCGGCGTCATCGATCCTCTCTCGCTCGAAGACTATCGCGCCCATCGGGGCTTGCTCGGTCTCGAGCGGGCCATCGCAATGCAACCGGCGGCGATCGTTGCCGAGGTCACGGAAAGCGGCCTTCGCGGCCGCGGCGGCGCCGGCTTCCCGACCGGCATCAAATGGAAGACCGTCCTGGAAGCACGAGGGCCGCGCAAATACATCGTCTGCAATGCCGACGAGGGCGACAGCGGGACCTTTGCGGACCGGATGATCATGGAAGGCGATCCCTTCGTGCTGATCGAGGGTATGGCGATCGCCGGTATCGCGACCGGTGCCACCAAGGGCTACATCTATACCCGTTCGGAATATCCGCATGCGATCGCGGTGATGAGCGCGGCGATCGAGATCGCCCGTGCCGCCGGTGTGCTCGGTGGTTCGGTGCTCGGCTCGGCGCACGCCTTCGACATGGAAGTGCGCACCGGCGCCGGCGCCTATGTCTGCGGCGAGGAGACCTCGCTCCTGAACAGCCTCGAAGGCAAGCGCGGGCTCGTGCGCGCCAAGCCGCCGCTGCCGGCACACAAGGGCCTTTTCGACCGCCCGACCGTCATCAACAACGTCATCTCGCTCGCTTCCGTGCCGGTGATTCTCGACAGGGGCGCCGGTTACTATCGCGATTTCGGCATGGGCCGGTCGCGCGGAACGATCCCGCTGCAGATCGCCGGCAACGTCAAGCATGGCGGCCTCTTCGAGACCGCATTCGGCCTGACGCTCGGCGAGATCGTCGACGAGATCGGCGGCGGCACGGCGAGCGCCCGGCCGGTCAAGGCGGTTCAGGTTGGCGGCCCGCTTGGCGCCTATTTCCCGCGGGCGCTGTTCGATACGCCTTTCGACTACGAGGCATTTGCCGCCAGAGACGGGCTCATCGGTCATGCCGGCATCGTCGTCTTCGACGACACGGCCGACATGTTGAAACAGGCGCGTTTCGCCATGGAGTTCTGTGCGGTCGAAAGCTGCGGCAAGTGCACCCCATGCCGTATCGGTTCGACGCGCGGCGTCGAGGTGGCCGACAGGATCGCCGCCGGCATCGAACCGGAGAAGAACCGCGAACTGCTCGCCGATCTCTGCAACACGATGAAGTTCGGCTCCCTCTGCGCCCTTGGCGGCTTCACGCCCTATCCGGTGATGAGCGCCATGACGCACTTCCCGGAAGATTTTTCGCCGGTGCCGGTGGTGGAGGCTGCGGAATGATGGCGGTGGCACTTGAATTTTTGCCCCTCACCCTAACCCTCTCCCCGCAGGCGGGGAGAGGGGACCGGAAGGGCACGGCATACTCCTTCTCCCCGCCTGCGGCGAGAAGGTGGCGGCAGCCGGATGAGGGGCGGACGTCGGTATCGGCGGCGGCGCGTACCCCCCTCTGGCCTGCCGGCCATCTCCCCCACAAGGGAGGAGAATGGATGCGGCGCGCTCGGCGTCTTGACCGGAGCGCCCCACGTGCAGAAGCGTTTGTTTTGGAGCGAGTGGCCGGCCACGATTCGATCTCCCCGCTTGTGGGGGAGATGCCCGGCAGGGCAGAGGGGGGTGAAGCCGCCCCCTTGAACGCAATTTCTCAGGAGGCCCGCTAATGTCTCTCATTCACGAAATCGACTACGGCACCCCTGCCTCCAAGTCCGAGAAGACGGTGACGCTGACGATAGACGGGCGCGAGATCACGGTTCCGGAAGGCACGTCGATCATGCGTGCGGCAATGGAAGCGGGCATCGAGGTGCCGAAGCTTTGCGCTTCCGACATGATGGATGCCTTCGGCTCCTGCCGGCTCTGTCTCGTAGAGATCGAGGGACGCGCCGGCATGCCGGCCTCCTGCACGACGCCGGTGGCGGCAGGCATCAGCGTTTCGACGCAGACGCAGCGGCTGAAGGATGTCCGCCGCGGCGTCATGGAGCTCTATATTTCCGACCATCCGCTCGACTGCCTCACCTGCGCAGCCAATGGCGATTGCGAGCTGCAGGACATGGCCGGTGCCGTGGGCCTGCGCGACGTGCGCTACGGCTATGACGGCGAGAACCATGTGACGGCGCGCAACAATGGCGAGATCAACGCAAAATGGGCGCCGAAGGACGAGTCGAATCCGTATTTCACCTATGATCCGGCGAAGTGCATCGTCTGTTCGCGCTGCGTGCGGGCCTGCGAGGAAGTGCAGGGCACCTTCGCGCTGACGATCAGCGGCCGCGGCTTCGATTCGCGCGTCTCCGCCGGCATGAACGAGGATTTCGTTTCCTCCGAATGCGTCTCCTGCGGCGCCTGCGTGCAGGCTTGCCCCACGGCGACGCTGACGGAAAAATCGGTGATCGAGATCGGCCAGCCGGAGCACTCGGTCGTCACCACCTGCGCCTATTGCGGCGTGGGCTGCTCGTTCAAGGCGGAGATGCGTGGCGAGGAGCTGGTGCGCATGGTGCCCTGGAAGGACGGCCAGGCGAATCGCGGCCATTCCTGCGTCAAGGGCCGCTTCGCCTATGGTTATTCCAACCACAGGGACCGCATCCTCAATCCGATGGTTCGCGAGAAGGTCACCGATCCCTGGCGCGAGGTCACCTGGGAAGAGGCTTTCGCGCATATCGCCTCCGAGTTCCGCCGCATTCAGTATCAGTACGGCCGCGATTCGGTCGGCGGCATCACGTCTTCGCGCTGCACCAATGAGGAAACCTTTCTGGTGCAGAAGCTGGTGCGCGCCGGCTTCGGCAACAACAATGTCGACACCTGCGCCCGCGTCTGCCATTCGCCAACCGGTTACGGCCTCAACCAGACCTTCGGCACCTCCGCCGGTACGCAGGATTTCGACAGTGTCGAGCACACGGATGTTGCGGTCATCATCGGTGCCAACCCGACCGACGGCCACCCGGTCTTCGCCTCGCGGCTGAAGAAGCGGCTGCGCCAGGGCGCCAAGCTGATCGTCATCGATCCGCGCCGGATCGATCTCGTCCGCTCCGCCCATGTCGAAGCGTCGTACCACCTGCCGCTGAAGCCCGGCACCAACGTTGCCATCCTGACGGCGATTGCGCATGTTATCGTCACGGAAGGCCTTGCCAACGAAGCCTTCATTCGCGAACGCTGCGACTGGTCGGAATTCGAGGATTGGGCGGCCTTCGTGGCAGAGCCCCATCACAGCCCGGAAGCAACCGAAGCCTATACCGGCGTTTCACCGGAACTTGTGCGCAGGGCTGCGCGGCTTTACGCCACCGGCGGCAACGGCGCGATCTATTACGGCCTTGGCGTCACGGAGCACAGCCAGGGCTCGACGACGGTGATGGCGATCGCCAACCTCGCCATGCTCACCGGCAACATTGGCCGGCCGGGCGTCGGCGTCAATCCGCTGCGCGGCCAGAACAACGTCCAGGGCTCCTGCGACATGGGCTCCTTCCCGCACGAGCTTCCCGGCTACCGACATATTTCCGACGATGCGACGCGCGAGATCTTCGAGAAGCTCTGGGGCGTGACGCTCAATCACGAGCCGGGCCTGCGCATCCCCAATATGCTCGATGCCGCCGTCGAGGGCACCTTCAAGGGCCTCTACGTGCAGGGCGAGGACATCCTGCAGTCGGATCCGGACACCAAGCACGTCGCCGCCGGCCTTGCGGCGATGGAATGCGTCGTGGTGCACGATCTCTTCCTCAACGAGACGGCCAACTACGCCCATGTCTTCCTGCCCGGATCGACCTTCCTCGAAAAGGACGGAACCTTCACCAATGCCGAGCGCCGCATCAACCGCGTCCGGCGCGTCATGCGGCCGAAGAACGGCTATGCCGATTGGGAGGTGACGCAGAAGATGGCGCAAGCCATGGGGCTTGCCTGGAACTATCGCCATCCGTCCGAGATCATGGACGAGATCGCGGCGACGACGCCGAGCTTTGCCATGGTCTCCTACGACTATCTGGACAAGATGGGCTCGGTGCAGTGGCCGTGCAATGAGAAGGCGCCGCTCGGCTCGCCCATCATGCATGTCGACGGTTTCGTGCGCGGCAAGGGCAAGTTCATCCGCACCGAATACGTGGCGACCGACGAAAGGACCGGTCCGCGCTTCCCGCTGCTTCTGACGACCGGCCGTATTCTCAGTCAGTACAATGTCGGCGCCCAGACGCGTCGCACGGAGAACGTCGTCTGGCATGCGGAAGACCGGCTGGAAATTCACCCGCATGACGCCGAGCAGCGCGGCATCCGCGACGGCGACTGGGTCAGGCTCGCCAGCCGCTCGGGCGATACGACGCTCCGCGCGTTGATCACCGATCGCGTCGCGCCGGGTGTCGTCTATACGACCTTCCATCACCCCTCGACTCAGGCGAACGTCATCACCACCGACTTTACCGATTGGGCGACCAACTGCCCGGAATACAAGGTGACCGCGGTGCAGGTCTCGCCGTCGAACGGTCCTTCCGACTGGCAGCGCGACTATGACGAGCAGGCTCGCCGGTCGCGTCGCATTTCCGGCAAGCTGGAGGCGGCGGAATAGGAGCGAGAATGGCGGGCAAGCGAGTTTCGTCCTCTCCATCCGGAACGACGGTGACGGTGCCGGAGGCTGCGCGGCGCGGCGGCATCCTCGTCGCGCAGTCGCGCGTCGTGCCCGAGGAAACGCCGGTCGCCTTCACCTATGGCGGTTCGACGCATGCGGTGATGATGGCGACACCTGCCGATCTCGAGGATTTCGCCATCGGCTTCAGCCTGACCGAAGGGATCATCACCCGTCCCGAACAGATCGACGACATAGACATCGTCGTCGAGGACAAGGGCATCGATCTGCAGATCAGGCTCGAGGACGAACAGAACGATATTCTGCGCCTCAGACGTCGCCACATGGCCGGGCCGGTCGGTTGCGGTCTCTGCGGTATAGAGTCGATCGAGGAGGCCGTTCGCCCGACGCCCGATGTCTCCGCCTCGCTGCTTCGCCTTTCCGATCAGGACGTGGTGGACGCAGTTGCGCTTCTCAATGGACAACAGCCGCTTCATTTCGAGACACGGGCGGTGCACGGTGCCGCTTTCTACGTGCCCGGACGCGGACTGATCGCGGCTCGCGAGGATGTCGGGCGTCACAACGCGCTGGACAAGCTGACCGGAGCGGCCGCGCGCGCTGGGTTCAGGGGCGCTCAGGGGGCGGTTGTCGTCACGTCCCGCGTATCGGTCGAGATGGTGCAGAAAACCGCGATCGTCGGGAGCCCGGTGATCATTGCCATTTCTGCGCCGACGGCGCTCGCCATCCGCACGGCGGAAGGGGCGGGCATGACCCTCATCGCACTTGTCCGCGGCGACGAGTTTGAAATCTTCACCCATGCGGAGCGCATCATCCGGAATGACGAGGAGCCTGCGTCCTTGTCCGCCCGCGTGCCGCTATTCTGAATGCGGAGCAATCGTCCA
Source organism: Sinorhizobium meliloti (assembly GCF_035610345.1). Next base: position 3,089,554 of record NZ_CP141212.1, on the reverse strand, counting down.
TGTCTGAAAACCACCCTAACGCCAAGCTCGTCTATATGGCGAACCAGATTGCCACCTTCTTCCTGACCCAGCCGGCGGAGGGGGCGGCCGAGGGCGTGGCCACGCATATCAACAAATATTGGGAGCCGCGCATGCGCCGCAAGCTCTTCGAGCATATCGCGCATGGCGGTGAAGGGTTGAACCCGCTGGTGCTCGAGGCGGCTGAGAAGATCCGCCGTCCGGAGGCGGTTTAAGGCCTGTTGGTCTGGCTGGATTCCTGTGACAAGCACAGGAATGAGGAAATCAAACAAGCGGCGGCGGGTAGCCCGAATCTCGACACGCCCTTAGAGCGCTTCCAGGGAGTTTGTCCTTCGATCCTCGTTCCTGTGCCTTCACAGGAATCGAGCCAGCCCAAGTCCTTGGGCTGGAAAAGACCCTTTCCGCCCCGCAGGCGCGTCGCTGCCCTCATCCCGGTGACAGGGAGAGGAGGGAGAGGCTTACGCTCTTCCTGACGGGAGCCGTTGCGTTCGAAGAAGAGCGCGGGCGGGAGTGCGGTCAGAAATTCTCCCAGTTGTCCGAGGCGGGAGCGAGGGCGAGATTGGACCTCGTGCCGCTACGCAGCGCCTTTGCAGTTGCGTGCAGACGCGTGGGCGAATGGGGCGCTTCCATCCTGTTGTCGCTTGGGGGCGAAGCGTTCCGTCCGATGCGGAACTGACGCAGCAGGGCGTGCAACGCGTCCGCCTCCTGCGACATCCGATGGCTCGCGGCCGTGCTTTCCTCCACCATGGCGGCGTTCTGCTGCGTCGTCTGATCCATCGCATTGACCGCCTGGTTGATTTCCTTGAGACCGGTCGACTGTTCGCGGGCGGCTTCCACGATCGCCGAGACGTTGTGATTTATCTCCTGCACCTGCGCCAGGATGGTTTCCAGGGCGGTGCCGGTCTGGCCGACCAGCGAGACGCCGTTCCTCACATGCTCGCCTGAAGCGGTGATCAGGGATTTGATGTCCTTTGCCGCGCTCGCCGATCGCTGCGCGAGTTCGCGGACTTCCTGGGCCACGACGGCGAAGCCCTTGCCGGCTTCTCCGGCACGCGCCGCCTCGACACCGGCATTGAGGGCCAGCAGGTTCGTCTGGAAGGCGATGTCGTCGATGACGCCGATGATGTTGCTGATTTCGCGCGAGGATTGCTCGATCTGGCCCATGGCGCCGATCGCGCTGTTGACGACAAGTCCGGAGCGCTCGGCGCCATCCTTCGTCTTTGCGACCAGATTGCCCGCTTCCTCGGCACGGCGGCTGGAATCCGCGACGGTCGTGGTGATCTCGTCCAGCGCTGCGGCCGTTTCTTCGACGGAGGCCGCCTGCTGTTCTGTACGTTTCGACAGATCGTCGGCTGCAGACCGGATCTCGCGTGCGCCGCCGGCGATCGCGCTTGCATTTTCGCCGACCGTCTGCATGGCCCGACAGAGGCGGACAAGCGCTTCGTTGAAGTCCTTGCGCACCGTTTCCATGCTGGGAACGAAAGGCGTGTCGAGCGATTGAGCCAGATCGCCGTCGGCAAGCGCTCGCAAGCCGGCTCCGAGCGCATTGATCGCGGCCATGCGTTCGGTCACGTCTGTCGCGAATTTGACCACCTTGTAAACCCGGCCGTTCGGATCGCGAATGGGGTTGTAGGCGGCCTGGATCCAGACCTCCTTGCCGGCCTTGCCATAGCGCACGAATTCGTTGGAGATGAATTCACCCTGGGCCAGGCGCTTCCAGAAATCGGCATATTCGGCCGTGCCGGTATAACCGGGCTCGCAGAACATGCTGTGGTGTCGGCCCTGGATTTCGGAGAGCTGATAGCCGAGCGTGTTGCAGAAGTTCTCGTTGGCTGTGAGCACCTCTCCGGCGGGCGTGAACTCGATCATCGCCTGCGAGCGGGAAATGGCGTCGAGCTTGCCCGCATCTTCCGTGGCCCGCATCTTGACGGCGGTGATGTCGGTTGCGAACTTGACCACCTTGTAGGGCTTGCCGTTTCGGGAGACCGGGTTGTAACTCGCCTGGATCCAGATCTCCCGTCCGCCCTTGGCGAGGCGCCGGTAGCTGTTGCTGTCGAATTCGCCGCGGCCGAGGCGTGCCCAGAACTCACGATACTCCTCAGTCGCCACGAATTCCGGCGCGCAGAAGATGCGATGGTGCTGTCCCACGATTTCCTGCAGACTATAGCCGAGCGCCTTGCAGAAGTTCTCGTTGGCGTCGAGGACGTTGCCGGCGAGGTCGAATTGAATGATGGCCTGCGATTTGGACAAGGCTTCGATGATCTGCCGTGCGTCACGGCTTCTGGTAAAAGAAAACATGATCCCCTCTGAAATTTTCGCGAAGAAACGGCCGCGGAGCGGACGTTTGTGATCTGCTTCGCCGTCCTTCAGGAAAGGGCGGCTGGCGGTTGCTGGGGAGATTTCGAAATCACGAAGGGCTTCATGCCGCTGTGCGATCTAAATTAGTAAAGCGAGCTTAAAATCGCGTTAAAATAGAATTTTTGCTTACATACTCGTAAAAAGATGTAGTCCTTTGCCACGCAGAGCGACTCACTGTTTCAAGGAAATAGTGAATCGCTCCCGATATGCAGATGCGCAGGCTCAGGCCGCCAGTTCTTCGGTTTCCCGCTCCTTGAACATGCGGGCGAGATTGAGGAAGCAGATCATGCCCGATTCATTGGCGATGATGCCTTCCGCAAAGCTCTTGTCGAAGGATGCAGTGACTTCAGGCACAGGCTGTACCTGACTGCCCTGCACGGTCAGAATGTCGGAAACGCGATCGACGACGAGACCGATGACCATGTTGTGGACCTCGGCGACGACGATCGCGCTGCGTTCGTTGGTGACGGTCGATTTCATGCCGAGCTTATGGGCGAGATCGATGATCGGGATCACCGTCCCGCGCAGGTTCATCACGCCGATCACTTCCGGCGGGGCATGCGGGATGGGCGTCGACGGGGCCCAGCCGCGTATCTCGCGGATCGTTGTGGTCTTGACGCAAAATTCCTGATCGTGGAGGCGAAACGCTATGATTTCGAGCGTCTCGCCGTCGAATCCGGCTGCTCTCTGCGTGCTTGTCATCGAAGGTCCTTCCAGCTTTCCGGTCGTGGTGGTCCGCCGATGACATCCGGCGAGGCGCAAGCCGCTTCATGCGCGGAAAATCCGCCTTGCGCTCTGTATGCCTATATTAGGCGCGGATTCGTTAAGCCTTTACTGAACGTTCCCCCCTCGCAGGAGAGCAGGCGGGCGTGGCTTCAGGCCGCGCGCGTCGGGCGGTCGAGGATACGGCGTCCGAAGAGGCTTGCCGTCAGTTCGACCAGAATGCGTGCGCTCTTGCCCCGGTCGTCGAGGAACGGGTTGAGCTCGACCACATCGAGGGAAGAGACGAGGCCGCTGTCGCACAGCACTTCCATGATGAGGTGAGCCTCGCGGAAGGTCGCGCCGCCCGGGACCGTCGTCCCCACGCCGGGGGCCAGTTCCGGATCCATGAAATCGACGTCGAGGCTCACATGCAGCAGGCCGTTAGCGGCGCGAACCTCATCGACGATCTGGCGGATGATATGGGCCATGCCCATCTCGTCGATGGTCCGCATATCGAAGACATTGACGCCGTGCTCGGCAATTTCCTCGCGCTCACGCGCGTCGACCGAGCGGATTCCGACCTGATAGACCTTGTTCGGGTCGACCAGCGGCCGGTCCTTCGGGAGGATCGGAGCGAACTCCGCTTCGCCGCAGAAGAAGGCGACGGGCATGCCGTGCATGTTGCCGGAGGGCGAGGTCGCCGGCGAGTTGAAGTCGGCATGCGCGTCCAGCCATAGGACGAAGAGGGGCCGGCCGACGTCCTGGGCGTGACGCGCCATGCCGGAGACGCTGCCCATCGAGAGCGCGTGGTCGCCGCCGAGAATGATGGGGAAATGTCCCTTGCGCGCGGTTTCATGCACGGCTTCGTCGAGCGCGCGCGCGAAAGCTGCGACGGATTGCAGATTGTTGGCGCCGGGATGGTTGGCGAGATCGCGTGCCGGCAGCGGCCTCAGATCCCCCTCGTCATTGACCGTATGGCCGAGTTCGGCGAGAACTGTGTCTATTCCGGCGATTCTGAGCGCCGTCGGCCCCATGGCTGCGCCGCGGCGGCCCGAGCCTTCCTCGATGGGTGCGCCGATCAATGTGATGGTTTTCATGTCCGCCTCGTCCCTTGGCCCGGTTGCCGGGAAGCTCGGTTCCCGTGAAGTCCGGCGGATTATCGTCAAAAAGCGTGGCGGCAAAAAGATGGAAAACTGTCGATTGGGAAGATAAGATGCGCAAAGTGTAAAGTCCCCTTTGACGAAGTGATAAGAATGGATGATCTCGATCAGGCGCTCATCGGCGCTCTCCGGCAAAATTCCCGCATGCCCGTCTCCGCGCTTTCGGCGATGACCGGCGTCTCGCGTGCCACGGTTGCTGCGCGCATCGACCGGCTCGTCGCGAATGGGACCATTGCCGCTTTCACCATCCGCACGGGCGCGGAAATCCCCGCCTCCGGCGTCAGGGCCGTGGTGATGATCGAGGTTCACGGAAAGATGGCGGACCGCGTCGCCGACCAATTGCGCGGGCTGCCGCAGGTGCGGGCGCTGCACAGCACCAATGGAAGGTGGGATTTCATTGCCGAACTCGAGGACCGGGATCTCGCGAGCTTCGACGAGACCTTGCGGCGCATCCGTTTGATCGATGGCATCAACGTGACCGAAACGAACATTCTGCTGAAGACCAGCAAGTTGACCGGGTCTTCGTGAGGCGATCGCCGCGACGCGAATTGGCGACGCACGGCTGCTTTTGTTCTTGATTTGTTCTCATCTTCGGATAAGATGTTCCTCTCAGCAAACAAGAGAGGCATGAGCACGGGCGCGGTCTCCGCGGCATGCGGTCTCATTTTGAACGATGGCGTATTTGATCGCGGGTTCCACCCGCTCGACATCATTGCGATCCAGGGAGATTGCCATGGCTAGTTATTCCGGCGGCCCGTCGGTACGGCAGATCTGCATAAAGCTCTTCGTCCGGCATGGTGACGAGGAGCGGGCGATTGCGTTCTACCGCGATGTCTTCGGCGCCGAGCTGCTGCAGCGGCACGAGTGGAGCGGCATTCTGACGAGTGCCGACCTCTGCATCGGCGACTCGGTCTTCCGGGTGGCCGGCGCCAATCCACGCCGGGACGCCGAACCGAGGCTCGGCGGCCCGCGATCGCCGCACGCGCTCGGAACAACGGCGGCGATCCTGGAACTGCACGTCGACGACGTGGACCGCGTGCTCGAAAGGGCGATGGGCTCCGGCGCCAGTCTGCGCAATGTCGCCGAAACGCTGCCGACCGGCGACCGGGTCGGCGCCCTCATCGATCCGTTCGGTCATATCTGGGCGCTGTTCACGGCAACGGACGAGAGCGAGGTACTGGATGCGTTCGGGGTCGATCGCAACGCGGCGTGAAGGGGCGCTCCTTCACGCCTTCACGCCTGACCCGAGCTCCCCTGTTCGCTTCAGAAAAATTCGTCCAGCAGCCGGTAAAGGGCGAATCGGATCATTTCACTGAAACAGCGAGATGATCCAGCCCTTGAGATTACGCACCTCCGGACGGAAGTGCTCTGACCCTTTGACCCAACGCACTTCCGGACGGAAAACCGTTATACACTTTTCCTGGAAGTGCTCTGGAAGCGGGTGAATCCCGCAAGTGGTTTCATGATGCGTCCGCGGCCGTCGCCGAAGAATTGGGATAGGCCGGCTGCGACCTCGTCGCTCGGATTGCCGTAAATCTCGAACTTCTCGACGCTGCAATGCTTCGATACCGCTCGGATGTGGGGGTCCGATATTTCCCAATGGCGCAGAACGTCTTCGCTATTCCGGTAGAGTTGAAAGCTGACCGCACGCATTTCCTGCTCGTCGACAAATGTCTGGACCATGAGTTGAGATCCGTTTCGCTCGACGAACTCGATCGCTTGCTTCACCGCTTCGCGAAAGGGTTCCAGGCTGCCTTCGGTGATCTTCATCACGTTCCGGAAGAGTATCTGCTCAGTCATGTCGTACCTCCGTGTCCGTTACACGGAGTGATTTCTGCGACCTCAACCGTGCTTGAGGTCAAGACTCCGGTTCGAAAAATAATGGACGGCCGAAACGATGAACCCGTCCGCCGGATCGGCCGGCGGGCGGCATCGTCAGGCATCAATATTCCCTTTCGAAGAAGATGCCTCCGGCGGCCGAGCCGTCACCGGCCGCTTCTCCCTTCAGCTTCACGCCGCGGCCGATGTCGAGGTTGATGACCGCCTTGCTGGAAGCGGAGTCCGATCCCTGTTGCAATTCGAGATAGGTGCGGTCGTTGAGATATTTGCCGGCGCGGACCTGGGCGCCGCCGCTCTCGTCAGTCGTGATGTCGAGATCGTCGACGCCGAGCTTGTTGCGCAGGCCGTCGAGCAGCGACGTCGATCCGCCGCCGGCAAGCTGGCCCACGGCCGAGGCGAGCTGCGCGATCTGGAAGGCGGAGAGATTGTTCAGCGACCGGTTGAAGATGAGCTGCGCCAGGATCTCGTCCTGCGGCAGGGCGGGCGACGAGGAGAAGGTCACCGTCGGGTTGTTGGCCGGGCCTGCAACGTTGACCGTGATCGTCGTCGATCCGGCGCTCGAGGTCGCGTCGAGATCGAGCGTCGGGATGAGGTCGCCGCCGAAGCCGATGTGACCGTCGGTGAAGGTCAGGCGCTTGCCGAGAATCTCCAGGCGCCCGCGACGCATGTCGAATCCACCGGAAACGATCGGCTGGACGGCGGTGCCGCGGATGGTCAGATCGCCGCCGAGTTCGGCATCGATGCCGCGACCGCGTACGAAGAACTGGCCCGGGGAACTGACGGCGAGATCGAAGGCGATCGCGCCGCTTGCCTCGGTGCCGGCGGACGTATCCCGGCGCAGATCTTTCGTCATCCGCTGTACGCGTGCCGGGGCGTTGCGGTGCTTGATGTCGATCTGCGAGAGCGAGGCCGGCAGCTTCTCCGGTATGGTGATCGCGGCCCTGCGGATCGTCAGCCTTCCGCCAAGTACGGGCGTCGAGACGAGCGGTCCGTTGAGCGTCAGGTCGCCTGCAAGGTTGGCGGTGAACAGCGTGCCGTCGACATAGGTAGCATCGTTGAGCCGGATTCTGAGGTCCGCCGGGAAACCTGAACCGGGAACGATGCCCACGGTGCCGCTCGCCTCGATCGATCCGCCGCTGGCCAGATTGGCCGAGAGCCGAGAGATCGTCGCCTGCCTGCCGTCCAGTGCGACATTGGCGGTGAGGTCGTTGAGGGCGAGATTGCGGCGAACGTCCACGAGCCGGGCTCCGGCGGTCGAGACCGTGCCGGCGATCTGCGGCGCCCTGGCCGGGCCGGAGAGCGAAAGGTCGACCTTGGCCGATCCGGTCAGGGTGAAACCCTGTTGCGCCATGATATTGGCGAGCAGCGCGAAAGGTACGTCGCCGGCGAATTTCATCGAGATCGGCATATTGCCGCCAAGCTCGACATTGCCGCCACCCCGGAAGGAAAGGTCTCCAGGCCCGGAGACCGTGGCATCGACGGTGACCCGGTTGTCGGCGAAGCGCCCGTTTGCAGCAATCGCCAGCGACGATACGCCGGCGCCGCGCGCCGCTGCGACCGAGGCGTTGCTCCATCTGAGGTCATAGACGACGACCGGAGCCGCCGCAGTTCCGTCCACGTCCACCGTCCCGGCGATCGTGCCTTCCGCCCCGAGCGTCGGGGCGAAGGTGTTGATCAGTGCGGCAGGCAGCGCGTTGAGTCTTACTGAAATATCAAGCTTCGGTCCCGCAGAGCCGGCGACTGTGATCGTTCCCCTCGAAGCCTCGATGGTCAGGGCATCGAGGAGCACCGTGCCGTTCTCGATCGCGACGATGGTCGGGCGTGCAAGCTTCAGCGGTATCCGCTTGGGCGTTGCCGCGAAAGAGGCGAGGCGGACTTCGGTGCGGCCGCCGCTTGCGACCATGTCGCCTTTGGCCGAAAGAGGACCGCCGTCATATCTGCCGTCGACAGTAAAGCCGGTCCTGCCGCCCTGCTGATCGAAGGTGAGATTGAGGCCGGTGACACGGTTTTGACCCTGAGCGACGTTTTCCGCCTTGACGCTTCCCCGGATCGCGAGTGCCGCCACATCGGCGACGCTGATATCGGCGACCGGCTTTGTGATCGTCAGATCGCCGCGCTTGATTCCGCTGCCGTTCGCTTTCAGCGTAAGGGAGGTCACACCGCCCACCGTTTTGATCGCTGCCGAGCCGGAGAGGTCTCCCGAGACCTTCTCGCCGGCCATGGCGGCAAGAAGGCCGAGATCGGGCAGATTGAAGTCGATCGTGCCCTCGGGCTTGAAGTCTGCCGTCAGATCGATCGCACCCGTCAATCTGTTGTCGCCGACCTTCGCCTCCAGGGTCGGGATCGAAGTGCGGCCGTCCTTCGAGACCACCTCGGCCTTCACGTCGATCGCCTGGCCGTCCAGAGCTCCCGTCGCCGTCAGCTTCGCCTGCGGACTGCCGGCTTTCGCCGTCGCATCGGCTGTGATCACGAAATCCGAAAGCGTGCGTCCCGCGAGGACCGCGCCGCTGGAGGTCACTTCCGCCTTGACGCCGAGCGCGTCGAGCGGCCCGGACAGGTCGGCGGTGAAGGCGGCCTTGCCTTCGGCCTCGGCGAGCAGCTTGCCGAGATCCGGTAATGCGCCCTCTATCTTGGCCGTCAACGCGCCCTCGGCAAGGGCGGCCGAACCGGTGGCGTTGACCGTCCCGGATTTGACTTCGAGTGCGCTCAGTTCGACGGCGCCGGCGGCCCCTGTCGCGACCTTGCCGGAGACGGTGATCGGCGCATCGAATTTTGCGCCGATGCCGGGCGGCAGCGCGGCGGGTTCGGCAACGAACTGGAAATTCGCCTCGGCCGCGTTGCCGGCGCGGTCGAGGCTAGCCGTCACATCGCCGCGAAAGCCGGCGCGTTCGATGGCCAAGGGGTCGAGGCGGATGCTGTCGTCAGAGACGGTCACGGTTCCCTTCGCCGACAGGTCTTCCGCCGTTATGCCGGCCGACCGCACGGAGGCGATCGAGGCGCCGCTCCAGGTGAGATCGTAGCGGACGACCGGTGCCGCGCCATTTCCGGCAATGTCCACCTTGCCCGCAATCGTGCCCTCGGCCCCGAGCGTCGGCGCGACGGTGTGGATCAAGGTGGCTGGCAGCTCGCTGATATCCGCCGAAATATCAAGTGTCTCGCCTGCCGTACCGGTGACGGCGACCGTACCCGTCGATGCCTGGATCGTCAGCCCATCGATATGCACGACGCCGTTCTCGATGGCGATGACGGTCGGCCGGGCAAGCTGCAAGGGGATGCGCTTGGCTGTCGCCGAGGCCGACGCAAGGCTTATTTCGGTCCGGCCGTCACGGCTCGCGAGATCGCCGGTCGCTGCGAGCGGAGAGCCCTCATATTCGGCACCGACCGAGAAGCCGGTTCTTTCCGCCTGTTGCTCGAAGGCGATATCGATGTCCGTCAGGCGGTTTTCGCCTTGGACGACGCTTTCGGCCCTGACACCGCCCTTGATCGCCAGGCTGGCAAGATCGGCCACGTCGACGTCGACCACGGGCTTGGCAATGGTCAATGCGTCCCGCCTGATGCTTTCGCCGCGGGCCGTCAGCGCGAGCGACGTGACGCCGTCGGCGGTCCGGATTGTCGCGGAGCCGGCAAGGTCGCCCGATGCCTGCTGCCCGGCCATGGCGGCAAGGAGGCCGAGATCGGGCAGGTTGAAGTCGATCGTCCCATTCGGCTTGAAGTCGGCTGTAAGCTCCATCGCACCGGTCAGCCGGTTTTCGCCGATCTTTGCCTCGAGGGCGGGGATCGAGGTGCGGCCATCCCGGGTGACGACGTCGGCGCGGACGTCGATCGCCTGGCCGTCGAGGGTACCGGTTGCCGTCAGCTTCGCTTCGGGGCTCCCAGGCGTCACGGTAGCGTCGGCATTGACGACGAGATCGTCCAGTGTGCGGCCAGCGAGCGTCGCTCCGCTTGAGGTTATCTCTGCTTCGATGCCGAGCTTGTTCAGAGGGCCTGAGGCGACCGCGTGGAAGGCGGCCGAGCCTTTCGCATCGGCGAGCAGCCGTCCGAGATCGGGCAGCGTCCCCTGGATGTCCGCAGTCAATGTGCTTCCGGCAAGCGCAACGGAGCCGGAGGCGTCGAGCGCACCGGACTTTATGTCGAGTTCGCTCAACCGGACGCTGCCGTCCTGTTCCACGACCGCATTGCCCGCAAGGGCGATGGTCCTGTCGAACTTGTCGGCGAGCCCCGGCGGCAGGACCTCTCTGACGGCAAAGGCCTTGAATGCCGCCTCGATCGTCGTTTCGACGCGATCGAAGCTGCCGGTGACCGTGCCGCCGATGCTCGCGCTTTCGATCTCCAGCGGGTCGAAACGGATGTCTTCCGGAGTAACGGCGATGGTGCCGTCGAGCTTCAGGGGCGCCTGCACCGCCCGATCGAGATCGGCATTTGCAAAGCGGCTCTCGGCGATTTCTACGGTCGTCTTCAATGGACCGGACCGGGTAGCCAGATTGAAGGCGTCGCTCTGTGCCGACAGCCGGATGCCGCCCAATCGTCCCTGCGGCAGGTTCACGGAGGGCACATTGGCGGCGATGTCGAGGATTGCCGACTGCCCGTCGCCGATCAGCGACAGGTTTGCGGTGTCGACGAGCGCCTGCAACTCGCCGTCTTTCAGCGGCCAGCGGAAATCGAATGGCCCGCTCGTACCGGCGAGCCTTGCCTGGAGGTTGTTCTCGCCGCGGCTGTCGACCGTGCCGGAGACATCGAGCGTCATGGCGCCGGTCGAAATCTTGCCCGCATCGATCCGGACCTTGCTCGTGCCGTCGAAGGCGGCCCTCAGGTCGATCCTGCTCTCCCCTTCGAAGAGCGGCCTGAAGGCCGGTGGCGTCAGCGTGGCGAAAGCGCCGCCGCCGGATACGGTAAGCATGTGCATTCCGTCGGCCGCGAGCACGTGCTGCCCGTCGAGCCGAAGGATCTCGCTTCCGTCGAGCGTAACCGTACCCGAGCCCGCCCAGTCGGAAAGCGGTCCCTGTCCGGTCACGGTCATGTTGACGGCAGGTTCTCCCGGCAGGCGGAGCAGCCTCGCCAGAAGGCCGCCCTTCGGCTCCGCGAGCTCGGCTTCAAGCTTAAGCTGGTTGCCGGCCGGGTTGAAGACGAGATCGGCGGTCGCGCGCGCATCAGGGCGGTCCCGTTCGGCGGCATCGAGCTCGAGAGCGATGCTGGAATTCGTCGCGTAGAGCTTGCCCTTGGCCGTCAGGAAATGATCTTCGCCTGCGATCTGTTTGCCGAGCACGATTTCCTTGAGGTCGAAGGCATCGATCTTCACGTCCACCGGAAGGGCAAATGTCGAGCGCACTTCCTGGGTCTCGGTCGAGGGGACGGGCAACCGTTCGACGCGGACCGTGCCGGCCGAAATCCTGCTGGCGTCGAAGCGAAGCGAGAATAGTTCTGCGGGCGACCAGTCCACCGAAAGGTCGCGGACCTCCGCATAAATGCCTTCGCCATCGAAGAGCGTAATGGTGCCGGCCGTGAAGTCGCCGGTCAGAAGCGCGCCCGGGTCGGCGATGCGTACGATCTGGTCGGGGGTTGCCGCATATTTCTCGATCGCCCAGGCGACGACGCGGGCGCCGGGCACCGTGAAGCCCAGAAAGCCGACGAGCAGGAGGAGCACGACCACGAGCGTGCCGAGGGCGGCGAAGAAGTACCGCAGCGCAGATCGAAGGAAAAAGGTGACCTGATTCATGTCCTATCCATAGTCCATGTTGCGCCGCTCTGGAATCGGTAGAGTGCCGGCACATCGCCCGGCAGGCGGGACTTCGCTCATCTTACCACGGTGTCGCGCGCATGCAGCAAATAGTCCGGGCATTAGAAGGACTGGCCGATACCGGCATAGATTCCGTAAGTGGTGCCCCCCGGATATTTGTTGAGCGGCACGGCGAAGTCGAGCCGGATCGGGCCGAAGGGCGTCGCATAGCGCAGACCGATGCCCGCGCCGGCCCGGATGTCGGAGAAATTGGGCGCCGTGTTTTCCGAAACGGTGCCGGCGTCGATGAACGGCACGATGCCGATCGTATCGGTGACGGCGATGCGGGCTTCGAGGGAGCCGCTCACATAGGAGCGTCCGCCGGTCAGTTCGTCATCGGCGTCGCGGGGGCTGATCTCCTGATAGGAATAGCCGCGCACCGACCCGCCACCGCCGAGGAAAAACCGCCGGGTCGCGGGAATATCGGAGAGTTCGTCGCCACCGACGAGCACGCCGGCGCCGAGCTTGCCGGCCAGCACGAAGCGCTTTTCCGTTCCAAACGCGTAATAGCCGGACGCGGAAGCTTCGAAGGAGCTGAAAAAGGTCTTTCCTTCGATTTCGTAGCTCGGTTTGGCATTGATCAGCGCCCGGTAACCCTCCGTCGGGTTCAGCTTATCGTCGCGTGCGTCGCGGACATATTCGAACGGGAGGGCGGCGGTGATATAGGAATTCGAACCGAAAGCGTCGTCGACATCCGCCCAGCCCACTTCCGCGCCGACGGAGAACGTGTCTTCGGGCGAAAGCTCGAAAGCGGCGCCAGCCGCCGCGGTAACCGTTTTGGCACTATAGGCGTCCGGATCGACGATTGCCGCCTTGACGCTTGCGGTAAAGGTCGATGCCGGTCCGAAGGCGCCGGGTTTCGCAAAGAGAATGCCGGCCGAATAATCGAGTCCGGCGACATCCGTGGTCTCGCCAAGGCGGTCGACCGAGCCTTCGATCCGAAGCGATTCTGCGCGTCCGAAGAGATTGCGGTGTCCCCAATAGCCCTGAAGTCCAAGGCCATCCGTGGTCGAGACCTGTCCGCCGAAACCGAAATAGCGGTGCTTGCCTTCGGACACCTGGATGTTCATCGGGATCGTGCCGTCGGGCGCGAGCCCGTCGGCTTCGTTGATGGTGACGCTGGAAAACACGTTCAACTGCCGCAGCCGCTCGGCGGCCTTGCGAATATTCTCCGGCGAATATGGGCGGCCGTGGTTCAGGCGGGAATAATCCTTGACGAAATCCGGGTCGACCGTTCTGGCGCCGCTGACGGTCAGGTCGCCGACGGGCGCGACCGGCCCGCCATCGGCGCGGATCGTTACATCGACCGTGGAAGTCGCGTGATCGGCAACGACGCTGCGCTCGGCGAGCTTGGCCAGCGGCCTGCTCTGTTCCTTGAGATCGTTCACGATCTGCTCGCCCGCCTTGATGATCAAGGTCGAGTCGGCGCGGGCGCCACGCTTGAGGTCGTAGGCGGCTGGGTCGAGCCGCGCGGCGTCCCCCTCGAGCCTGACCGAGCCCAGCGTGAATGCCGGCCCGGGAGCAACGCGAACCACGACCGGTACGGGCTGGCCGTCGGGGAAAGCCGGGTCCGGGGGGAGGCTATCGATGTCCTGGCCGTTGACCAGAATGCTGACGGTGCCGCCGTAACGCGCCTTTTCGTAGAGGACGGCGAGGAGCCGATCGCGGTCGTCGCGCGCCTTGATCGCCAGGCCAAGATCGCCCGAGACCGGTTCTTCCTGATCCTGAACGAGCCGCGAGCCGTTTTCCAGCGCCTCCCGGAGCTCCTCGTCATCCGTTCCCGGCTCGAAAGTCAGCGTATAGCGAACCGGGTCTATGACCTGAACTTCTTCTTCCGCGCTTTCGAAAAACCGCATGCCGAAAATCTTGAACGCGTGGGCCTGCTCGACGGAAACCGGGCCGAGCACGGCCGATGCCACGATTGTGAGCGCGGTCGCTGTCTTCCAGTGCGCAATACTCGATCGTGGTGGAGACATTCCTCTCCGCATCCCGTTTCAGGCGACTCTGTACCAACTGCCTGCATACGCGGCGTCGGCCAAGCTAGCAGGACATAGTTTTCCATCTGTTAACGATGACCGCTCGCCGCATCCACCCCGAAGCGGCGATTCGAAGACGATTTTTTGGCAGAAAGGACTCCCCTGTGGTGCTTCAGGCACAACGGAATACTTTTAAGCGGTAAGCGGCTTCTGCCGCGAAGCAGGCCCGCACCGACGGTCAGCTTACGAAGCGACCGGTGGAAGCGGGGGCGTCATTTCGCCGAAGCGCGCGAAAGGAAATCTCGGCAGAGGGAGACGACCTCGGACAGGTTGGTCTCCAGCAACCAATGGCCGCCGTCGATGAGATGCAGTTCGGCATTGGGCAGGTCGCGGAGATAGGCTCGGGCGGAGGCCTCGGGCATGTAGCCGTCCTGCGGACCCCAGACGATCAGCGTCGGCGGTCGATGTTCGCGCAGGTAACTCTGGTAGCGCTCGAACCAGGCGAGATTTTCCCGCAGCCCCGCGATGACGTCTATGGCGATCTCACGCCGCTTGGCCGTTGTCATGGACCAATGGAGCTTCCACAGGTCGGGAGAAATCCGCTCGGCAAGCTCGGGCCGGACGTCGTTGAGGTATTCGTCGCGGTATCCTTCCTCGCTTACGGCTTCGCCGAGTTTGGCCCGGCCCTCCGGCGTGGGATTGCGGAAATACTCCTGCAACGGTGCGTATTTAGGTCCGAGCTCATCCTCGTAGATGTCGCCATTTTGAATGATCAGTGCGGAAATGCGCTCCGGCCGGCGAATGGCCAGCCGAAGGCCGATCTGAGAGCCGAAGTCATGTAGATAAAGTGCGAAACGATCGAGGCCCAGGCGCCGGATGAAGGCTTCGAGAAAATCTGCGAAGCCGTCGAAGCCGTAGGCGAAGTCGTCCGGCGTGTCGCTGTATCCGGATCCGGGGAAATCCGGAGCGACAAGCCTCCACCGGTCGGCCAGCAGCGGCATGAAATTGCGAAACTCGTAGGATGAGCACGGGTAGCCGTGGGGAAGGAGCACGATCGGCGCGTCCGGCGGTCCTGCCTCGCGGTAGAAGACCCGGATGCCGTCCAGATCGAGGAAGCGATGTTTCACGGAGCCTGGCGAATTGATCATAGGAGCACCTCGCATGCGCTGACCAGTGCCGAACAATGAGCGCATGCGATGGTTCCATGCCTGTCGGCAGACGGCTCCGCAGCTTCTTTTCAAGTGGATGCTAATTTAGGTAGGCGATCACGTCGGGGTGCTATAGAATCGCCCTGGCCCGCTTGAACCCGGGAGTCCGGAAGAAGGTGCTCCCGCCAAACGTTTGTTGGCAACCGATGGAACAGAGACTAGCCGCAGTGCTGGCAGCCGATATGGCAGGCTATAGCCGCCTGATGGAGGCCGATGAAGCCGGTACCATCGCCCGCCTCAGGACTCATCGGATAGAACTGATCGATCCGGCCATTGCAAAGAACAAGGGCCACCTCATCAAGACCACGGGCGACGGCATGCTGGTCGAATTCCAGAGCGTGACCGACGCGGTAAAATGCGCCGTCGAGATCCAGAGCCGCATGAAGCGGCGCAATGCCGACGTGGCGCAGGACCGGCGGATCGAGTTCAGGATCGGCATAAATCTCGGCGACATCATCTTCGAGGAGGACGACATCTTCGGCGACGGCGTGAACATCGCCGCCCGTATCGAGCAGCTGGCCGATGTGGGCGGCATCTGCGTGACGGCTGCGGTGGCGACGCAAGTCGCCGACCGGATCGATGTCCCCATCGAGGATTTGGGCGAGAAGATGCTGAAGAACATCAGCCGCCCCATTCATCTCTTCCGAGTCGGGATCGAGGGGCCTGTCCTGCCATCCTTCCCGGAGGCTACGGATGCGCCGCGCTCCGTTTCCAAACCTTCGATCGTGGTGCTGCCGTTCGACAATATGAGCGGCGATCCCGACCAGGAGTTTTTCGCAGACGGCCTGACGGAGGACATCATCACCGAGCTGTCCCGCCGGCACGAGCTGTTCGTCATCTCGCGCAACTCCAGCTTCGTCTACAAGAACCAGCCGGTAAACGTGCGCGAGGCGGCCGAGAAGCTCGGAGCGCAATATCTGGTGGAGGGCAGCGTCCGCAAGATCGGCGACAGGGTGCGCGTGACGGTCCAGCTCATCGACGCGGTCAACGACGCTCATATCTGGGCCGACAAATACGACCGGAGACTGGACGACATCTTCGCCATCCAGGACGAGGTGACGGCGGCGATAGCGGCAACGCTTCCGGGGCGCGTCGAGGCCGCGCAGCGGGACCTGCTCGCCCGCACGAAGCCGGCCAATATGGCCGCCTACGAATGTGCCCTTGCCGCCAAGGTGCTGCATCACCGGAGCACCGTCGCGGATAACGAGCAGGCCCGGGCCCTCATCGACAGGGCTGTCGCGCTCGATCCCGACTATGCGCATGCCCATGCCTGGCGGGCCTGCATCCTCGGGCAAGCCTGGGTCCACGGCTGGTGCGAAGACAAGGATGCGGTCTGGGCCGAGATCGTTGCGGAGCTGGACCGGGCGCTGGCGCTCGACGACAACGACGCCGACGTGCATCGCATCCTCGCGGCGGTTAATGTGAACAACAATGCGTTGACGACGGCGCGCTACCATCAGGAGCGTGCCCTTTCCCTCAATCCCAATTACGACCTGGTTGTGGTCCAGCAGGGCGAACTGCTGACCTGGCTGGGGCGACCGGAAGAGGGCGTCGAGTGGATCCGCAAGGCCATGCAGCTCAATCCTCATCATCCGGAACGCTTCTGGAGCCACCTCGGCAAGGCTCACTTCGCCGCCCGGCAGTATGGAGAGGCGGTCGAGGCCTTCATGCACCTCTCGGTGATGGACCACGTCCAGCATGCATTCGTCGCGGCCTGCTACGGCTGGCTCGGGGATGACATTGCGGCTCACGCCCATATGGAGAAGGTCCGGGCGCTCGCCCCGGATTTCGACCTCGACGCGTTTCTCGCCACGCAGCACTACGTCCAGGAATCGGACCTGCAACACCTCAGCGAAGGGCTTGTCAAAGCGGGAGCGAAGGGCGGATCGGCGGCGGCGAACGGGATCGCAGCGCAATAGCGCTCCTTCGGGAACATTCCGGCGGACATGAAGGCCCCGGATCGTTCCGGGGCCGTCGATCCGGCCGTTGCGGCACTCAGCAGCGGTCGATGTAGCGGCGGCCGTAGCGGTCGCGGTAGTAGCACTGGCCCGGCTGGTCGGTGACGTGGCCGATAACGGCGCCGGATACGCCGCCGATCGCCGCGCCGACAGCCGCGCCGCGGACGTCGCCGGTGACCGCGCCCCCGATGATTGCCCCCGATACGGCGCCGATACCGGCACCCTTTTCGGTTTGCGTGCAGCTCGCGACCGACAGGGCGACCAACACAAGCGCGATGGCTTTCTTCATGATGTCCTCTCCGATTTCGACGGATTCAGCGTCCGCCTCGTCCGTCCTATAGTGATGGGAGGGTGCGAACCGCGGCCCTCCACTTGAACTTGCATTCGGAACATAACCCGCCGCCGAGGAAAATGCACGGATACGGCGAGATCGTTCTTATGCCACATAATGCGATCTTTCCTGAACGGAACATGAAGGCGCTGTTGCCGGGGTTACATACGTGCTCGCATTTTTTTGCCCCTTGTGGCGCGAAACGGTTGCGGCAGCCCGAAAAAAAGACAAATGTTACAACGTCGCCACGCGGGCTCGGGAGGAGTGGACCGCTGGCGGAAGGGCAATCGATATCGGTCGGCGCGTACTTCGAGTCGCGTGAACGCATCTCACCCGATTTGAAGCCGCGCTCGACTCTGGACCGACCCGGAGGAGCGAAATGGCGAAAATAACGATGACGGTCAACGGCCGCCAGGTAAGTGGTACCTGCGACGACCGAACGCTGCTGGTGCACTTTATCCGCGAAAATCTCGGCCTGACCGGGACGCATGTCGGCTGCGACACGACGCAGTGCGGCGCTTGCGTCGTTCACATGGACGGGCAATCGGTGAAAAGCTGTTCCATCCTTGCCGCGCAAGCGGCCGGCTCGACGATCACGACGATCGAGGGCCTGGCGTCGAACGGCGAGCTTCACCCGGTCCAGGCGGCTTTCAAGACGTATCACGGACTGCAATGCGGCTTCTGCACGCCGGGCATGGTCATGACCGCCGTCGACATGATCCGTCGACATGGCGGCAATCTTGACGAGGCGACGGTACGCGCCGAGCTGGAAGGCAACATCTGTCGCTGCACCGGCTATCACAACATCGTCCAGGCGATCCTGGCCGCCGCGGCCGGGACGGGCGGCGTTCGCCAGGCGGCAGAATGAGGAAACCCAAAGGGAGCGCGATGCCAGGCAAGCATCGCACGTGATTTTCGTCATTCCGCTCGAGCGGAAATTCGTTGCAGGACTTCGGGAGGAGATAGGCAATGGGCGTTGAAGGCATCGGCGCGCGGGTGGCGCGCAAGGAAGACAAGCGCTTTCTGACCGGCAAGGGGCGTTATACGGACGACATGGTCGTGCCCGGCATGAAGTATGCGGTTTTCGTGCGCAGCCCGCATGCGCATGCGACCATCAGGAGCATCGACGCGACGTCGGCCAAGGCGATGCCGGGCGTGATCGACGTGCTCGACGGCAAGCAACTGCTGGCGGATGGGATCGGCAATCTCATCTGCGGTTGGATGATCCACTCGAAGGACGGCTCACCGATGCGCATGGGCGCATGGCGGCCGCTTGCCCACGAGACCGTGCGCTATGTCGGCGACGCGGTGGCGATCGTCGTCGCCGACAGTGTCGCGCAAGCCCGCGACGCGGCGGAAGCGGTGGTCGTGGATTACGAAACCCTGCCGGTCGTCACCGATACGCTCCAGGCACTGGGCGAGGGCGAGCCGCAGATCCATCCGGAAGCGCCGGGCAATCTGATCTTTGATTGGGAGCTTGGCGACGCGGGTGCGGCCGACCAGGCGATCGCTGCTGCGGCGCATGTCACGGAACTGAAGATCATCAACAACCGCTTGTCGCCGAATGCGATGGAGCCGCGCGCGACACTCGGTATCTATGATGCCGGCGACGACCATTTCACCTGCTATACCACCAGCCAGAACCCGCATCTTGCCCGGCTGGTGATGAGCGCCTTCTACAATGTCGCGCCCGAGAACAAGCTCCGGGTGATCGCTCCGGACGTCGGCGGTGGCTTCGGCTCCAAGATTTTCATCTATCCGGAAGAGATCGTCTGTCTGTGGGCCTCGAAGCGTACCGGCGTGCCGGTGAAATGGACCGCGGACCGCACCGAGGCCTTCCTGACGGACGCGCACGGCCGCGATCATGTGTCGACGGTGAAGATGGCATTCGACAGCAGCAATCGGATCACCGCGCTGAAGGTCGACACCATCGCCAATCTCGGCGCGTATATGTCTCTCTTCTCCTCCTGCGTGCCGACCTATCTCTATGCGACGCTCCTCTCCGGGCAGTATGCGATCCCGGCGATCCATGCCAATGTCCGCACCGTCTATACCAATACGGCGCCGGTCGACGCCTATCGCGGCGCCGGGCGGCCGGAGGCCACATACCTGCTGGAGCGCACGATCGAGACGGCCGCGCGCGAGCTCGGCGTTTCCCCTGCGGAACTCAGGCGCATCAACTTCATCCGCACCTTCCCCCATCAGACGCCGGTGATCATGAACTACGATGCGGGCGATTACGAAGCGTCGCTCAAGGGGGCGATGGAGGCGGCCGATTGGGACGGCTTCGCCGCGCGCAAGGCGGAAGCCGAGCGGCGGGGAATGAAGCGCGGCATCGGCATGAGCTGCTATATCGAAGCCTGCGGACTGGCGCCTTCCGCCGCCGTCGGATCGCTCGGCGCCGGCGTCGGCCTGTGGGAATCGGCCGAAGTCAGGGTCAACGCGGTCGGCACGATCGAGGTGATGACCGGCTCGCACAGCCACGGCCAGGGACACGAAACGACCTTCGCCCAGGTGGTTGCGGAGCGTTTCGGCGTACCGATCGACAGCGTCAATATCGTCCATGGCGATACCGACAAGGTGCAGATGGGCATGGGAACCTATGGTTCCCGCTCCGGTGCCGTCGGAATGTCGGCCGTCTTCAAGGCGCTCGACAAGGTCGAGGCCAAGGCCAAAAGGATTGCGGCCCATCTGATGGAGGCGGACGAGAGCGACATCGTCATCGAGGACGGCGCGCTCAAGGTGGCCGGCACCGACAGGTCGGTCCCCTGGTCGCAGGTGGCGCTTGCTTCCTATACGGCGCATAACCTGCCGCCCGGCATGGAGCCGGGCCTCAAGGAGGGCGCCTTCTACGATCCCAGCAACTTCACCTTCCCGGCGGGTTGCTATATCTGCGAAGTGGAAGTGGATCCGGAAACGGGCCAGACGAAGATCGTGCAGTTCGTCGCGGCGGACGATTTCGGAAATATCATCAACCCGCTGATCGTCGAGGGCCAGGTGCATGGCGGGCTGGCGCAGGGCATAGGCCAGGCGCTGCTCGAAGGGGTGCATTACGACCAGAGCGGGCAGCTGCTGACGGCGAGCTACATGGACTACGCCATGCCGCGCGCCGACGACCTGCCTTCGTTCACGGTGACGACCTCGAACACGCCCTGCCCAAGCAACCCGCTCGGGGTCAAGGGCTGCGGCGAGGCGGGGGCGATCGGCTCGCCGCCGGCGCTGATCAACGCCATCACGGACGCGATCGGCACCAACGAGCTCACCATGCCGGCGACCTCGCAAAAGGTCTGGGCGGCGGTGCATAGCGCGCATTGATCGGGAGGACTTGAGATGTATGAGACCAACTATCATCGGGCCTCCTCGGTCGAAGAGGCAGCGAAGCTGATGGGGACCGCCGCGGAGGGAAAATATCTCTCCGGCGGCATGACGCTCATCCCGACGATGAAGCAGCGGCTCGCCGCCCCGAGCGACCTTGTCGATCTCAGGCACATTGCCGAGATGAAGGGGATCACCGTCGACGGCCGGTCGATCAGGATCGGCGCGGCGACGACGCATGAGGAGGTCGCGACCTCCGCCGCGCTTGCCGCGGTCTGTCCGGCCATTTGCGGGCTTGCCAGCCACATAGGTGATCCGCATGTCCGCCACATGGGTACGATCGGCGGCTCCATCGCCAACAACGATCCGGCGGCGGACTATCCGGCCGCGATGCTGGCGCTCGATGCGGTGATCGTCACCGACAGGCGCGAGGTCAAGGCTGAAGACTTCTTCACCGGTCTCTTCGAAACGGCGCTCGAAGACGGTGAGATCGTGACCGCCGTCCGCTTCGAAGCGCCGGCGAAAGCGGCCTATCGGAAGTTCCCCAATCCGGCATCGCGCTATGCGATGACCGGCGTCTTCGTCGTCCGTCGTGACGATGGCGCAGTGCGCGTTGGCGTGACCGGAGCCGGGTCGGACGGCGTCTTCCGCCATCCGGACCTCGAGGCGGCGCTTGCCGCCAACTGGTCGCCGGGTGCCGTCGACAATGTGAAGGTGGACGATTCGAACCTGCTTTCCGATATTCATGCAAGCGCCGCCTATCGCGCCAATCTCGTCAAGGTGATGACGAAACGCGCCGTGGCGGCCGCCTGACGGACCAACTTTGGTATCGAAAAAGGGCGGCAGCGGCCGTCCTTTTTCCGCAATTGCTTGACTTCGATCGATGTTCGGGAGAATGAAGTTTTGCTAGCCATTTTGGAATGGTTCAAAACTGGACTCTCGGACTCCGTGTCGAGGTCGAGCCTGATTACGGCGGAAAGGTTTGAAAATGTGTCGTCATTTTCCATCGCCTTTCCCGCTTGCCAGGCACGACACGCGCCGCGCAGAATGACCGGGGTCTGGGGGCCGAGAGGCCTTTTGCCGCAGCCCGCGCGTCGGAGCCTGTCCGGGGTTGACCACTGATCGCTTTGTAGGAAGAAAGGCGACAGGGCACTGGAGATGATGATGGATTTCGAGAGTTTCTTCAAAAACGAGCTGGATGGGCTGCATCAGGAAGGCCGTTACCGGGTTTTCGCCGATCTCGCCCGCCATCGCGGCAGCTTCCCCAAGGCGACGCGTTACACGGCCGATGGCGCCCAGGAAGTGACCGTATGGTGCTCGAATGACTATCTCGGCATGGGCCAGTGTCCCATCGTCACCGAGGCGATGAAGAACGCGATCGACGAATGCGGCGCCGGCGCCGGCGGCACCCGCAACATCTCCGGCACCAACCATTACCATGTGCTGCTCGAGCGCGAGCTCGCCGACCTGCATGGCAAGGAATCGGCTCTTCTGTTCACCTCCGGTTACGTTTCGAACTGGGCCGCGCTCGGGACGCTCTGCTCCAAAATTCCCGGCGTTATCGTCTTTTCGGATGCCGGCAACCACGCTTCGATGATCGAGGGCATCCGCCATTCGAAATGCGAGCGGGTCATCTTCAAGCACAATTCGGTAGCGGACCTCGAGGCCAAGCTTGCAGCCGCCGACCCGCGCGCGCCTAAAATCATCGCCTTCGAATCCGTCTATTCGATGGATGGCGACATCGCGCCGATCGAGGAATTCTGCGATCTCGCCGACAAATACGGCGCGATGACCTATCTGGACGAAGTTCATGCGGTCGGCATGTACGGCCCGCGCGGCGGCGGCATTGCCGAGCGCGAGGGGCTGATGCACCGGCTGACGGTCATTGAAGGCACGCTCGGCAAGGCCTTCGGCGTCATGGGCGGCTACATCACCGGATCGGCGGCGCTCTGCGACTTCATCCGCTCCTTCGCTTCCGGTTTCATCTTTACGACGGCGCTGCCGCCGGCGCTCGCCGCCGGCGCGCTCGCCTCCATTCGCCACCTGAAGGAAAGCCAGGTCGAACGCTTCGCGCATCAGGAGCGCGTGCGCCGGCTTCGTTCGCTGCTCGACCAGCGCGGTATTCCGCATATGGTCAATCCGAGCCATATCGTGCCGGTCATCGTTGGCGACGCCGCCAAGTGCAAGTGGATATCCGACCTGCTGCTCGACAATTTCGGCATCTACGTCCAGCCGATCAATTACCCGACCGTGCCGAAGAAGACCGAGCGCCTGCGCATCACGCCGACCCCCCTGCATTCTGACGCCGATATCGACCATCTGGTCGGCGCGCTGCATTCGCTCTGGTCGCGCTGTGCGCTGGCGAGGGCCGTGGCGTAAGCTCCGGCGAGCTCTGGCGGGGAGAGGGACTTCCTCGCGCGAACCTCTATTTCGTAGCAGCGCTCGTGTGGTGCAGGCGCTGCCACTTGTCCCCTTCGCCCCGCCTACGGGCCAGCGGGCTGGATGAGGGCGGATTCACCCGCAACAACTCTCTACCGGATCATCTCGGCAGCCGCCCGCCGCGCTTTTTCATCCGCGGCAAAGACGTCGTCCATGTTCGCCGCAGCCGGCAGGCCGGCAAGCGCGTCCATCACTCTCTCGACGATTTCCGCCATGGCCAGGAAGCCGACGTGGCCTTTGATGAACGCCTCGAGTGCGGTCTCCTTGGCGCCGTTCAGCACGGCACCCTGGACGCCGCCTTCCTCCATGGCGCGGCGCGCGAGCCTCAGCGCCGGGAAGCGGACTTCGTCCGGGGCTTCGAAATCGAGCCGGGCGAGCCTGGCGAAGTCCAGGCGCTCGACCGGCAGACGGCAGCGCTCGGGGTAGGAAAGCGCATAGCCGATGGCCGTGCGCATGTCGGGGCAGCCGAGCTGGGCGAGGACGGACCCGTCCGTATAGCCGACCATCGAGTGGATCACGGATTGCGGGTGGACGATCACCTCGATCTGGTCCGGCCTCAGGCGGAAGAGGTGGCGCGCCTCGATCATCTCGAGCGCCTTGTTGAACATGGAGGCGCTGTCGATCGAGATCTTGAGGCCCATCGACCAGTTCGGATGGGCGCGGGCCGTATCCGCCGTCACGTGCCGCATTTCGTCGAGGGTGCTGGTGCGGAACGGACCGCCGGAGGCGGTAAGCACGATGCGCTCGACGGCATGGCGCTGGTCGTTCTCCAGCACCTGGAAGATCGCATTGTGCTCGCTGTCGACCGGCAGCAGCCGTCCGCCACCAGCGCTGACGGCTTCGATGAAAAGGCTGCCGGCGGAAACGAGGCATTCCTTGTTGGCGAGTGCGATGTCGGCGCCGCGGCGGGTGGCGGCAAGTGTCGGGCCAAGACCGGCATTGCCGACGATCGCCGCCATAACCCAGCCCGCGTCCCGTTCGGCCGCCTCGATCAGGCCGCTGCGCCCGGCGGCGACGTCGATACCGCTGCCGCTCAGCGCCTCCCTGAGTTCGCCGTAGCGATGCTCGTCGGCGGTAACTGCGAGCTCCGCGCCGACGCGGCGGGCCTGCTCCGCAAGCAGCGGGATGTTGCCGTTGCCGGTCAGCGCGGCGATGGCGAATCGATCGCACCCGCCGAGCCGTTCGACCACGTCGAGCGTATTGGTCCCGATCGATCCGGTGGAACCCAGTATCGTCAGACGGCGCTTGAAATCATCGCCGGATGCCATGCCAAAATCCCGTATTCTTCTCGTTCTAATGATTTTACTAGGCTCTACAGCCGAATACTGCCGGCAACAAGGGTGAAGTCATCGCCCTTCTCCAAGAGGCAGCGCTCGGGTAAGAATCGTTAACACCGTCGAACGATGATTTGTCTGAGGAGTTTTCGATGCTGCAAGCCCTGACCGCCGCATCTTGCGCCTGCGTGCTGATCGAGCTTGCCTCCATGCAGACGGTGGCTGCCGAAAAGGTGCCGGAGGCGCTCGTCGGCTCGTGGCTTGCCGAGGACATAGGCGGCCGGGGCGTGATCGATGATCTTCAGACGACGCTCGAGATTCGTGAGGACGGCACCTATGGCGGCATGGCCGGCTGCAATCACTTCACCGGAACGTTCGGCCTCTCCGGCGCGACGATCACCTTCGGGCCGGCTGCCGCCACCCGCAAGATGTGCGTACCGGCGGTCATGGACCAGGAGCGGAAGTTCTTCGAAGCGCTTAAGACGGAGCTTGTCTGGCGAATAGAGGGATCCAAGCTCTTTCTCGGCGGGCGAAACGAGGAGAGCGTGCTGCAGCTAACCTCGATGCAGTCGCGGAACGGCAACCGCGCAGAACTGACGATCGAAATTCCCGACGCCGGCGCAGTCGACCGGCGGACGGTTCGCTATGCCTGCGGCGACAAGACGATCGAGGCCGAATACATCGACGCCGGGTCCGCGTCGCTCGCGACCTTCACCATCGAGGGCACGTTCATCGTGGCATCGAACGTGATTTCCGGATCGGGCGCCAGATATGCCGGCGGCCGATATGTCTGGTGGACGAAGGGTGGCGAGGCGACGCTTTTCGATACGATGAAGGGCGAGGAGGACCCGGGGATAGCATGCAAGGAAGTAGAATAGCGGTGCCGCCTCGACACAGGCCGGACGGGATTGTACGTCTGAACCATGCTGCATTGGCTCGACATCGATTACCGCACGCTATTTCGCTTGGGAGATGGAGGCCGGATGGAAGGGGAGAACGATCCGGAGGGATCGGGCAACGGCGAAGGCCTTCAGGGGGCAGGGCTTCGGAGCAGCCGCTACCGCCGGCTGGTCGCGCTTGCCTGAACTGCGCTCTCGTACCCTGTTCTACAGCACGGATCGAGAAAATCACGCATCGCAGCGCGTTGCCGCCCGCCTCGGCCTTCGGCTTCGAGGAGCAAGCTTGAGGGTAGGCTAGAGCCTTTCTCCGAATCGCGGAAACTCTCTAACCCCTTGTTTTCCGCAATGCCGGGCGGAAAACCGCTCAGCACAGGGAACATGCGGAACTCACGCGCTGCTGTTTGTGTCGCTGCCTTCGTCCAATTCATGGAATTGGATAAAGCCATATTGCTCCAGCCACTCGCGAAGGATGAGGCGGATTATTTCGTCCCGGGTCATCTGGAGTTCTTCGCAGGCCAGAGCGAGGGCCAACTCAACGTCATCCGCGAAGATCATCGCTTCACCTGCATAGTACAAGCACGAGATAGAAGGGTCTCACAGCACCGGTTGCAGTCAAGGATTACGGAGCGTGCTCAATGGGATAAGCCAAAATGGGCTAAGACTATCGCCCATTTAATATCGGACTTAAGTCTCAAAAGAACGCACCGCGCGTGCGATACGCGCGGTGCTCGAACTTTCATCCGCTTCGATCAGGCGAAGAGAAAATCGGCGCTGCTGAAGTGGGAGGCGGCGAGGGTATTCGTCGGATCGTCGACATGGATCGACAGCGCATTGCCCGTCGAATCGTAGCCTTTCAACATCACGTCTCCGCTGGCGTCATCATATGCGAAAATCGTACCGGCCGTGCTGGAGCTCGAATATTGCTTGATTCCGAGGTTCTCCAGGACAAGCAGATCGGTGCCGTCCTGAAAGTCCATCACGGAGTCCCGTCCGACGAGCGAACCCGCGCCCTTGAAGACGAAGCGGTCGGCATCGGCGCCACCCCACAGGATGTCGCTTCCCGCGTCGCCAAGCAGGGTATCTCTGCCCGCGTCGCCGCGAAGCGTGTCGTTTCCGTCTCCGGCAATGACAAGGTCGTTGCCGAGGCCGCCAGCAAGCACGTCGTCGCCAGCTTCGCCCGTCAGGATATCGTCCCCGGCATCCCCGAATGCCCGATCGTTGCCGGCGCCTGCGGCAATCCGATCGTTGCCGTTACCGCCGTGGGCTTCGTCGATGCCGCCCTCGGAGTCGAGCACGTCATTCCCATCACCGCCATCGAGATAGTTGTTCCCGTCGCCCCCATCGACGATGTCGTCGCCGATGCCGCCATAGACCCGATCGTTTCCGGATTGGCCCTTCAGGGCGTCGTTGCCCTCTTCGCCGTAGATCGTATCGTTGCCGGCACCACCACCGACCGCCTGCTGCGTCAGCTTGCCCGTTGCGGGATCAATGCGGTTGTTGAAGCCGTCGTTTCCAGAGCCGGCATAGATGATGTCGTCTCCCACTCCGCCGTCGATGTATTCCTCGCCGGCGCCCCCATAGATCCGGTCGTTGCCGGCGTCTCCGAGGATATGGTCATGGCCATCGCCGCCGTTGATGATGTCATTGCCGTCTTCGCCGGAAAAGATATCGTTGCCGAGCCCGCCGATCAGCGTGTCGGCGCCGGCGCCGCCGTCGAAGCTGTCATTGCCGTCGCCGCCTTCCGCGTAGTCATCGCCCGCTCCGGCCTTGAAAAAGTCGTTGCCAAGCCCACCATAGAGCAAGTCGTTGCCAAGCCCGCCGTCGAGATAGTCGTCACCGGCATTACCCCAAATGGAATCACTGCCATCATAGCCGCGGATCGTGTCCGCAAGATTCGTACCCATGAGCTTGTTGGCGACGTTGGTTCCATTGATGTTCATTCGTTTACTCCCTGCTGTTTTGACGGCGGGGGTGGTGAAGTTCGAATGAGGCGTAACGGTGACACGCCTTACGCCGGAATTACGCGCGTGGAACAAGCTGTTGTTTACGCGAAAGGAAAAGGGCGGCAGTTGTGTGGATAACGTTTTTTCCCGCCTCTCGGAGAGCTTTCAGCTACCGGAAAGTTCGGGAGCAAGCGGAAGCCCTATCCCTTTGACGAATGCTGAAAGGCTTGGCCGATTGCGGATTAATGCTTCGCAAGCGTAACGGTCATAAGGCTCTTTCCAGCCCCGCCGTAACCGGACTTGGGCATGCAAGACCTCATCAAAGGCGGCAGAAGGCAACAGCAGCGGCAGGCCTATGACCAGACCGTCAGGTAAGAGTGCGGGAGAAGTAAGCTAGCCGGCCTTCTTCAACCCGGCGGCCTTGCGAAGGTCGTCATTCATTCGGCTCTGCCAGCCTTTGCCGGTCGCCTTGTAATGCTCGATAATGTCCGGATCCAAGCGGATGGATAGCTGCTGCCTGGGCTTCTCGATGGCTGGCCGGCCCCTGGCACGCTTGATACTCTCGGCGAGGTCGGGAAAAGCCTCGACGAAGGGCTTGGCTTGCCTAAGCTGCTCGTCGGTAGCCTCGGGAGCATCCGGGTCGCTGGCTATCTTGCGCTGAATTTCTGCCTCCTCCTTGTCGGAGATATGGCGAATGCGGCGGGATGGGTTCGTCATAGTAAGCTCCTTTCCTTCCGGCTGGCGTCACGCATGGAGATAATCGAAATACCTTCCGAGCCAAGGCGACCGAAGACCACGGCAATCACGCCATTGCGCAGGACGCCGATTGCCATGAAGCGGCCTTCCTTGGCCGGGACCACTACGGACGAAGAGAAGAACTCCATGTCGAGCTCGGCGAAATCATAGGCGTGCTTGCCGATGTTGGTCTGGCGCTTGGTTTCGTCGTACGTGATCTTCATGCATTTTTTGTATCATGTTTAATTCCGAATGCAAAAATAAAAGTGATACGGAAAATGTGATACCGAAAAGCGAGGCTTTTGGATGACCGACGAAACCCGAAATAACGGCTTCCATCCTGCCGAAGGACCGCAACGTCAACATCAATATGGAAAACTGAGGGATGACCGGCTTATCATGTCGCATGGAGTCGCCAGCAAGAGGTTGGTAATGCTTGGAAATCAAGGGAGATCGTTGCGAGGCCGTGCGACACGGCTTTAAGCGGACCTCTCTGCGGCCGCATCAGCTAAGTTCGTGAATTTATTGATACGAAGATGGTGATCCCGGCGCGATTCGAACGCGCGACCCCCAGATTAGGAATCTGGTGCTCTATCCTGCTGAGCTACGGGACCACTCGGAATAGACCCATACAAAAGCGAGGCTCTTTCGCCAAGTGTTTTTCGGCGATCGCAGCCGATTTGCAAGCGCTCCCGAAGATGGGGGGCCGATCCCGATGAATTGAGGCCGCGTCGACCCAAAATCATGAACGTGATCGATTCAAGTCGTTTGAGCGGGACGCGGGCGGCAAACCGCACACAGTTTTCCTCATCCCACTAGCGTCCCCGATACGGTGGATGCTAAGCAAGGCCCGCGGCGCCGGAGGAGAGGCTGCCGCTTCCTCGCCAACGATCTTTATCCCAAAGACCAGATATATGTTTATCGGAATTGACTGGGGCGGCACGAAAATGGAGGTCATCGCGCTCGATCGCGACGGCAAGACGCGTGCCCGCCATCGTGTCCCGACACCCACCAGCGGCTATGAGGATTGTGTCCGTGCCGTCGTAGAGCTCGTCGCCTCGGCCGAAAGCACCGCCGGCGAGCGCGGCTCGATCGGCATCGGCATACCTGGAAGTCCCAATCCGCGCACCGGCATCGTGCGCAATTCCAATGCGGTGCTCATCAACGGCAAGCCGCTCGGGCGGGATCTTGCGGCTGCGCTCGGACGTGAGGTTCGCCTGGCCAACGACGCCAATTGCCTTGCGGTCTCCGAAGCCGTCGACGGGGCGGGCAAGGACGCGGGCGTCGTCTTCGGCGTGATCGTCGGTACGGGCCATGGCGGGGGTCTGGCGATCGGCAAGAAGGTTCACGCCGGCTACCAGGGCGTCGCGGCCGAGATCGGCCATTATCCGCTGCCCTGGATGACGAAGGACGAATATCCGGGGCACAGGTGCTGGTGCGGCAAGCTCGGTTGCCTCGACATGTATGCCTGCGGCACCGGGCTGGAACTCGACTACCGTACGACGACCGGGACGGACCGGCGCGGGCGGGACATCATCGAGGCGAAGCGCGCGGGCGACCCGGTGGCAATCGGTGTCTACGAGCGCTTCGTCGACCGGCTGGCCCGCAGCCTCGCGCTGTTGACCAACATCGTCGATCCCGACGTCTTCGTACTCGGCGGCGGCATGTCCAATGTCGACGAGATTTACGGCGAGTTGCCGGCATCGATCACCAGATATCTCTTCGGCGACAGTTTCGAGACGCCGATCCGCAAGGCGGTGCACGGCGACAGTTCCGGCGTGCGCGGCGCCGCCTGGCTCTGGAAGGATTAATTGCCAGGCGGGGAATTTTGCAGGATCGCGCATCGCACTCGTCCAGTTCGACCACTGACCAAGCGGAGGCATTATGAACATAGACAATGATCTGCGCCGGATTGCGCTGCAGGAGCAGCAATTGCAGTTCGACCGCTTCGATCTCGAGACGGCCTGGAAGCTGGGCGCAACGCTTCGCCGGATGGCCGCGGAACGCAAGCTCGGCTGCGTCATCGACATCACGCTCTTTTCCATGCAGGTCTTCTATGCGGCCCTCGATGGGGCGACGCCGGACAATCCGAACTGGGTGCGCCGCAAGCGCAACACGGTGTTCCGCCTGTTCAAGAGCAGCTACGCCACCGGGCTCAGCCTTCTCAAGCAGCAAACGAATTTGCAGGCGAAGCTCGGCCTGCCGGATGCCGAGTTTGCCGCCCATGGCGGCAGCTTCCCGATCGTCGTCAAGGGAACGGGCTGCATCGGCGCCGTCACCGTTTCCGGCCTGCCGCAGCGGGAGGACCATAATCTCGTGGTCGAGGCGCTGGCAGAACTTCTCGGCGCGGATCATGACGCGCTGAAGCTGGAAAGCTGACGGAAAGCGGATGGGCATGGATATTCATCTCCAGGCAGGCGAACTCGCGGGCTGGCTGAACGATGCTGCCTTGCCGCTCTGGCGGCAGAAAGGCTTCGACGCGGAGGGCGGCGGCTTCGTCGAGACGATCGACATGAAAGGCGAACCGACGCGGGCCGACCGCCGCTCCCGCGTGCAGCCCCGGCAGGTCTACTGCTTCGCCGCGGCCGGCCGGCGTGGCTGGAATGGAGACTGGCGCACCGCCGCCGAAGGCGGCCTTCTTTATTTCGATCGCGTCTACGGACAGCCTGGCGGCTTTTACGGGGCGCTGGCGAATGCCGACGGCAAGCTCATCGACGCTTCCTTCGACCTCTACAACCAGGCTTTCGCCTTGCTTGCCTTCGCCCATCTGGCGGAAGTCCTGCCGGAGCGCGGAGCCGAGATGGTGGGGCGCAGCGACAAACTCCGGCGGCGGCTCGAAGCCCGTTGCAAGCATCCGCTCGCCGGCTTCGAGGAGGACGAGCCGCCGCGCCTGCCGCTCGGCTCCAATCCGCACATGCATCTCTTCGAAGCCTGCCTCGCAAGCGAGGAGGCGGAAGGATTCGACCGCGTCGCCTGGGCCAATCTCGCCGACGAGATTGCGCATCTGGCCATGGACCGGTTCATCGACGCCGAGAGCGGGGCGTTGCGCGAATTCTTCGATCACGACTGGGCGCCGTTCCCCGGCGAAAAGGGTCGTATCGTCGAACCGGGGCACCATTTCGAATGGGCATGGCTCCTCCTGCGCTGGGCGGAACGGCGCGGCAATGCGCAGGCGATCGTCGAGGCGCGGCGGCTGTTCGATATCGGCGAGAAATATGGAACATGCCCCGAGCGGGACGTGGTCGTCATGACGCTCCTCGACGATTTCTCCGTTGCCGATCCGACAGCGCGGCTTTGGCCGCAGACCGAGTGGCTGAAGGCGGCGATCCGATTTGCGGCGTTGACGGAAGGTGCGGAGAAAGAGCGTTATCTCGCTTCGGCTGGACGCGCCATGGGGGCGCTGCAGCGCTTTCTGGATGTGCCTGTCCGCGGCCTCTGGCGCGACAAGCAGAAGGCGGATGGCACCTTTGTCGAAGAACCGGCGCCAGCAAGCACCTTCTATCATATTCTTTGCGCGATCTATGAACTGGAGGATTGCCTCAAGCGGATGTGACCGGCGGAAGACCGCACACACTTCTCCTCATCCCGCTCTCTTATCGTCCCCCGCACCCGCGGCGGGCCGCTTTTTATTCACTCATCCGCAATTGTGACCATCACGTATGTTGACATAAACATATCTTTATGTGAGTAAATCGATAATTCTTTGTCGTTTTCAGAACGGGAGATCTCCCATGTCCGCCGCCGACGCCCTCTTTGGAAACGTCTCGCCCAAGCCGGATGGTTCGGAAATTTTCCGGCAGCTCGCCCAGGCGGCGGCTGAACGCATCCTCATCATGGATGGCGCCATGGGAACGGAGATCCAGCAGCTCGGTTTCGTGGAGGATCACTTCCGCGGCGAACGCTTCGGTGGGTGCGCTTGCCATCAGCAGGGCAACAACGACCTCCTGACGCTCACTCAGCCGAAGGCAATCGAGGACATTCATTACCACTACGCCATCGCCGGCGCCGATATCCTCGAAACCAACACCTTCTCCTCGACGCGGATCGCCCAGGCCGATTACGGCATGGAGGACATGGTCTACGATCTCAATCGCGACGGCGCGCGGCTGGCGCGGCGGGCGGCGAAGCGGGCCGAGGCGGAGGATGGCCGGCGGCGCTTCGTGGCAGGCGCGCTCGGCCCCACCAACCGCACTGCGTCTATCTCGCCGGACGTCAATAATCCCGGCTATCGGGCCGTCAGCTTCGACGATCTGAGGCTCGCCTATGCCGAGCAGGTGCGGGGCCTCATCGACGGCGGTGCCGACATCATCCTGATCGAGACGATCTTCGATACGCTGAATGCCAAGGCGGCGATCTTCGCCACGCAGGAAGTCTTTGCCGAAAAGGGGGTCCGCCTGCCGGTGATGATCTCCGGAACGATCACCGATCTCTCCGGCCGTACCCTTTCAGGCCAGACGCCCACGGCCTTCTGGTATTCGGTGCGCCATGCGGAGCCGTTTACGATCGGACTCAACTGCGCGCTCGGCGCCAATGCGATGCGGGCCCATATAGACGAGCTCTCGGCGGTCGCCGACACGCTCGTCTGCGCCTATCCGAATGCGGGCCTGCCGAACGAGTTCGGCAGCTATGATGAAAGCCCCGAGCAGATGGCGGTGCAGGTCGAGGGCTTCGCCCGCGATGGTCTCGTCAACATCGTCGGCGGCTGCTGCGGTTCCACGCCGGCCCATATCCGCGCCATCGCCGAAGCGGTTGCCAAATATCCACCGCGCCGGGTGCCCGAGATCGATCGCCGCATGCGGCTTTCCGGCCTCGAACCCTTCACGCTTACCGACGAGATCCCCTTCGTCAACGTCGGAGAACGCACCAACGTCACCGGCTCGGCGAAGTTTCGCAAGCTGATCACGGCCGGGGACTACGCCGCCGCACTCGATGTGGCGCGCGATCAGGTGGCGAACGGCGCCCAGATCATCGACGTCAACATGGACGAAGGCCTGATCGATTCGAAGGGCGCGATGGTCGAGTTCCTGAACCTCGTCGCCTCCGAGCCGGATATCGCCCGCGTACCGGTAATGATCGACTCGTCCAAATGGGAGGTGATCGAAGCCGGGCTCAAATGCGTTCAGGGCAAGGCGCTGGTGAATTCCATCTCGCTCAAGGAAGGCGAGGAGGCTTTCCTGCACCATGCGCGCCTCGTGCGCGCCTATGGCGCCGCTGTGGTGGTGATGGCGTTCGACGAGAAAGGCCAGGCCGATACGAAGACCCGCAAGGTGGAAATCTGCCGGCGGGCCTATCGCCTGCTGACGCAAGAGATTGGCTTCCCCCCGGAGGACATCATCTTCGACCCGAATATCTTCGCGGTCGCGACCGGCATCGAGGAGCATAACAATTACGGCGTCGACTTCATCGAGGCGACGCAAGAGATCATCGCGGCACTGCCGCATGTCCACGTCTCCGGCGGCGTGTCGAACCTCTCCTTCTCCTTCCGCGGCAACGAACCGGTGCGCGAGGCGATGCACGCCATCTTCCTTTATCACGCGATCCAGGCCGGCATGGACATGGGCATCGTCAATGCCGGACAGCTTGCCGTCTATGACGCGATCGACCCGGAGCTGCGCGAAGCCTGCGAGGACGTGGTGCTCAACCGCCGGGCCGATTCGACCGAGCGCCTCCTGGAGATCGCCGAGCGCTATCGCGGGAAGGGCGGGAGCCAGGGCAAAGAGAAGGACCTTTCCTGGCGCGAATGGCCGGTGGAGAAGAGGCTCGAACATGCGCTCGTCAACGGAATCACCGAATTCATCGAAGCCGATACGGAAGAAGCCAGGCTTGCCGCCGAGCGGCCGCTGCATGTCATCGAAGGGCCGCTGATGGCCGGGATGAACGTCGTCGGCGATCTCTTCGGCTCCGGCAAGATGTTCCTGCCGCAGGTGGTCAAGTCCGCCCGGGTGATGAAGCAGGCCGTTGCGGTGCTGCTCCCCCATATGGAGGAAGAGAAGCGCGCCAATGGCGGCGGCGAGGCGCGCGAGAGTGCCGGCAAGATCCTGATGGCGACCGTCAAGGGCGACGTGCACGACATTGGCAAGAACATCGTCGGCGTCGTGCTCGCCTGCAACAATTACGAGATCATCGACCTCGGCGTCATGGTGCCCTCGGCTAAGATCCTCGAAGTGGCGCGCGAACAGAAGGTCGACATCGTCGGTCTTTCCGGCCTCATCACCCCGTCGCTGGACGAGATGGCGCATGTCGCTTCCGAGCTCGAACGGGAGGGCTTCGATGTCCCGTTGCTGATCGGCGGGGCGACGACCAGCCGCGTGCACACGGCGGTGAAAATCAATCCGCGTTACAGCCTCGGCCAGACGGTCTATGTCACCGATGCCAGCCGCGCGGTCGGCGTCGTGTCGAGCCTGCTTTCGCCGGAAGTCCGCGACTCCTATAAGCAGACGGTCCGCGCGGAGTATCTGAAGGTTGCCGACGCACATGCCCGCAACGAAGCCGAGAAGCGCCGTCTGCCGCTCTCGCAGGCGCGGGCGAATGCCCTTCGGATCGACTGGGACGCTCACCAGCCGAAGGTGCCGTCATTCCTCGGCACGCGTATTTTCGAGGGCTGGGACCTCGCCGAGCTGGCCCGCTATATCGACTGGACGCCGTTCTTCCAGACCTGGGAGTTGAAGGGGGTGTTCCCGAAGATTCTCGATGACGAACGCCAGGGGGCTGCCGCTCGCCAGCTCTTCGAGGATGCGCAGGCGATGGTCGAAAAGATCGTGGCCGAGGCATGGTTCGCCCCGAAGGCCGTGATCGGCTTCTGGCCGGCCGCCAGCATGGGCGACGACGTCCGCCTCTTTACCGACGAGGTGCGCGAAGCCGAGCTTGCCACCTTCTTCACGCTGCGCCAGCAAATGGTGAAGCGTGACGGCCGGCCGAATGTCGCCCTTGCCGACTTCGTCGCACCGGCGGCGAGCGGCAAGCGGGACTATGTCGGCGGTTTCGTGGTGACGGCCGGCATCGAGGAGGTGGCGATCGCCGAACGCTTCGAGCGGGCGAACGACGACTATTCCTCGATCATGGTCAAGGCGCTTGCGGACCGCTTCGCAGAAGCCTTCGCCGAGCGCATGCATGAATATGTCCGCAAGGAGCTTTGGGGCTATGCTCCGGACGAAGCCTTCACGCCGCAGGAACTGATCGCCGAACCCTATGCGGGCATCCGCCCTGCGCCCGGCTACCCTGCGCAGCCCGACCACACGGAGAAGGAGACGCTTTTCCGGCTCCTGGATGCGGAAGCCGCTATCGGCGTCAGGCTCACCGAAAGTTTTGCGATGT
The DNA here is from genome assembly GCF_035610345.1 of Sinorhizobium meliloti. The sequence goes on along the minus strand of NZ_CP141212.1, from coordinate 3,054,312 downwards.
GGCCGGGTTCTTCGGTATCGGGCCTCTATATCGGCCACCCCGATTCCTATTACTTCGGTGTCGCAAAGATCGAGCGCGATCAGGTGGAGGACTATGCCGATCGCAAGCGCATGAGCGTCCGCGATGTCGAGCGCTGGCTGTCGCCGATCCTCAATTACGTGCCGATGCCGGAGACGGAAGCGGCGGAGTAGGCCGCAGAATTCATCCGTCCGGACGTGCGTCGTTTCCAGGTGTTGGCTAGGGCATTTCAACGTTTCATGGAAACGCTGAAATGCCCAACCATTTAATCCACGCACTTCCGGACGGAAAACCGTTACACACTTTTCCTGGAAGTGCTCTAGCGGCCCCCTGCCAGGATCATCTGAGCCGCCTTCTCGGCGATCATGATCGTCGGAGAATTGGTGTTGCCGGAGGTGATCGTCGGCATGATCGAGGCATCGGCGATGCGCAGGCCGGCAATGCCGCGCAGCCGCAACTCGGGATCCACGACGCTATCGGGGTCGCCACCCATGCGGCAGGTACCGACGGGATGGAAGATCGTCGTGCCGATGTCGCCTGCCGCGCGTTTCAGCTCCTCGTCCGTCTCGCAGTTCGACCCGGGCTTGAACTCGACGGGATTGTAGCGGGCGAAAGCGGGCTGCGCGACGATGCGGCGGGTGAGCCGGATCGACTTCACGGCCACGTCCCGGTCGGCCTCGGCCGTCAGGTAGCGCGGGCGGATGTCCGGCGCCGCGGCGAAATCCGGGCCTTTCAGATGGACGGAACCGCGGCTTTCCGGCCGCAGATTGCAGACGCTCGCGGTGATGGCGGGAAAGGGGTGTACCGGCTCGCCGAATTTTTCGAGCGTCACCGGTTGTACGTGATACTGCAGGTCCGGCGTTTCCTTCTCCGGGCCCGATCGCGTGAAGATACCGAGCTGGCTCGGCGCCATGGCCATCGGGCCGGAGCGGCGGACAAGGTATTCGAGGCCGATCGCGGCCTTGCCGAAAAGTGAAGTCGCCTTTTCATTGAGCGTCGGGACGCCGGTCACCTTGTAGGCGAGACGCAATTGCAGATGGTCCTGCAGGTTTTCGCCGACACCGGGCAGCTCGTGGCGGACCTCGATGCCGTTTTCGCGCAGCACGTCGGGCCGGCCGATTCCGGAGAGTTCGAGGATATGCGGCGAGCCGATCGCCCCGGCCGAAAGCACGGTTTCGCGGCGCGCCCGGGCGCTTTTCGTGATTCCGTCATGCTGGAACTCGACGCCGGCGATGCGGCCGTCTTCGAGAATGAGCCGGCGGACATGGGCTTTCGTCAGGATCGTAAGGTTCCGCCGGTTCCTGGCAGGTTTCAGGAAGGCCTTGGCTGTATTCCAGCGGATGCCGGACCGCTGGTTGACGTCGAAATAACCGGAGCCCTCGTTGTTGCCGCGGTTGAAGTCGTCGGTCTCCGGAATGCCCGCTTCGGTCGCAGCCTTCTGGAAGGCGTCGAGCACCGCCCAACGGACGCGCGCTTTCTCGACCCGCCATTCGCCGCTTGCGCCGTGCATGTCGTCGGCGCCGCGATAATGGTCCTCGGATTTCCTGAAGAACGGCAGCACGTCGTTCCAACTCCAGCCGGGGCAGCCGAGCTGGCGCCAGAGGTCGTAATCTCGCGCCTGCCCGCGCATGTAGATCATGCCGTTGATCGAGGAGCAGCCGCCGAGCACCTTGCCGCGCGGATAACCGAGAGACCGGCCGTTGAGGCCCTCCTCCGCCGCCGTGGTGAAGCACCAATCGGTGCGCGGATTGTTGATGCAATAGAGATAGCCGACCGGAATGTGGATCCAGTGATAATTGTCGCTGCCGCCGGCCTCGAGCAACAGCACGCGGTGGTCCGGGTTTTCCGACAGGCGGTTGGCGAGCACGCAGCCGGCGCTGCCCGCTCCGACGATGATGAAGTCGAACGTGTCCATTGGTTTTCTCTATGTCGAGGCCCGACGTGGTTCGGACCGATGCATGGTCAATGCTTGTGTCGATGCTCGAAGCCGAGCCTGCGGCCGAGCCGGGAGTTGTAGAACTCGCCGACGATGCCGCGGCGGAACAGAAGCACGCAGACCATGAAGACGATGCCGGTTATGATCGTGACCGGAAATTCCGACGTCGCCAGATAGTTCTGCAGCGTTACGACGAGACCGGCGCCGAAGAGCGGCCCGATCAGCGTTCCGATGCCGCCGAGAAGCGTCATCAGGATAACCTCACCGGACATCTGCCAGCTGACGTCGGTCAGCGTCGCGAACTGGAAGACGAGTGCCTTCAGACCGCCGGCGAGCCCGGTAAGCGCCGCCGACATCACGAAGGCTGCGAGCTTGTAGTTCCTGACCGAGTAGCCGAGCGAGATCGCGCGCGTCTCGTTCTCGCGGATCGACTTCAGGATCATGCCGAAGGGCGAATTTATGATCCGCCAGATCATGGCGATGCCGATGACGAAGACGGCGAGCACGAAATAATACATGTTCGTCGGCTGCGAGAGATCGATGAAACCGAGGAGATGGCCGCGGGGCACCGACTGGATGCCGTCCTCGCCGCGGGTGAACCCGGCCTGGAGGCAGAAGAAATAGAACATCTGGGCCAGCGCCAGCGTGATCATGGCGAAGTAGATGCCCTGCCGGCGGATCGCGAAGAAACCGACGACCGCGCCGAGAAGTGCAGCGCCGACGACGCCGAGGAGGACGCCGAGTTCGGGCGGCACGCCCCATTCCTTGACCGCATGCGCGGTGAAGTAGGCCGCGCCGCCGAAGAAGGCGGCATGGCCGAAGGAGAGCAGCCCGGTATAGCCGAGCAGCAGATTGAAGGCGCAGGCAAAGAGCGCGAAGCACAGAATCTTCATGAGGAAGACGGGGTAGAAGAACAGGGGCGCAAGCAGCAGGCAGGCAAGGCCGACGCCGAGAAACACCGTCTGAACGATGGCCGGCGAGCGTTCCTTCTGCTTCGCGAGTTCGAGTGTCAGCGTCATATCAAGCATCCCGACCGAAGAGACCCGCGGGTCTCAGCAGGAGAACGATGGCCATGATCACGAAGATCACGATGTTGGAGGCCTCCGGATAGAAGACCTTGGTCAGTCCTTCGGCGATACCCAGCAGATAACCGGTGACGATCGCGCCCATGATCGAGCCCATGCCGCCGACGACGACCACGGCGAAGACGACGATGATGATGTTCGATCCCATCAGCGGCGAGACCTGATAGATCGGCGCCGCGAGAACTCCGGCAATTGCGGCGAGCGCCGCGCCGAGCCCGTAGGTCAGCGTCAGCAGAAAGGGCACGTTGATGCCGAAGGATTGCACCAGGACCGGATTTTCCGTAGCGGCGCGCAGATAGGAGCCGAGCTTGGTCTTCTCGATCATGAGCCAGGTGCCGAGGCAGATCACCAGCGAAAAGACGATGACCCAGCCGCGATAGATAGGCAGGAACATGAAGCCGAGATTGGCCCCGCCCGTCAGCAGCGCCGGCGTCGCATAAGGCTGGCCGGACGCGCCGTAGAGATAGCGGAAGGTGCCTTCGATGGTGAGCGCCAGGCCGAAGGTGAAGAGGAGGCCGTAGAGCGGATCGAGCGTATAGAGCCGTCTCAGCATCGTGCGCTCGATAACGGCGCCGATGAGGCCGACGAGAAGGGGCGCGAGAATGAGCGCCGGCCAATAGCCGATGCCGAAATAGGAGAGCAGCAGCCAAGCCATGAAGGCGCCGAGCATATACTGCGCGCCGTGGGCGAAGTTGATGACGCGCAGGAGCCCGAAGATGATGGCGAGGCCGAGGCTCAGGAGCGCATAGAAGGAGCCGTTGATGAGCCCGATCAGCAGCTGCCCGAGGAAGGCCTGGAGTGGAATTCCGAAAATCATCGTCATGGTCTACACCCCGAGCACATCATGCAGCATGTCCATGCGCGCGGAAAGCTCCGAAACCGGAAACTCGCCGGCCACACGCCCATGGTCCATCAGGTAGAAGCGGTCCGCGACCTTGCTCGCGAAACGGAAGTTCTGTTCCACCAGGAGAACGGTGATGCCGCGTTCCTTCAGCTTCTTCAGGACCTCGCCGATGCGCTGCACGATCACTGGGGCAAGCCCCTCGGTCGGCTCGTCGAGCAGCATCATCCGGACTCCGGTCCGCAGGATGCGGGCGATCGCCAGCATCTGCTGCTCGCCGCCGGAAAGCTTGGTCCCGGCGCTGTTGCGGCGCTCGTGCAGATTGGGAAAAAGCTCGAAAATCTCGTCGATCGTCATGCCGCCCTTCGCGACCGCCGGCGGCAGCAGGAGATTTTCGTAGACGGTAAGCGTCGAGAATATGCCGCGCTCCTCGGGGACGAATCCCAGGCCGCGATGGGCGACGCGGTGGAGGGGCACGTGGATGAGGTCCTCGCCGGCGAAGCTGATTTCACCTCTGCGCTCGCGCACGATCCCCATGATCGCGCGCAGGGTCGTCGTCTTGCCGACGCCGTTGCGGCCGAGCAGCGTGACCATTTCGCCTTCGCCGACGGTCATGTCGACGCCATGCAGGACGTGGCTTTCGCCGTACCACGCGTTAAGGCCGGCCACCTTGAGAAGCGGTTTCATCTGGAGGCCTCCTCCGTGCCCATATAGGCTGTGCGGACGCGCGGATCCTCCGAGACCGTCGCATAGTCGCCTTCCGCCAGGATCTCGCCGCGCTGCAGGACGGTGACGTGATGGCAGAGCGTCGCGACGACCGAGAGATTGTGCTCAACCATCAGCACTGCGCGCTCGCGCGCCACTTCGCGGATGATCTCGGCGACCATGCCGACGTCCTCGTGCCCCATGCCGGCCATGGGCTCGTCGAGGAGCAGAACCTTCGGCTCGAGCGCCAGCGTCGTGGCGATTTCGAGTACGCGCTTGCGACCGTAGGAGAGGTCCGCGGCGAGGGCGTTCGCCTCCTTGTCGAGACCGACGGAACGGATCAGCTGCTCGGCCTTGCCGTTGAGAGTGTCGAGCGACGACAAGGATTTCCAGAACTGCGTCGCAAGGCGGTTCGGCCGTTGCAGCGCGACGCGGACATTGTCGAGCACGGTCAGGTGTGGGAACACCGCCGAGATCTGGAACGAGCGTACCAGACCCATGCGGGCGACCTTGTCGGGCGCGGTCCTGGTGATGTCCTCGCCGAGCAGGGTGATCGTGCCATGGGTCGGCTGCAGGAACTTCGTCAGGAGATTGAAGACGGTGGTCTTGCCGGCCCCGTTCGGGCCGATCAGCGCATGCACACGGGCATGATGGATATCGAGGTCGACGTCCTTGACGGCGGTGAAGCCGCCGAAGTCGCGGCGGAGCCCGCGGGCGGACAGAACCACCCGCGGCGCTCCATTCTCCAAAGGCATGGCGACGGTCATCGTCTTGCCGGTCAGGACTTCACGAGCTCGCAGCCGCTCTGGGCCGGGTCGATGAAGGCTTCCTTGCCGGGAATGGTCGCGAGAACCTTGAAGTAGTCCCAGGGCTCCTTGCTCTCGTCCGGCTTCTTGACCTCGAGAAGATACATGTCGTGGATCATCCGCCCGTTCGGCGCGACCGTCCCGTTCTTTGCAAAGACGTCGTCGACCGGAAGCGCGTGCAGCTCTTTGGCGACAGCTTCCGTCTCGTCGGTTCCGGCCTTCTCGATCGCTTTCAGATATTGCAGGACGGCCGAGTAGGTGCCGGCATGAACCATATTAGGCATTTTGCCGGTGCGCTCCATGAAGCGCTTGCCGAACTTGGCGCTCTCCTCGTCGCGGTTCCAGTAGAAGCCTTCGGTGAGCGTCAGCCCCTGCGCCGCATCGAGGCCGAGACCGTGGACCTCGGCCAGCGTGAAGAGCAGGGCCGCCAGGCGTTGCCCGCCCTGGACGATGCCGAACTCGGCCGCCTGCTTGATGGCGTTCGAGGTGTCGAGACCGGCATTGGCAAGACCGATCACCTTGGCTCCCGAGGACTGGGCCTGCAGCAGGAAGGAGGAAAAATCGGTGGTTGCAAGCGGATGGCGGACGGCTCCGACGACGGTGCCGCCGTTCTCCTTGACATAGTTGCCGGTGTTTTCTTCCAGCGAATAGCCGAAGGCATAGTCGGCGGTCAGGAAGAACCAGCTGTCGCCGCCCTGCTTGACCAGCGCGCCGCCGGTGCCGACCGCGAGGGAGTGGGTGTCATAGGCCCAATGGAAGCCGTAGGGGCTGCACTGCTTGCCGGTGAGCTCCGTCGTTGCCGCCCCGGTGACGATGTCGATCTTCTTCTTTTCTTTCGAGATCGCCTGCACGGCAAGCGCAACGGAGGAGGTGGTCAGCTCCATGATGCTGTCGACCTGCTCGGTGTCGTACCATTGCCGCGCAATGTTGGAGGCGATATCGGGCTTGTTCTGATGGTCGGCGGTCACCACCTCGACCGGGACGCCGAGCACTTTGCCGCCAAAGTCTTCGACGGCCATCAGCGCCGCCTCGTAGGAGGATTTGCCGCCGAAATCGGCATAGACGCCGGATTGGTCGTTGAGAATGCCGATCTTGACTTTGCCGTCGGATGCGTCGGCAAGGGCGGCGGTGCTGCCGGCGAGCACCATTGCGAGCGTGGCGATCAGTTTCTTGTGCATTTGTCCTCCTCCCAAAGGTTCTATGTTCTAAAGGGCGATGCGAAGCCGCCGTGCGGATACACATAGGGCTCAGCCGTGCCCTTTCGAGACCTCGGCTGCCTCCCCACATCGCTCTGTTCAAATTTGACCAGACATGCTCCTCAAATGTCGGCCGCGATGTTTACCATCCAGAAAATTCTGCTTGGAAGCAAGTCGGTCGACCCGTAAATTGCAAACAGCATCTGTTCATTTTTGAACAGAAGG